>CAZKFA010000001.1:0-91454 GCA_964551925.1 uncultured Gammaproteobacteria bacterium
GGCGGTTCTCCACCGCGGATTATTTCCACGAGGTATAATAATAACAGAACCGAAGTCTTTTATTTTGAACTGCTGGCTTGCGGCCCTATAGTACCACTATAGGCTTGTAAATTCTTCTGGTAGTGGGGCTTCTAAGTTTAGCTTACGCTGCGTTTGTGGATGTTTGAATTTTAGTTTATGCGCGTGTAAGAGATGGCGTCCCGGTCTCAGTGGAGACTTGAAATTCTTGGCGTATTGAGTGTCACCAATAATTGGATGTCCTAGGTGAGACATATGTACTCTTAGTTGATGAGTGCGCCCGGTTTGTGGTGATAGCCGTAGGCAGGCATGCTTGCTATGATTAGAAATTAATTCGTAATCAGTGATAGCAGCTTTGGCATTATTTTTCTTACCAATTTCCCAAGTTTGCATGGCGCCGCGTTTAGCAGCCAGTTGCAGGTGGTTGCTAATTCGTCCCTTGGGAGCCAGTGTCCAAGCACCATCCACGATAGCATAATATTCTTTGTGGATTTCTTTGTCTTTAAACATTTGATTTAATTGTTCAAGTGTTTGTGAGTTTTTTGCGAATATCATTAGCCCACTAGTGTCCTTATCTAGTCTATGAACAGGTTCTAGGAAGCTTAGTCGCGTGAATTTTTTGAGTTCACGATGTAGGTTTACTTGTTTGCTGTTCTCTGTGGACATACAAGCATAGCCCGCAGGCTTGTCATAGACAAGGATATCAGCATCTTCGAAAACAATACTACTTTTGTTGATTATGAGTTTTGCTTTCGCTTTGAGTTTGATATAGGTAAAACTAATTTTGTCTTTGCGTGGATTAATAGTGCGATTAGGAAATCTTTCTATAGCACCATTAACCTTACAAGCCCCCTCTTCTAGTGCGCGTTTGATTTCTCTGTTGCTCAGGTCGGGGTGTTTTTCTTTGATTAAGTCTTTGAGTAGCACTAGATTATATTTTATAGTATAGTACTCCAATAAAGTATTCCTAATTTTGATTTGAGAAGCTACTTTCATGGAGTCTTGAGTTTTTGTTAGCTAAAAACAGCAAAAATTGAACGGAGTAGGCGAAATTCGACGCTTTCGAACTTTGCCGTAGAGCTTCTCAAATCATCTATAATATTTTGCTCCTTGGGTAAACTTCCGGCAGCTCCGGTCCCTGTCTTTCTCACGTTCGTTCGAAAGCAGGGACATGGCTCCGCTGCTCCCCTGTTTACCAATCTTATAAATAATTTGTTACCCAAGGAGCAAAATCTAACAACATAAACTTTGTATAAATAGAGGGGTTTACTTTATCGACTCACTAATAATATCAATAGCTTGTGGAATGTCCTTGGAGTCAATGGCTCCGCAATGTAACCTAATATATGGACGTGCTTGCTTGTCAGGATATTGATGTGCATTTGGATCAACTAGTAAGCCTTTAGCCGCGACGATTTGAGCAAAGGTCTCTGGATCACATTGGGCGGGCAGATCAAAACGCAGATATGAACCACCATCTGGTTCAGGGATTGAGCTTCGCGTCTTTGCTGTTAGTCCTGTTCTAAGATGATCTGCTCTTTGATGTAAAGTTTTTTTCCAGTTATCAAGAACTTCAGCTTCTAAGCTTGGTCTGGCCATTATTTGTGAGGGTAGATTTACTGATAACTTATCAGTAATTTGCCTAGCACGTATTGCGTTTAATATCTCATCATTTGCTCTGATGAAACCTAGTCTGAGAGCCGGGGCTACGAATTTAGACAGACTGCCTATTCTAATGGATCGATCGGTGTCTGCTGGAATAGGAGTGGGTTCTTGATTGAACCATAACGGCTCGTAAGCGTTATCTTCTATCACCCAAGCTTGATGTTTGCGAGCAAGGTCAGCGATTTGCTGTTTTTCTATTGTCGTAAGAGAGACGCTAGATGGCGGTCTGTGATTGCTAGTGGTGATGATGGCATCGACTGCGCCTAAGGCTCTAAGTTCGTCGAGAGTCTCCCAAGTCTGCAGTTCTTGCTTGCAAGAGTTAACTTGATCAAAGAGCATAAAATATGCTGGTACTTGCACTGCGATTTTTTTGCCTTTGCCAATTAAAGCTAATGACAAGGATAGAGCTGAAGTTGCGGATTCTGTCACCAACACATCACCCTGCCAGTTAGGAGTAATTCTTTTGATATCCATTCTTAAGTCATCGTCGCCTCTTGAACTTGGATAGTCGAGTAATCGTTCGCTATGTTCCGCGAGATCAAGAGCACCTTGTTTGAGAGCTTGTAAATTGCTCTCAGGGAGTGCTAAACGTCGTGATTGTAAGGATATGCTCACAGACTCATTCCTTTAGAGCAAGTGAAGCAAATTCTATTAGCTTCCTGTGTATATTTGACTTCTAACCCCGTAGCCCTAAAGGCTTTTGCGATTTGATCCGCGTTGTATTGATAGAAAATGTTTATATCTAATACTGGAGACCAAAGCTCTTTATCGAAATCAAGCAATTCTGTTCGTTGAGTGTGCATTATTGCTTCTTTGGAGATAATGTTGCTTTCAGAAGTTCGTATCCATCTATTGTCATTTTGCCAATCTGGATTCTCTCTTATTCTTAATCCGGGTTCTAGTTCTGCAAAAGTTGTAAAAACAAACTTGCCATTAGGATTTAGTCTCTGAGCAATATTCCATGCAAAAGTATTTAAGTCCGTTGGTCTAATATAGTTAAAAGCTTGTCTCATTGTGATTAGATCGTAGGTACTTGTAAGAGGATCTAAATTTGGTAAGGATATTATTTTTCCATTTCTGCCCAGTTTTTGCTCTGCTTGTCTCAGCATACCTTGTGAGCCATCAGCGATATCGATATCCTTGAAACCTAATTGCACTAAGGCTTCTGTCGAAGCTCCTGTGCCGCAGCATAAATCCAAAACCTTGGCTGTCTTGGGGGTACCTGAATCGTTGACAATTCTTGTTAGAAAATCTTCTTCAAGAAATCTGCGATATTCAGTTTCATATAGGTCTGCTCGTGAGTTGTATGTGTTATTGCGTAGTAATATTGGTAATAATTCGTCTGGATTTCTTAGTAAGATTAAAGTGCCATGTTGAGGTTGATTGATTACTTGAGCGCCTTGTTGAACGAGTTCTGCAATTGACTTCCAATCTGCCTCAGTGTCAGGAGCACTGATATTTGTGGCATTGATTCCTTTCGGTAATAAGATATGTGAGTGTACTATGTAGTTTATTTCTGGTCTGGCTTCAAAGATTTTATGGGCGAGTGGAGCATTGAGACTGGCTTTGCGCTCAATAGTTTTGGTGTGTACTTGTTTACCATCAATAGCAGTCACTAAGGCAAAATCCTTCTCTGATGGAGTGCCCTTGTTAGAGCCTCTTGCGGTGATGAGAGTGCCTTGAGTCGTTCTTTTGGCAACGAAGCCAAACCTAGCTCCAGGGTATCTTTCGCTTCTTAGTTTTGTTTGCTCGTTAGTTAGTTGAAATTTTGGAAACAAAGACCACGTTGATAAAGTCTCTGTCAGTTTTTGTAATTCATCTAAATCAGTCTTAGTTTCTAATTCTGTCACCTTGGTCAGATATGTATCAGTATCATAATGTTCTTGCTTAATTCTGCTTTGTAATAATTTGTCTAGCCAAGTAGCAAGGCTAGCAAAATTATTGACTGGTACTAATCCTTTTTCTAAAGTTATTAATATTGCTTTGCCGCTATCTGGATAATGAGCAATGGCTAAACTTGGTCTGTATTGAAGTAAGGTATCATAACTTTGTTCTAGAGCTTCTGAGATCTTGGTACTCTCTGGATAATCTTGAACTAAAACTGCTGGTTTGTGTAATTTGCGCAGATCCTCTTGACCAAGCGAGGCTGGATCAGAGCTAAATAAAATATCAGAAGCTCCGGCTCGTTGTTGTAAGCGGCTTACCAGTGTTGATGTTGTAGCGGCAGTTGGCAACATAAAGAAATATATATAACGAGCTTAACATAAAAGTATTGGTGTTTGTCGTAAAATAGGACTATAATATAGCTATTAACAAAGGAGTTAAAAAAAATATGGCATTAAATATTGATAATATGGGTATAAAAGAAGTGAAGATGAAGGATGAACCATATCCTGAACATACACTTGAAGGTAAGACCTGCTATGATGCGGAGTCTTGTTTTATCCTTAATCGTAAGCAAGGTTTACATCAAGACAAAAGAATAGACGATACTTTAATTTCTTACTTAAATACTTGTAAGCGTGAAATTATTATGGAGATCCCTCTTAGGAAGGATGATGGTACCCTGTTGCCGCTTAAGGCTTACCGAGTACAGCATAATAATGCTCGTGGTCCTTTTAAGGGTGGTATTCGTTATCATCAGGATGTTGATCTTGCTTCAATTCGTAAATTAGCTGATTTGATGACTTGGAAGGCTGCTCTTGTTGATATTCCATTTGGTGGGGCAAAGGGTGGCATTGCTGTTGATCCTAAAACTTTGTCAATTCATGAATTGCGTCGTTTGACCAAGGCGTTTGTTTCACACTTGGGTAATAATATTGGACCACACATAGATATACCTGCTCCTGATATCAATACCAATCCACAAATCATGGCTTGGATTTATGATGAGTATTCTAAGGCTCACACAGACTCTTCACCACTTGCGGTAGTTACTGGTAAACCGCTAGAAGTTGGTGGTTCGGCTGGTAGGCTAGAAGCCACTGGTAGAGGGGTTTTTATCATGTTGCGTGAGACCTGCAAGCAAAAGAACATTGATCCAAAAACTTTACGTGTAGCTATACAAGGTTTTGGTAATGTTGGCTATCATGCTGCTCGTATTATTTCTAAAGAATTGGGCTCTAAGATTATTGCAGTGAGCAATGCACAGAGTGCACTTCATAATCCTGATGGTATTGATGTCGAAGCTGCTCAGAGATATCAACTGAGCAATAAAGAATCTTTCTCTGGCTTTACTGGAGCCAAAGAAATTCCACGTGATGATTTGTTGATCCTTGATTGTGATGTCTTGATTCCGGCAGCTTTGTCTAATGCAATCACCAAGCAGGTTGCAGAAAAAACCACAGCTAGGATTATAATTGAAGCCGCTAATAGTCCAACGACAGCAGAAGCTAACGCTATATTATATAAGCGTAATATTTTTGTTATTCCAAGTATATTAGCCAATGCTGGTGGAGTTGTTACTAGTTATTTCGAATGGACACAAAACTTACAGCAATTCTATTGGGATTACGAGAGAGTTGTCACTGAGCTTGATAAGCGTATGACAAGAGCTTTCTTGGCAGTTGTTAATCTTGCCAATGAAAGAAATATTGGTAATCGTCAAGCGGCTTACTGTCTGGCTTTGGAGAGAGTTGCGGCGGCGGCAATTTTACGGGGATTCTAGGATGGTTGCTTCTGAGCAAGCCTGCTTTGCTGGTGGTTGTTTCTGGTGTGTCGAGTCTGCCTTCGCTGAGCTCGATGGTGTGCTCAAAGTAGAATCTGGCTATACTGATGGGCAGGTCATTGAGCCTAGCTATGAAGAGGTTTGTAGTGGTGATACTGGTCATACTGAGGCCGTTAGAGTGGAGTTTGATCCAAGTAAAATTAGTTACCAAGAGTTATTGGATGTTTTTTTACGGCAAATTGATCCTACCGATAAGGGTGGACAATTTGCTGATAGAGGTTCTCAATACCGTACTGGAATTTATTACTATGATGCAATTCAAAAACAATTAGCAGAATCTGCTAAATTAAAAATCGCAGCGAAGTTTGACAAGCCAATAGTAGTTGAAATCAAGCCAGTAACAGTGTTCTATCCCGCTGAAGAATATCATCAGCAATATTACAAAAAACAACCTACTCACTATCAAGCTTATAAAGTTGGTTCTGGGCGAGCTGCTTTTATTGAGAGGGTTTGGGGTGCTTGTCCACTGAAGCCTAAATTAACTAAGATGCAACATTATGTAACTCAAGAGTGTGGCACTGAACCGCCTTTCCAAAATGAATATTGGGATAATAAAGAAGGGGGAATCTATGTTGATGTGGTGAGTGGTGAAGTTTTGTTTAGTTCGTTAGATAAGTTTGATTCTGGAACTGGCTGGCCGTCCTTTACTCAGCCGGTTGATCCCGCGAGTGTTGTTAATAAAAAAGATTCTAGTCATGGTATGTTACGTATTGAAGTTCGCTCTAAACAAGCTGATAGTCATCTTGGTCACGTCTTCCCAGATGGACCGAATGGGCAGCAACGTTATTGTATTAATTCAGCAGCGTTAAGATTTATTTCTGTTGATAAGCTTGAGGCAGAGGGTTATGCTGAGTATAAGAAGTTATTTTCTACAAAGCAAGCAGATTATTAAGTCTGGTTATCTGTGCATCAATAGTTGCAATTTGCATATCGATAGTGCTACCACCACTACCTCTAATAGAATCACCAGATGGTGGTTGAGATGCTAGTAATGACATCAAGCTAGTTCTCTTAGCTTCTAAGTCTTGTTTTTGCGAGATGTAGAAATTATGTAATATCTCTTGATTTCTTGTAGCGCTAGGATCACCAGCCTGACCGCTCTCTGTTGACAATCGGTTTGCTCCAATAAATAAGTTAATTTGATCTTCAAGCATTGTTGAGCTTACTGCTTGACCATTAAAATAATTATTTAATTGATGTACAAAATCTGATACGGTTTCGACTTGTTCACCAGTATCTCTTGCTCCTGTGTCACGAATACCACCACCACCACCACTTGTGTCTGTAGCTTCCAGAGAGGCTCCACCATTTAATACTCTTCTAAGCAATGTGTTATAAGTACTAGCATAAGTGTGATTGCTTGGAATATTACTGTTGATAAGATTACCAATTAACGTAACATAATTTTGTTGATCTGCTGTTAGGTTATCGATTGGGTTATTAGGCAAATCAAAAGTTCTTGCGACTAATACTGACTTCATTGTACTATTGACTTCGGTATTGTTTGTTAGGTTAAATGAATTGTTTTTCAATAAATTCAGGAAACGACGTTGTACCGTATTTATTGAGTGTCTTTGCAAGAACCCTTCTAGTATTAGATCTTTTGTCTCTTGATCCAAATCTGCTAAGTTGATTAGGTTGTAATCTGCTGCAAAATTAACTATATTAGGATCGAAAGTTCTATTCTGTATGAAACCATTTAGGACATCAGCCTTGATATCTGCTGGTAAAGTTAAGCCATTAATAGTGTTATAGCCACTAATGAAGTTATCAACTCCACCGACTAAATTACGATCACGTAAGAACTCTGTCATGATTGGGTTCTTGATGGCATCTGGCATTTGTAATGCTTCTAAGCGACTATAGTCTGTAACAAAAACTCCTAGGTTCGGGTCTAAGACTCGATTTTGTATGAAGTCTGACATGATACCTTGTTTTATTTGAGATGGTAGTGCTAATCCATTGATTGTATTGTAACCAGTGATGAAATTATTGACACCACCGACTAATGTGCGATCACGCAAGAACTCTTCTATGATTGGAGTTTTGATCGCATCTGGCATGTTCAAATTATTTAGGCGAGTGTAATCAGCTGCAAAGACTGGTAGGTTGGGTTCTAAAACTCGGCTTTGTATGAAACCAGTCATTAATTGGTTTTTGATAGCATCAGGTAAAGTCAAACCATTAATAGTGTTATAACCAGTAATAAAATTAGTTACACCGCCAACGAGAGTACGATCACGTAAGAATTCTGCCATGATTGGATTTTTTATAGTATCTGGCATGTTCAAATTATTTAGGCGAGTGTAATCAGCTGCAAAGAGTGGTAGGTTGGGTTCTAAAACTCGGCTTTGTATGAAACCAGTCATTAATTGGTTTTTGATAGCATCAGGTAAAGTCAAACCATTAATAGTGTTATAACCAGTAATAAAATTAGTTACACCGCCAACGAGAGTACGATCACGTAAGAATTCTGCCATGATTGGATTTTTTATAGCATCTGGCATCTGTAGAGCATTAAGGCGATTGTAATCCGCAGCAAATACTTCTATATTCGGCGGCATCGCTCGTGTTTGTAAGTAAGTGTCAACGATTTGTAATTTAATATCATTGGGTAAATTTAAAGTATTGAGGCGATTATAATCTGTAATTTGACTAGCATCTAGTCTTGCGATTAATTGATTTCTATTGACTAAGCTGTTAGTTGCACTGTGAAAAAGCTGATTACCATCACGAGTCAGGTAGCTAGTCCAGCTTTCAGAGTTGTTATCATAGAAGTTACCATCCGTCCCCATTTGAGCCCATTGTGTTGTACCTTCAACAAGAGCGAAGACACCATTGCGTTTACCAGAAACGTTAGCATCAAGGTTCGCTGCATCCCATTCCGCTGATGTTTGCGCAAGGAAACGTGCTCTGGTTTGCATGGCTCCCTCTTCCTGGTCTGTAGTGCTTGCAGTATCTCTACCAGAACCAAACTCTGTGCCGATTTGTGCAACTTGATTACCAGATTGGACATAGATTCCTCGGGCCACATACACGTTACTTGTAACTCCGCCACTTCGTACACAATTAATAGCAATTTTGCTGCCGTCAGGTAATATGAAAGTAGAGTCATCAGCAAAGTGCCAAGTTGATGGTCCATTCAACCCTGTACCTGCAATCATACGGCCTTGAGCATCGCGAGTAGATTCATAGACATGTGGATCACCACTAACTGTAGTTAGTAATTCTCCAGCTGGATTAAACATTTTTACAACACTACCATTAACGCCAACATCGGTTGCAACCACATAGCCACCAGAGGTTTTGAAGAAACTATATCTTCCTGTGTCTAAACCTGTACTGGAAGCCCATTCTGGCACTGCAGCGCCAACACCGGGGCTGTAAATTTCCATTGCCGCTGATGGATTAGCATCACTATGATTACGTACAATTGTACTAAGTAAATCAATATCTTTTCTTTGATCGGCAGTGCCAGTTGCACCATTTGCGTTGAAGTCAAAGTTAGTTACCGAACTTGTTTGTGTGTTAAAGTCTCTTAAGTTAGAAATGATAGAAGTTAGACGTGCTTGTTGATTAGCACCGTTAAGATCAAGAAGGTTAATTTCTGATTGTGTTGCAGTGTACCTGCCTGCTAGAATAGATTCTAAGTAGCGAGTGTAATTATTTACTGCTAAATTGATTTGATTTTCGCTGTATTCTGTCCCGTTGATATTGATTGGCATGCTTCTTTATATCAAAAAAGAGTTAAGATTTGGTTATCTAAAGGTTAGATAGGTTATTAAATCTAGCTAATTCTGAGAGAAATTTAATTTGCTATTTCAGTTAGATATGGTACTCTTATATTTGTAAGCCTTATGGCAGTAAGAGTGCTTAAATGCCCACCAATCCTAACCAAGGGGTTCACTGAGCTACTCTTTACTGTTCCTGGGCTGTCAGTATAAATACTTAATATAAAACCAAAGTGGGGATAATTAAGTACAATCAATAAGGAGAGCATCATGGCAAGAAAGGATAAAGAAATGGTTCAAGAATTACACACGAAGCAAGAGAAGCTAAAAGCTTTAACTAATACTCTTTCTCAAATTGAGAAAAATTTTGGTAAAGGTGCGGTGATGAGATTGGGTGATAAACCTGCTGTACAGCTTGATGTCATTCCAACTGGTGCATTAAGTCTTGATATTGCTTTGGGCGTTGGTGGTATACCAAGAGGCCGAGTAATAGAAATTTATGGACCAGAATCTTCTGGTAAAACTACTTTAGCTATGACGATTTGTGCGCAAGCGCAGAAGAAAGGCGGTACTGCTGCTATTGTTGATGCGGAACATGCTTTGGATCCAGTTTACGCTAAGGCTATTGGTGTGAATACTGATGACTTATTGATCTCTCAACCAGATACTGGTGAGCAAGCTTTAGAGATTGTAGAACAATTAGTAAGATCTGCTGCTGTTGATATTATTGTTGTGGACTCTGTTGCAGCTTTGGTTCCTAAGGCGGAGATTGATGGTGAGATGGGTGACCAGTTACCAGGTCTGCAAGCGCGTTTGATGTCTCAAGCACTGCGTAAATTAACTGCAATTGCGGCAAAAACTGGTACTACTATTGTTTTCATTAATCAGATTCGCTACAAGATTGGTGTGATGTTTGGTTCGCCAGAGACTACTACTGGTGGTAATTCTTTGAAGTTTTATTCGAGCGTGCGTATGGATATACGTCGTATCGAAACCTTGAAGAAAGATGGAGTGGATGTTGGTAATAGAGTGAAGGTCAAAGTTGTTAAGAATAAAGTAGCACCGCCATTTAGAATTGCTGAGTTCGATATTCTTTTTGCTAAGGGTATTAATACTGAAGGTAGTATTGTTGATGCTGCTGTTGATCTTAATATTATTAATAAGGCTGGAGCATGGTTTAGTTATAATGGCGAGAAGATTGGTCAAGGTAGAGACAATACAGTTGCTCATTTATCCGTCAATCCAAACATACTTGAAGAGATTGAGATGAAAGTGCAGGCGGAGTTGTTAGCTCGCAATGCTGCACTAGCTGCTAAACCGATGGCTAATCAATCTGCTGAGTTTATTGCTGAGATTGATGAAGAGGCTAGCGATGAAATTAGAGAAGATATTCTTGACTCAGTTGAGTAGATTCAATTCTTATTAGATTAAACTTGATTCCTCCAAATTAAGTTTTCTCATAGAAGCAGCTGTCACATTGGTGATGAGTTTGTTGATCATTGGACTGTCTGTAAAAATCTTTAGGTCTTTACTTGCGGTCCAATTTTTCATTGGTTGTTTTTTTAGCTCTTAGTTTTCTGTGATATGTTATTGCAAAACGATGTGCTTCATTTCTGATTCTTTGTACTAGGAAGAGTTCTGCGGATTTGCGGTCTAAAATTAAAGTACGGTTTTGATTTGGTAAATAAATTTCTTCTTGTTTTTTTGCTAAGCCTATTATGGGTATATGTTCTAAATTGTAGTTTTGCATTACTTCGATTGCAGCATTTAATTGCAAGCGTCCACCATCAATTATAATTAGATTTGGTAGGTCTTCATAGTTGTTCAGATGTGACTGATCCTCATTACTATTGGCAAAATTTTTAAATCTTCTACTAATTACTTCTTGCATTGAAGCATAGTCATTGTTTTGATCCTTTGAGATCTTGAAGCGCCTATACTGGTCTTTGGCAGAGAGCCCATCAATAAAGCAAACCATACTAGCTACAGTATTGGTTCCTTGAGTATGTGAGATATCGTAACATTCGATACGCTGTGGGAGATTGTTTAATCCTAGTTCTCTTTGTAAATTCTCTAAAGCAATATTAATATCTTTAGACTGTTCTTCATAATAGTCGAGCTTTATTTTCTCAATTAATAACAAAGCATTACGTTTAGCTAGTTGTACTTGAGCATATTTTGCTCCTGAACGAGGGAAGCTTATTGTTACTTTTTGTTGCTTACGCTCACTGAGCCATTCTTCCAGTAATTGTGATTCTTTCTCAAAAACCTTTTTGTATTCATATTCTAGTAGTATTTCCTTGGGTAACTCTGTATCTGGGATCTGAGCGTAATATTGTTCTATTGCAGTTTCTAGAATTTCAAGTTTAGTATCTTCTACTGAGAAATCAAGTTCCACAGAGTCTCTGTGTATCAAGCGTCCTTCACGAGTTTTGAATATTTGAATACCTGCAAAGTTTTTGGCATCGTCCATTATTAGTACGAAAGCATCAAGGTTTAGTGTGGAATTTTCTGAGATGACATTCTGACCTTCATTGAAAGTTTTTAATGCCTTGATGCGATCTCGGATTTTTGCTGCCTTCTCATATTCTTGCTCTTTACTGTAACGCTTCATCTGTTCTTCTAATAGGATTAATAGATCTTGATGTTTGCCTTCAAGTAATACTTCAACTTGATCTAGCATTGTTTGATAATCGCTCTCTGTGATTAGCTTTTGGCAGGGGCCTAAGCATTTGCCAAGGTCATAGTTAAGGCAAGTTCTATTCTTGAATGGTGGGACGCGCTTTTTACGTAAAGGAAATAATTCATTTACAAGCTCTAAGTTTTGATACATGGCAGAGATGTTTGTATATGGACCAAAAAATTTATTTTTTGAATTAGAGTTTCTTGCTTTCTTTTTGTAGCTATCAAGATTACGTACTGGGATTAATCTAGGAAATGGCTCATCGTAAGTTA
Organism: uncultured Gammaproteobacteria bacterium; assembly: GCA_964551925.1. Lineage (GTDB taxonomy): Bacteria > Cyanobacteriota > Vampirovibrionia > LMEP-6097 > LMEP-6097 > CAZKFA01. Next base: position 12,097 of record CAZKFA010000001.1, read on the forward strand.
TTATTAACCAGGGGAAGTTTTTGTTGTTTGCTTTAAGTAGAACATTGTATTTAGGTTGATGCTTAAACACCAAATTAGATTCCAAAATCAAAGCTTCTTTTTCTGATTTCGTTATTATAGTTTCTATATGAACTACTTTTGGCATCATTACCTGTAGTTTTGGACGATCAGACCAAGTTGACTGATTCCAATAGGATCTAATCCTTGAGCGTAAGTCAATAGCCTTACCTATGTAGATAACTTTCTTATTCTTATCACTGAACAGGTAGACACCTGGAGAGCTTGGAAGTTCTTTAGTGTTTAGTTCCATCATTTCTCTAAGTAGATTCTTTCCATAAATGGCATGATCCCATGATACTTGGTTACTTGTAATCCTTTTACTTTATTATTTACGGCAATTAGGTTTTTGGGTGAAGCTAAGTATATGAAAGGATTCTCTTCGTAAACAATTTCTTGAAATTTGTCATAAATTACTTTGCGTTTGTTGAAATCTAAAACACTAGTCCCTTGAATTAACAGTTGATTGATTTTTAACTCCCAGTCTCTAGTTAAAGGGACAGTTTGGAATTCTTTAATGTCAAACATATGCATGCGACCACCACTTTTCCAGACATTCGAGCCGTTATTAGGCTCATTAGATGCTGTCAGTCCAATGATTCCAGCTTGATAATCTTTACCTTGCATAATTCTGCCAACAAAATTATTAAACTCAAGTGCTTTGAAATTTACCTTTATGCCAATTTTTTTTAGATTATTAATGATCATTACCGACATTAATTCACGCTCAGTATTGCCGGCATTAGTAAATAAATCGAATTCAACTTTGTTATTGTTCTGATCGATTAATTCTAGTTGTCCATTGCGTTGCTGCAGTTTGAAACCGGCTTCGACTAGTAGTTGTTTTGCTTGTGTTGTGTCATGCTTATAACCCTTTGCCAGAGACTCATTTAAGTACGGAGATTGTAATGATTCAGCTGTAAATAGAGGAGCACCTAATCCTTGAAAAACATTGTTAACAATACTGTCCCGGTCAATTGCATAAGAAACTGCTTGGCGGAAATAACGATTGTTGAACCATGAGTATTGTGGTTCTGGTATATTGCGACTCAAATTGAACCAGATGAAACTAGTACCACTACTGGGTCCTAGGTCATATAAAGTGAAATTATATTGTTTCTCTAAGCTTTTAATAAAAGCAGCATTTTGTGGGCTGACACTTAGTGCATGAACTTCTTTAGCTAGGAATTTGAAAACAGCTGCTGAATCATCAGCAGCATACGCGAAGGTTAGTCTATCTAAATAGGGAAGTGGATTGCCTTTATCGTCTTTTTTGAAATATTTTTTATTCTTGACAAATTCTATTCGCTCGCCACTAGTAAGTTTTCTGAGCCGAAATGCTCCAGAACTGACAATGTCCTTTGGATTGACATGAATATTTAGATAGTTGTTAAAGGCTTTCTGCTTATCTTCTAATGTTTGAGCATGCTGCTCCGCTAGGAATCTTTCTATATGATGTTTTGGAGCGATCTCGATATTGAGTGTGCGGAGAAATGGAGCAAAGACTTCTGCTACTTTGAATTCAATAGTATGATCGTTGATAATTGTAATAACAGGGAATTTTCCATTAACTAAGAGAACGTCTTTTAGTGAGCTGATAGCAATTTCATCTCTTATTAAACTATTCCATGTGTATTCAACGTCCTCAGCGTTAATAGCTTGACCATCACTCCAAAAAATATCATTGCGCAAGATTATGCGAATTGTTTTGCCATCTGGACTGACGATAAAATCCTTTGCTAAGTTGGGAACCGGCTGATCGGTATTTGGATCGAAGTAGACTAAGCCTTCAAACATTAGAGCAGCCATCTCTGAACTACTTGCGTCACTGGCTATCCATGGATTAAAAGTTTTTGGATCTTGTCCTCTATGCAGTAAGCGCAGATTGGATTCCTGCTTGTGAAGTCCTGTACTACAAGCACTCAAGCAGAGACATATAAGTATGATAAAAGTTAAATTAGTCTTTGTTTGCAAAAGTATTTAACACCGCCCATTCAGCAACAATCATGATGGCATTGAGATAAATAAAAGTCGGGAAACTGGCAATACACAAATAGTTCAAGTGTAAGAAGGTTGCTACCCAAGTACCAATGCGTAAGGGGAAACCAATGAAAAATATTCCAGCGAGAGCTAGTTCAGCATATTTAACAAAACTTGCAACCAAGTACACATTAGGCATGATTATATTTTTGAAGACTAGCTTATAAGGAGCAAAAATCACATCATCTTGTAAGCTATAGAAAAAGCTATCAGCATTAGCACCAAAAGATGGATCTTTAAGTTTCATCCAGCCATTTGCAAAAAATATTAATGCTATAGTCCAGCGTAATATCAGGATATAGGCTTGTGCTCTAGGAGCTAAATCTTTTCCGCTCATATTCTTTATTTTATCAGCAATTCTAATGTGCGTTAGCTTTATTGTTTTAGCCTTGGATCCAACCTGAAGATAAGTAAATCTACAATAAAATTAACAGCCAATAGAATTGTTGAGAAAATAATAACAACACCAGAGACTAGAAAGTAATCTCTATTGATAAAGGCCGTGACAAAGTATTTACCCATACCTGGTATCGCATAAATATACTCAACGACAAAAGAGCCTGTAACCAACATTGCAAATAATGGACCCATAACAGTTAGTATCGGCAATAAGCTGTTGTAGAAAGTATGTTTGAGGATAATGGAATAGTAATCTAAACCTTTTGCGTAAGCTGTTTTCAAGTGATTTTTGTTTAGATTTGCTGATACTGCGGATCTGGTTATTCTTGCAATATAAGCAGTCGGTGCAATAGCCAATGTAAGGGCTGGTAGTACTATATATTCTGGACCTTCCCAGAGAGCCACTGGAAAGATATTTAACTGTAGACCAAAGATACTAATTAATATTGCAGCAAAAATAAAACTTGGTAATGACATTGCAATACTGCTGAGTAAGTTTGCAAACTTACCATAAAAGCTTGTCGGCAAGAGGGCTGCAGTCAAACCAAGAATTGTACCAGCGATGGTTGCGAGTATAAAAGCAATTAATCCCAACTCTAAGGACACCGGAATTGCGTCTTTGAGAATATCAATGACATCCCGATTGATATATTTAAGACTGGGTCCCAAGTCTCCATTGAATAGCAATTTATATATGTAGTTGATGTATTGTTCAAACAAAGGTAAATCGAGACCATATTTATGTTCTAGTTTTGCAAGAATTTGAGGGTCGAGCCTATGACCTTCGTCAAAAGGGTTGCCGGGTAATAGGTGTAACAGAAAAAAAGAGACGCTGACTAAGCTAAACAAAGTCAATGAAGCAGAAATAAACTTTCTTGCAAAAAATAACACCTTTTATATGATAACTCTTTATGTGAACTACGCTTGTGCGTTGGTAGGTTCTTTCATTTTGCGACCATTGTAATAACCACAAGAATCACAAACATGGTGAGGTCTTTTAACTTGGCCACAGTTATTGCAGGCAACAAGTGCGACAAGCGTACCTTTCCAGTTAGCTCTTCTTTTTTGTTGTCTTTGGTGTGAATGGTTTTTCTTTGGTTGTGGCATTGTTTAGTCCTCGAACAGAGCTTTAATCTTAACAAATCTGCTTAGTTTATGGGGAATTAGCAGATAATTTATTAATAATCTGCCTTATTGAGAATGGGTCTCAATAAGGGGTGGAGATCCGATATAATCTATATATGCGTTTATTTATATCTTTTCTGGTTTTATCTATGCTGATGCCGAGTTTGGCTCATGGTCCTCATCAAGAATCGAGGACTATCAGTGTTACTGCTGGGGCTACTTTGAAGCGAACTGCCGATAAAGTTAATATCAGCTTTAATATTAATAATACAGACAAGAGTCCTAGTGTGGCGCGTAAGGTTAATAATGAGAATAGTGCCAAAGTTTTAACAGCAATTAAAGAACTTGGTATACCTGAAGGGCAAATACGCATGGCTCAGTTTTCAATTAATGAAGACTATAGATACAATAATCAATCGCACGAAAATGAATTGATTGGTTATAAAGCAAGTAAAGATTTTGATGTAGAGGTGTTTGGTGATGATTCTGAGTTGTTGAACGAGACTTTAGCGGCTTTGATTACTATTGTTACTGATGATGAGAGTGGTAGATTGCAGAATGTTGAGTATGGCTTGAAAGAAGATAGTAGTTTGATTAACGATGCGCTTGCTATTGCCGTACAAAGAGCAAAGATTAAAGCGGAAGCCATGCTAAAAGTTCTAAACGCGGAATTAGGTGAAATACAGTCAATAAGTGAGACTTCAAGTTATCATCCACCAGTAGTTAGTCGTGGTTATATGATGAAAGCTATGACTGCAGATTTCTCTGAAGCTGGAGCTTATAATTCTGGTGATATCAATGTTGAAGCGAATGTCGATGTGAAGTTTAGAATTGCTGAACCAAAAAAAATAGATTCTAAAGTTGACGACGATGACTCTGAACAAGACTAAATATACTTATGTGATCATAGGTGCTGGTATTGCTGGTCTTGTTGCGGCTTATCATTTAAAGAAACTTGGTCAAGAGTTTTTATTATTTGAGAAGTCTGATCGGATAGGCGGAGCAATAGATACGCGCCATTTTGAATCTACTATCTATGAATTTGGACCCAATTCTTTTCTTAGTAACTCTAAGCCCATTATGGAGCTGATTGAAGAGCTTGGGCTTACAACTATTGCTAAGGATTTTGTAACAAGTAAGCGATATATTTATCGAGAGGGTTTGATTGATCTACCAGTAAACCCAATAAAATTTCTTTTCTCGCCTGTTGTTAGTTTGCTGGCTAAATTGAGATTGATAATTTCTTTGTTCTCTTACAAGAAAATTTATCAAGGTAAAGATTTAGTTGTATATGATTTCATTGCTCGAAAATTTGGTAGAGAGATTGCTGAAATATTTCACACTGCACTTAAAGGTATTTGGGCTGGTGATTCTAAAAAGCTGTCAGCAGAGTCTGTGTTAAAGAAATTAATTGCTTTAGAGAAGGATAATGATTCTTTATTCACTATTCTATTGACTAAGTCAAAAACAAAGAAACAAAAAATGCAAACCTTATCTTTTGCTGAAGGGATGCAGGTTTTGGTGGATGCACTGGTCGATAATATTGGACGGCAGAATATTGTCCTTGAGGCTGATCTAAAGATCGTTGATTATAATCAAGATCTCATAACTCTCAAGTTGGCTAGTGGTGAGCATTTGAAAGCAGCGAATTTGATTATAAGCTCACCGGCTTTTGCAGCAGCGGCAATATTAGAATCAACAGCACCAGAAGTGTCTTCTCAACTAGCCCAGATAGATTATGCACCAGTATATTTATTTGCGTTAGTCGTTGATAAAAGTTTATTTAAGTCTGAAGAGATTTTTGATGCCTTCGGCTATTTGCCTGCTGGAGATGATTTATCTACCTTGGGTACTATTTTCTCGTCGCAACTTTTTGAACAGAGAAACTTGCCTGATAAATATTTATTCACTTGTTTTGCGAAGTTTAATGACGTAGATCAGATTATTAGAGAGCAAATAATGGTTTTTGCGCCTTATGCTAAGCGCAAATTAGAGCCTAGTGATTTCTTGGTTTTAGAGACTAAGCATATTACAAGAGCTATTCCCCAATACTATCTTAATCATCAACTTAAGCTTGCTAAGATTGAGACTGAGCTACAGAGCTTCCAGAATATCAAGCTTTGCGGGAATTACTTATATGGTGTTAGTCTTGCTGATACTATAAATCTAAGTTCTTCAATAGACTTCTTCTGAAACCTGAATCTTCTGGTAGGGCAACACGCGCATACCGCGCGGTTGCTACTTTTGTTAGGCGACATCTACATCGAAACCTGCGGTTTCGAAAGATGTCTAATGATAGACTTAAGCTTATGAATATGAAGAAGATTGCAATAGTAACTGGCAATGCTCGAGGTCTAGGACAGGCAATTAGTGCTAACTTGCTGGCTCATGGGTTTGCGCAGCCAGAAATTATTCGCTCTAAAGATTATGATCTAACACAAAGTGAGTCTGCAGAACGACTGGTCGTAGATACCATTAGTAAATATGGTCGTTTAGATCTTTTGGTGAATAATGTTGGTAACTATATTGCTAAGAGTATTGATGACATTAGTATTGAAGATTGGCAAGAGATGATGAATTCAAATCTCAATTCTTCTTTTTACATGACTAAATATGCTTTGCCATATTTGCGTCAGTCGCATGGACGCATTATTAATATTGGCTTTGCGGCTCTGGATAAATTCAGCCCAGCACCAAGAGTGATAGCTTATCAAGTCGCGAAAACAGGCTTGCTGACTTTAACTAAAGGTTTAGCTAAAGCAGAAGCTGTTAATGGTGTCTTGATTAATATGATTTCACCAGGACATCTTGAGAACACTGTTGTAAATGACGCGATAGAAGATATTCCATTAGGGCGATTGGGGGCTCTCGCTGAAGTTAACCAAACATTGAATTATTTACTCACCAATGATTATGTTACTGGGCAGAATATAGAAGTTGCTGGTGGCTGGGGGCTGTAGATTTCACTAAGCCAAGTCCTGTCTTTGCTGGCTTCTCAACTACGTGATTCTTGTCTACCATGCAAATTGACAAAATTCGCTTTGTCAATTCCAGAGACAGCCTCAATCTTAGCCAGTGATTGATCGTCAACATTACCATCAACACCAATCACCATAACTGCTTTGGCGGAGTCTTTGGTTCTACCAAGGTTCATGCCACTAATATTAATTTGTCCATCCCAAAGTATCTTAGAGACTTGGGCTACCATGCCAGGTTGATCTTTGTGAAAAGTAACAATAGAATGTTTCTCTGGTCTGAAACTAAACGAGTAATCATCAATTTGAATGATTGATGGTAGATTGCCTTGTAGAACGGTTCCTGCGATAGTATGCTCTGCTTCACTGGTTGTGATTTTGATTCTTAGTTTATCAATGAAAGCACCAGAGTCATCTGATTTAAGTTCATGTACTTTAATCATGCGCTCTTTAGCAATTAGAGGAGCATTGACGAAGCTCACGCCATCAAGGTTCACTGATAGTATCCCTTTAAGAATTGCAAGCTTGAGTCCTTCGATATTTTTGTCAGCAAGTTTGCCAAGAGCTTCAATGTCGATAGACTTGATAGCACCAGGAGTGATTTGCGTAAGAAAAGATCCCATAATCTCAGCAAGACCAAGATAGTGTTTGATATGCTGCACTAGTTCAGGTTTGAGTCCCGGTAGGTTAACTGCAGCTCTTGCTACTCCACCACAGAGTACGTCTCTAATCTGCTCAGCAACATCAATTGCAACGTTGAGCTGGGCTTGAGTGGTACTGGCTCCAAGGTGTGGAGTTAGTATAACCTTGTCGCCGCATTTATGTAATGGAGAATCAGTGCAGGGTTCTGTCTCAAACACATCAAAAGCAGCTCCTGCTACTTTACCTGATTGAAGGGCATCAGCTAAATCTTGTTCGTTGACTAGTCCGCCACGAGCGCAATTAACTATTCTCACCCCATCTTTCATCTTGGCGATAGAGTTTTTGTTAATCATGTTGAGAGTTTCTTTAGTCTTCGGTACGTGTAGGGTAATGAAATCAGAATTCGCAAACAAATATTCTAATTCAACTTTCTTGAAGCCCAGATCTTCAGCGCGCTCTGCTGAGATAAATGGATCATAGGCTAGAACCTTCATGCCCAGTGCATTTGCTACTTTGCCGACTCTTTGTCCGATTTTGCCAAGACCAACTATTCCTAAAGTTTGTCCACACAATTCCGTTCCAAGAAATTTACTTCTCTCCCATTTATTTGCTTTGCAAGAGATATCCGCGATAGTGATATGACGACATAGCGCCATCATGAGAGTAGTTGTGTGTTCAGCTGCGGCAATGGTATTGCCTTCTGGAGAATTAACAACGATGACACCCTTCTCAGTTGCGGCATCTAGATCGATATTATCGACACCAACACCAGCTCTACCAATAATTTTAAGTTTGTGAGCATGTTCTAGAATTTCTTTAGTAACCTGAGTTTGTGATCTAACTAGTAGGGCATCATAATCTTTAATGATAGTTTTTAGCTCTGCAGCACTAATGCCTGCTTTATAATCAACTTCTGAACTTCCCTTGAGAATCTCAAGACCTTCAGCGTCGATTTTATCAGTTACTAGTACTTTAGTTTTCATGGCAACAATGATACCAATAAGATAACTCTATAGTGCCACTATAGGGTTATTGTTAAGGTTAATTTTACTAGCTGTTCTCTTGATATAAGCTTCAAGGTAATAATTAAACATTGTAAAATTAATTATTCTAGTCATCCAAGTGAAATCTATAAGTTATCACGATGGTGTTTTTTCTGAATCTCAATAAAGCCTTTAGTAATATTGCCGTTTGATTATGCAAGAAGTTATGCCAAAGTTGTTTGGTAACAAATTCTGGGACTATCACTGTAATCCAATGAGATTCTGGTACTGCATTCAGCTCATCAATATACTTCAACAGTGGTCTTGTGATTGATCTGTAGGGTGAGGGCAGGATTTTTAGTGGCACCATATTCTCATACTCAGCCCAATCTGCTTTTAGCTTTGCTGTTACTTGAGAATTAAGTTCTACATGAACTGCCTCAATATCAGCTGCTGACATTGTTTTTGCATAGGTTAGTGATGATAGGGTTACCTTGCCAAGATTGGAAACTAAAACCAGAATTTTATGCTTGCTTGGTATCGTGGCATGGAAATCATCAGTAAGAGTTAATTGTTTAAAGATTGATTGATAGTGTGCTTTAATTTGCAAAAAGATAAAAACAAATAAAGGTATCAGGAATAAAACTATCCAAGCACCAGAATGAAATTTTTGTACGGCAATAATTAGAGTAACTAATAAAGTAGTCAGCCCACCAAAGCCATTAATCAATATGCCACGAAACCAGCCGCTAGAGCGGTTCTTCATGTGATGAGATACCATGCCTATCTGTGAGATTGTAAAGCAGATAAAAACTCCAACGGCGTAAAGTGGGATTAATAAATGAGTGTCACCTTTGTATAACCAAAGTAAAAAAATAGAGCCGATACCAAGAAATACTATTCCATTGTTAAAAACCAATCTATCACCGATGTTCATCAATTGTCGTGGTAAGTAACCGTCAACAGCCAGTAGATTTGCCATGCGCGGGAAACCAGCAAAAGCTGTATTCGCTGCTAATATCAAAAGTAACATTGTCACGAATTGCACTAAGTAGTAAAGAAAGCTTCCTTCTCCAAAGACTCTGGTTGCAACCTGTGACAAGACTGTTTCCTGAATATTAGGACTAAGATTATACATACTTGCAAGTAAAGTTATACCCAGGAAAATAGTAGCTAATAATAATCCCATAATCATCATTACAGTAGTTGCTTTTTTGACAGCAGGTTCTTTGAAAGCATTGACTCCATTAGCTACTGCCTCGATTCCCGTTAAGCCAGCACATCCATGGGCAAAGGCTTTGAGCATGATGGCGATGAACCCCAAATTTGCTAATGAGAATTGTGGGTCAGTAAAAAAAGCTTCATTTTTTGCATGTACCAATGCTGCGACACTTTCAGTTTTAAAAAATTCTCCAAATCCAAAGAAGAACATCAGAAACATTACAAATATAAACAAGTAAGCTGGAAAAGCAAAAACTCTACCAGATTCACGTAAGCCACGTAGATTTACAATGGTAATAATGAGAGTAAAGACTACGCAAAAAATTACGGTGCAATTATGACTAATTAATCCAGTAGAAGTCAAAGCTGCGACTCCTGCGCTGATACTCACTACTACTGTTAATAAGTAATCTATCAACAAAGCTGCTCCAGCAATTAGACTCATAGGAAGTCCTAAGTGCTCTTTGGCTACTATATACGCACCACCTTCATCTTGGTAGACTTTGATTATTTGAGTGTAAGAGATTACTACTATTCCGATTAGTATTGCGATAGCTATTGCAACTGGAAAAGACAATAATCCCGTGTAGCTAGCATAAGAGCTAGCTGCTAGTGCAATAAAGATCTCGTCAGTAGCGTAGGCAGTTGAAGATAGTGCATCGACTGCAAATACAGCAAGCCCAAGACTGACTCCTAGTTTCTCTTGACTGGCAAGCTTACTGTCTATTGGTTTACCTATAAGAATGTTTCTGATGAGTTGTAGAACTGGCATAACAAGTTTATATTAACACTTTGCTATAATTATTGGGTTGAATGACTCTTCAAGGCAAAACTATTATTCTTGGTATTAGTGGCGGCATTGCTGCTTATAAAACTGTTGACTTGGTTTCTAACTTGAAGAAACTTGGAGCCAATGTGCACGTGGTGGCTACTCAGAATGCGCTGAAATTTGTCAGCCCCTTGAGTCTTGAAACTATGAGTGGCAATAAAGTTGTTTTTACTGAAAATCGCAGTCAATATTCTAGTGAGATAGAACATATCAAACTGGCTGATCAGGCGGATTTAGTCTTGATAGCACCTGCGACTGCTAATTGTATAGCAAAGCTGGCTGCTGGTATTTCTGACGAGATACTATATGACATAGTGCTTGCAAGCCGTTCACCAATTGTGATTGCACCAGCCATGAATACTAATATGTGGCAGCATGCGACGGTTAAAAATAATCTTGATATCCTAATAAATAAACTAAATTATCAAATCATTGATCCAGAGTTTGGTGATCTTGCTTGTGGTTATGTTGGTGAAGGACGTTTGGCGGATATTAATCGGATTGTTGATAAGCTTAGTTGTATTCTGACTTCTGGATTGCCACGACCTGCGTTTGCAGGTCGTGCAATGACGGATAATCTTCTCATTGGGAGCGAGGTGAAGCATACGAAGATTACTATTACGATGGGCCCCACTCGCGAGTATTTAGATCCCGTTAGATATATCACTAATCGCAGTTCTGGTAAGATGGGGCTGGCACTCGCAAAAGCTGCTCTGAGACTTGGTTATAGTGTTGATCTTATTAGTAGTATTGAGCCGCCACTGGAAATTGTTAAGCAAGTAAAATATATTCCCTTTCAAACTCATGAAGAGTTAAAGCAAGCTATTGATGAATCTTTTAAGAATGCTGATGCTTTGATTATGGCTGCGGCTGTAGTTGATTATCGTCCGCAACAGCTTGTGAAGCATAAGCTCAAAAAACAAAAAGACATGAAGATTGATCTAGAAATAACTGAAGATATATTGGCACAAATTAAGAAGCGAGATGGGCAGGTACTGATTGGTTTTAGTGTGGAGACTGATAATCATAAAGCTAATGCTCTTAGAAAACTAGAAACTAAGAATCTTGATCTTATAGTAGTTAATTCTACTGATGCTTTTGATGTGGATTCAGCCAAAGTAGATATAATTGCAGCAGGACCTTATCATTCAGTCTTAGAGCCGATTGAGCATATAACCCTCAGCTCTAAGGATAATATTGCAGTTAGGGTTTTAGAATCATTTAATAAAATAAAAGCCTTGCAGCGCAAGGGTCTTGAGATAAGAATCTGAGTGGAATCTGGATTTTAGGCTAGAATTTTAGTACATGGTTACAGCAGTCTCAAAGTCAGCTTCTCCAGTACAATTTAAGCCCCAAGCGGGCCACACCCCTTTTACTCCATTAGTTGAAGCAGCTACCGTAGATTCTCGTGAAGCTCTTGCTGTTGTTAGCAGACCAGAGTTTGAACAAGCTTTGCTTGCTACTGGCGTTAGTGAGCGTGATCTTAAGAGGTTATCAGCTCTTGCCAATCGTTTTGAAGAACAGAATTTAAGAGCCAATCGTGATTATAATGTCGATGCTCTTGCTAAGGTCGCTCATGGCTTATTGACTGAGTTTCATAGCATTAAATTTGAGAGTGATGACAATCTTTCGCTTTATACCACTCTACTTAAATTAGTTTCAAGAAATTTGGTTAATGATCTTCAACCAAATGATTTCACTGAGATAGCAGCTAAGCTTTTTGCTTTTGACCGCAGCCCAGATGCCAGTGTTGATCCAAGAATTGCTGAGATAGCTCACAAGAATCTTGGAGCTTCGTTGACTCTTGGTAGAGAAGAACTTTTTGCTAATACAGCTAAGGCTTACTTAGCAATTTGGGATTTGATTAAGGATAAACCAGCTGCAGAACAGCAACCAGCAATGCGCCTTGCTGAAAAAACATTGTTGCAAGCTGTTACTTCACAGATTCCAGCACATTTAGTTGCTTAAAGCTTATATAATTTAAGCAGTGGAAGATTCTTGTAATATAACCAATCGTCTTAATTCGTGGCTGCAGGGTACTGAAGAATACCAAGCTGGTAAGACTTTTGAATATGTAATGCAACGCTATGGTTTTAAGCGCGAAGAGATTTTGCGTTTGGCTGGTAATGAGAGCACTATTGGTACTAGCCCACTTGCAATTAAAGCAGCTGAAGAAACGATTAAGAGTTCAAATTTCTATGATGAACCACGCTCAGAATCATTGACAGGTAATCTTGAAGAACATTTTAAGGCTAGGGGCTTTGATATGCAGCGACTCGGTGTTGTCGTTGGTAATGGAATGGATAGCATTATTGATCATGTCCTAAAACTCTTTACTAGTGAGCAGTCTGCGATTATGAATTTTAGTCCAAGCTTTATTTATTATGAGTTTGCTGCTAAGCGCAAAGGAGTTAGTATTCTTGATGTGCCGCGTCTTTTAATAAAGAACACTAGTGAACTTAGTTACCAGATTGATTTCAAGCGGGCTTTGGAGATGATTAAGCCTCAAGTCAAAGTTGTTTTTTTATGTAGTCCGAATAATCCAGATGGTTCTGGCGTTTCTGTTGCTGACATAGAAGGTTTTGCAGCAGAGTTGTCAAAGAAAGGAGTTATACTCTTTGTTGATCATGCCTATATTGAATTTGCTGATAATGAATATGACGCCTCTAAGCTTGTTGAGAAGTATTCTAATGTAATTATTGGCTATACCTTCTCCAAAGCCTATGCTTTAGCGGGTTTTAGAGTTGGATATGCTTTAATGGCGCGGGAGTTGAAAGCTAAGTATTTAACTTTGATTACTCCTTTTCTTTGCAGTCGTCCAAGTCTTGCTGCTGCCAAAGCTGCTCTTGCTGATAGCAATCACTTGCAACAAATAATTGCAAATAATGCTAGCGGTAAGATTTTTTTGAAGGCTGAGTTAGAGAAGCTTGGTGCTCAAGTTTATGATTCGCAAGCCAATTTTCTTTTGTTTGAGCATAAGAGTAATCCTGCTGCGATATTGCTTGAGAAGCTGATGGCTAAGGGTATTATTATTCGAGCAATTTCTGCTGTTTCTAATTATGCACTTAGAGTTACCATCGGTAAACCAGAAGAAAATCAAAGATTTATTGAGGCTCTTAAACTTGTAGTAAACTAGGATCAGCTCCCCATGCTTAATATAAAGAACTTATTTCGAATTTTTATTGATACTGTATTAATTGCAGTAAGCTTTGTATTAGCAACTTTTTTACGACTTGAAGGACATGTTACGACTAGTGCTGATAAATTTATTTGGCAAGTACAACTGTTTAAAATTTTACCTTTGATTGTTTTGGTGTTTGTATCTACTTTGATAGTGTTTAACAGCTATAGAAAATTCTGGCGTTATACCAGTGTCGATGAAATTATTCATCTGGCTAGATCTTTGTTTCTTGCTTCTCTTATTATTCTTACACCCCGTGTTTTTGGTCTCAGCCCACAAAATTTGGATTTGCTCGGTGTGTCTTATGGAGTAACCGTTATTAACTTTCTATTAGCCCTTGGACTGCTTAGTAGTGTTCGCTTATTTAGAGCGTATTTGGTTGAGAGACGTAATATTAAACGTCGTTTAGAATCCCTTGGTGGACACTTAAAGCGTACTTTGGTGATTGGTGCTGGTGAAGCGGGTTTGCAGGTTATTAAAACTATTGCTTCACATCCTGAACAAGGTTTGATGGTGGTGGCTGCTTTAGACGATGATATTAAAAAACATGGCATGTTAATAACTAACAACGTCAAAGTCCTTGGACCTGTTGCTGATATTAAGTATTGGGTTGATGAATTGACCTGTGATCAGATCATTGTTGCGATACCAAGTTTGAGCCTGAGAGAGAAACGTAAGATTAATTTGCTTTGTAGTGAAACTGGCTTAGATATCAGGATTGTACCGGGTGTTGATCAGCTAGCTGGCGGTAAAGTCACAGTTCAGCAAATTCGCAAATTAAGTGTAGAAGATTTGTTAGGACGCGAGGAAGTTGATTTGACTAGTGAAGATGTTAATCGTTTCCTTAATAACAAAAGAGTTCTAGTAACAGGTGCTGGTGGTTCTATTGGTAGAGAGCTTTGTAAGCAATTATTATCCAAGTGTAATATTGCACAGATTTGTTTGTTAGGTAAGGGTGAGAATTCTATTTTTGAAACCGAACAAGATCTTAAAGAACTTAACCTTAAATCGATTCCAGTTTATACTCGCATTGCTGATATTCGTGAAGCCAAGCGCATTGACAGTATTATTTCTGAATTTAAGCCGGATGTTGTTTTTCATGCCGCTGCGCACAAGCACGTTAATTTGATGGAGCTCAATCCTTGTGAGGCTTTTGAGAACAATGTAATAGGTACTCATAACTTAGCCCAGATATCTGGTAAGCATAAAGTTTCTGCTTTTGTCTTGATTAGTACTGATAAGGCTGTTAATCCAACTAGTATTATGGGCTGTACCAAGAACCTTGCTGAGAAGGCAATGTTAATGGTTTCAAGAATTTATCCAGAGACTAAATATACAGCAGTGCGTTTTGGTAATGTGCTTGGTAGTCGCGGTTCTGTGTTAACTGTTTGGGAAAAACAATTACGTAGCGGGCAGGCACTGACTGTAACGCATAAAGAGGCTATCCGCTATTTTATGACTATCCCGGAAGCTGCTCAGTTAGTGATTCAGGCAAGTTCAAGAGCCAAGAATGGTGAAGTGATGTTGCTTGATATGGGTGAAGCAATTAAAATCTTTGATCTTGCTAAGCAATATATTCAGCTTTCAGGATTCACTCTAGAAGACGTTCCTATAGACGTAATTGGTTTGAAGCCTGGCGAGAAATTGTACGAAGAATTGCTGACAGCTGAGGAGTTTGTTGATTATAGGTTAACAGATAAAATATACAAAGCAAAGATTAATAATATTTTTGATGATGAGCAATTACAAGCAGAAATAAATCAATTATATGAATTGTCTCAAGCAAATAAAGAAAAAGAACTTAGTGTCAAACTTAGAGAATTAACAGTTTCTGCTAATGCTATTATGCAATAGGGAACATTGTTTGTAGCTTCATTGCAAGATTCATATCACCCTTGATTTTGAGCTTACCTTGCATAAATGCCATTTGAGAATTAAGTTTACCTTCACGAATAGCCATCCAGTCTTTATCGGCTAGAGCAATTTCAACAGAAGGAGTTGGTACTCCACCTTTGATTAAATTACAGACTCCATTTTCAATTTTGAATGCCCAGATTCCGCCTTCTGGTCCAGAAATATTGAACTGATAAGTAGCATTTATACCACTAGCTGCTTTGGGGTTGAAATGTTTTAACATTTCATCAAATACATCACCGATTTTTACCATAGATTTTATAGTCTAACAGATTTAGCATGGAATCGCAGTTAGGGACTGAAGATAATCCCCATTTTACTAATAATTTAGTAATTAGAGCAAAATACTAAGATACAATAAAAATTATGAGACTAAGAGAATACGAGGCAAAAGAACTATTTAGAGAAGCAGGTATCGCTACTCCAAAGGGCAAAGTAATAAAGTGTGCTGAAGAGGTTTTTTCAGTTAAGGAGTTTCCTTGTACTCTTAAGACACAAGTTCTTACTGGTGGGCGTGGTAAAGCTGGCGGTATTAAATTTGCTGATAACGCTAATGATGCTTATAAGAAAGCTCAAGATATTTTTAAATTACAAATCAAAGGTGATTTGCCTACTGCAATTTTGGTTGAACCTAAAGTGGTTATCAAAAAAGAACTTTATGTTGCGATTCTGATTGATCGCGCCTATCGTGGTCCTATTATTATGGGAGCTGCTGAAGGTGGAATTGAAATTGAAACCTCTGGTAATGTACAAATAGTTCCAGTGACAGCTGGTAATTATCATCCGTTCCTTGGGCGCAAAATGGCTACTCTATTGGGTTTGAAGGGTAAGGATGTTTTGAAGTTTGGTAGTATTATTGATAAGCTTTGGCAAGTTTACACTCAATATGATTGTGATTTGACTGAAATTAATCCTTTGATTATTGATGGTGATGATAATTTCGTCGCACTTGATGGCAAAGTTACTATTAATGAAGATGCGCTTGATAGACAACCACGTTTCGATGGTAAGCTTGCTGAACATCTTACTGACCTTGGTGAAAGAGAGTTTAAAGGCAAAATGTGCGATCTGAATATCGTTGAGCTTGAAGGTAATATCGGTATCCTCTGTAATGGAGCGGGTTTGACAATGGCTACTATGGATTTAGTTTTTCATCATGGTGGTAAGCCATCTAACTTCTTAGATGTTGGCGGTGGTGCTAGTAAGGAGCACGTTGCAAGAGCTTTAGATTTAGTGGCATCGAGCAAAGATGTAAAAGTTCTTTTGGTAAATATTCTTGGTGGAATTACTGATTGTACTGAAGTCGCTAACGCGCTTAAATACTATAAAGAAATTAGACCGGACGCTAAGATGGTTGTAAGGCTGGTTGGTAATAATGAAGAAGCAGCAGCTAAGATCATGACAGAGGCCGGCATTCCCACTACTAATATATTAGACGAGGCAGTAAAGAAGGCAGTTGCAACAGCAGCTTAGGAGTTTATCATGGCAATATTAATTAACAAAAACACAAAAGTAGTAGTTCAAGGTATCACTGGTGCTATGGGGCAGACTCATACTAAGCTAATGCAAAAATACGGCACTAAAATTGTCGCTGGTGTTACACCAGGTAAAGGTGGACAAGAGATTAATGGCATACCTGTTTTTGATTCAGTGCAAGAAGCTGTAACTAAAACTGGTGCTAACTGTTCAGTGATTTTTGTACCTCCGTATCTAGCTTTAGATGCGGCTCTTGAAGCAATTGATGCTGGTGTTCCATTGATTTCTGTTATCACTGAAGGTCTACCACCACAAGATGCTGTTAAATTGCATGCCCAAGCTGAGGCCAAAGGAGTGTTAGTTAATGGTCCAAATTGTCCTGGAATTATTACTCCAGGAGAGTGTTTGATTGGTATTCATCCGGGTTCAATTTATTCTGCTGGTAGAGTTGGATTGATTTCTCGTTCTGGAACTTTGACTTATGAGATTGGTCTAGGTTTGAAACAAGCAGGTATTGGTATCTCAACAGCTGTTGGTATTGGTGGCGATCCAATTATTGGTATCGATCAAATCAAGTCATTAGAACTATTTGAGAATGATCCTGAGACTGATTTGATTATCCTTGTCGGTGAGATTGGTGGTACTGCTGAAGAAGATGCTGCTGAGTATATTAAGTCTCATATCAAGAAACCTGTTATTGGTTATATCGCTGGTAGAACCGCTCCAGAAGGCAAACGTATGGGGCATGCTGGTGCAATCATCTCTGGCAATAAGGGTACAGCTCAATCTAAGACTGAAGCTTTTCAAGCTGCCGGTGTGAAGGTAGCTAAGACTCCTAGCGAAATTATTGAACTTGTTAAAGCTCAAGTTGCAGTTGCGGCGTAACTTTACTATACACTGTATAGTAAAGACTAGGCTGCTTTTGCTCTAACTTCTATCTGTGAGTGATAGAGTAATATGATTGTATTTCTTTTGATGTCAGCGAGCAGCTCGTCGAACATATCAAAGCTCTCTCTCTTATATTCAATTAATGGATCTTTTTGAGCATAGCCACGTAAGTGTATACCTTCCTTGAGTGAGTCCATCCCATGCAAGTGACTGATCCACTTCGTATCTATGACGTGGAGCATGATTTGTCTTTCGGCTTCACGTATAACATCAAGTCCTAATTGCTTTTCTTTTGTAGAATACAGATCGATAGTGCATTTGCGTGCCTGTGTTAGTAAGGAGTCGAAGCCAGATTCACTAAAGCTTTCAATTGGATCTATAGACCGAATTACATCTTCTGTGAAATCAGCTTTGAGCTGTCCAAAGATTTGTGCAATTGGACTTAACCCCTGCGAATCATCATACCAAAGTTCTGTTGGTAAATTTGGGCTAATATGGGTGTAAATAATATGGTCAACATGCTCTTGAATCATTTTGACAATATTCTCATGTATGTCGCTTCCTTCAAGGATTTCACGACGCTCTCTGTAAATAACTTCTCTTTGTGTGTTAATAACATCGTCATATTGAAGTACATGCTTTCTCATATCAAAATGATAGGCTTCAACTTTTTTCTGAGAGTTATTGATGGCACTGCTAATGATGCTAGCTTCGATTGGTAAGTCCTCATCAGCATTAAGCATATTCATTATGCCAACTACTTTCTCGCCACCAAAAATCCTCATTAAATTGTCTTCTAGAGATAGATAGAATCTTGCCTGTCCAGGATCTCCTTGGCGAGCGCATCTACCACATAGCTGATTATCAATTCTACGGCTTTCATGTCTTTCACTACCAATAACATATAGTCCACCAGCCTTAAGAACCTCTTGCTGAGCCTCTTTGTCGACTACATTGTAGTTTGGGTTGTTAGGATCACTTGATAAGTGACCACCTAGAATAATATCAGTGCCTCGTCCTGCCATATTAGTAGCAATTGTGATTGCGCCAGGTCTTCCAGCTTCTCGAATGATCTGAGCTTCTTTTTGGTGATGTTTTGCGTTTAATACATTAAATTTCAAGCCATTACGAATAGCTTCCAGTAGATTAATTGAGTTCATGACACTGTCAATAGCAAACACAAGATCTTCTTTTGGTTTGCTTTCTGTTTCATAGATGACATCAACCATTTTTTGGAAGTCAATTGCTTTGAGGTTAGCCGGTCTTTCTAGTGTTTTGCTGAATTCCTGTAGTAACGCTTTGGTCTTTGCATTGTTTGTTAATAGTTTAGTAAGGCGTTTGATCCTAAACTCTAACACGCCTAATGTGTGAACTGGGCGTGAAAGTATCTCAGCAATTGCTTCTGACTTCTCTATGCTCGTAGTACCAATAAGTACCGGCATGCCATTATTATGTGCGGCAATGATGTCTTCAGCGATTGCGATGAATTTAATCTTTTCATTTTTGTAAACAATATCATTGAGGATTGTGCGTGCATTAGATTTGTTTGTAGGTATCTGTAGAACACCAAGGTTATAAATTTTCTCAAATTCTTCAGCTTCAGTGAGAGCAGTACCAGTCATCCCCGAGAGCTTAGGATATAGTCTGAATAAGTTTTGGAAGGTAATGCTTGCCATTGTTAGAGTCTCTTCTTGAATAGGGACTCCTTCTTTGGCTTCGATGGCTTGATGTAAGCCATCACTCCAGCGACGCCCTTCCATTAAGCGTCCAGTAAATTCATCGACAATAACAATTTCATTGCGGTTAGACTTCTCACCTTTCTTGACTATATAGTCAACGTCTTTTGTAAATAATTCTTTAGCTCTTAGAGCTTGTATTAAATGCTGTGCTAGATTGAGTTCTGGGTCCCATAGGTCTTTGACTTTGAGGATTTGTTCGGCGGCTTTAATGCCAGAATCATTGAGGATTACGTTCTTTGCTTTCTCGTCAACGTAATAATGAGCATGTTCTGCAATATCTTTCTCTGATTCCCCCTTTTGTAATTGTTTTGCAACTTTGTTCATGCTTAGGTATATTTCTTTGCGTCTAGCATCAGGCATGCCGCTGATAATCAAAGGAGTCCTAGCTTCATCTATAAGAATACTGTCTACCTCGTCTATGATTGCCATGTAGTAAGGACGTTGAACGCAATCCTGAAGGCTTGTCTCCATATTGTCTCTTAAATAATCAAAACCAAATTCGTTGTTTGTACCATAAGTTATGTCACAAGCATATGCTTCTCTACGATCTTCATGTTCCATTCCAGAAATAATTAAGCCAACACTAAGTCCTAAGAATTTATATAGCTTGCCCATCCATTCAGAATCTCGACGTGCGAGGTAATCATTGACAGTGATCACGTGTACTCCGCGACCAGTAAGGGCATTAAGATAGGCTGGTAGAGTACAAACCAAGGTCTTACCCTCACCTGTCTGCATTTCAGCGATGCCGCCTCTGTGTAATTGAATACCACCAATTAATTGCACATCAAAATGGCGCATCTGTAAAACTCGTTTAGCGGCTTCTCTACATACAGCAAAGGCTTCTGGTAAAATCTGATTAAGAATTTGAGCAAGAACTCTATCATGAGAAGTTCTTAATTGCCCAGGCATTTTTGCAACATCATCTTTGATGAGCTTGATATATTCGACAGCAGTAAGTGACTCTTTAATCCTGTTTTTGAATTCAGTTGTTTTGGCTTGCAATTCAGCATCAGTAAGAGCCGCAATTTCTTGCTCTAGTTTGTTAACTAAATCAACAGTGGGTCTTATCTCTACTAATAGTTTCTCGTTGGGATCTCCCCAAAACGCCTTCAATACTTGCTGTAACATCAGCAATAATTATACTTCATAACCTTTCATAAGTACTCTAAGTTTTTGTAAAACTTTCATGTGTAATTGAGAGGCTCTTGATTCTGAGACACCAAGAACGTCACCAATTTCTCTAAATGTAAGCTTTTGATAGTGGTATAAAGCGACAACTAAGCGGTCCCTTTGGCTTAAGTTAGAAATGGCTTGTTTTAGTTTTTCCTTCAATAATTGACGTTCAGTATAGTCCTCTTGAGACTCACTGTTGCTAGCAAGGTTATCTAGTAAAGAAATTTTTGAATCTTCAAAAGGTCGAGTTGCTTCAGTTGAGTCTAGTGAGAATACAATTGAGTTTGCCTCTCGTTTCATTGTGCGCAAATCTTCAGAGTCGATATCTAGGACTTTTTTAACTTCAGCATCAGTAGGAGCACGTCCTAATTGTTTTTCTAGAATAATTACGGCCTCGTTGAATTTCTTAACTCTTGTTCTTCCTGTTCTGCTGAGGAAATCTCTTGATCTTAGGAAGTCTAGAATCTCACCTCGAACACGATTAATTGCAAAAGTCTCAAATGAGCATTTTTGTTGAGGATCAAATCTGTCAACGGCTTCAATTAAACCAATAGTTCCATAACCTAATAAATCTTCTCTATCAAAGTCAGCAGTTTCAATATGTGGAAATCTACCAATAACCCAATTAACTATAAAAGCGTATCTTTTGATTAGAGTCTCGCGTAAATGAGCTGGACGGTTTTGAGCGTTATATTTATTCCAGAGCCTGATAGATTCTTCTTTGTCTCTTAGTTTGGCATCGCTGCGAGATAAGTCTCTAGACTGTTCTGTCAAGCTTTTGCTTTTAGCTGATTGAATCACCGAATTTTCTTTTGCCTTAGAGTCTTTCATAGTTTCACCAATTACATAATCCCCAATCTTTCTTCACGCAAGGCTAGTTGCGCTTTGATATATTCTTTACGACGTTTTTTCTGTTCAGAAATATTTTTTATGCAGCGATGCTGCATATAGTGTCCCCATACGGCTCCTATGCAAAAACCGATTACCCCAAAAATTATGGAGAATTTGATACTTGCCAAAACCATATTTGCTAGATCAAAATTTATTTGTTTGACATTTAGTATGCTTGAAGTGAAATGGATTGAAAAAGAACCAATCCATAGTAGTAGGCATAGCTTAATGCCAATATTGCGATAAGCTTTGAACTGATCTTGTAAGGACTCTTTTATGAAAGCTTGTCCTTCAAATAAACCTTTGATTGCCATTTGGATATATCCTTCTAAGGCATTATTCCAACAAAGTAGCTAGTCTTGGCTTCACTCCAATGACCCAATTTATATAAAAAACTAAGAATAATAATATTTCTACACTAGGCTAAAAAACCTAGCTATAAGGTTTTGGATCTAAACCATACCAAACTTAACCACAGTAGAGAAGAGGGGTAATTATTCCATCTAGAATGACTATGCCTACTAAGACTAAGGCTGTGGCCTTGGTTGTAGTCATGCCAACTTCTTTAGCACCACCTTCACAAAGCAACCCCATGACCATATTTAGGGTGAGAGCAAAAACACAAAATATTTCTACTTTGATAAGTGGATAGAATAATTCTTTAAGAGTAAGTGCGCTCCAAGCGGAATTGAGGAACTCTGTGAATTCTAGATTTACTGATACTTTTGCAACTAACATTCCAGCTAGAATGCTAATCAAAGAAGCAATGCCTAATAGTAAAGGTGCTACAACTATTACAGCAAGTAGGTTTGGTGTGATTAGATAATATATTGGATCTATTTTAAAAACCTTAAGTGCGTCAACTTGTTCTGTTACTTTCATTGTTGAGAATTCTGCAGTCAAAGCTGTTCCACAACAAGCTGACAAAGCGAATGCAATAAAAATTGGTACTATCTCACGTAAATTGGCGATGGCAATGAGTCCACCGACTAATTCTCTGCCACCATGATTTGTTAGTTCTATTGAAGTGTTGACGGTTAGAATCATTGCAGCAATTGATGTCAGAATAACAACCATTGGTATTGATTCATAACCTAAAAAAATCAAACTTTTGATAAAGCGTTCGAAGTTGATTTTAAATTTGATTATATATAGAAAAGCTTTTGATAAATGTAAAACAAAACTACCAAGTAATTCCATTGGACCTACGTGGATTGATGATTTGTCGTAAAGTTTATACATAGAATTTCGTCTAAGCTAATTCTAACATTAGACTTTGATTTGTAATTACTCAGGTCATTATAGACAAACGGAAATATTGCTGTCATTGATGACGGCTGAGTAGTTAGTTTGATTTCATCTAGCACCTGCTAAAATTGATTTATATGGATTTGCTTGATAATAATCTTGTTATTCTACCTAAGCAGGATTTTTGTTCTAAAGCTAATTTACAACAAGAGCAATATCTGGCTCTTAAGGATTTATTTGAAATAGATCCTGAGAAGTTTTGGCGAAGTCTTGCGACATCAGAATTATTATGGTCTAAACAATTTACTAAGATCTTTAACTATAAGGATAAGCCTTTCTTTGAGTGGTTTGCTGATGGTCAGATCAATATATCTTATAATTGTATTGATCGTCATCTGCAAGAGCGTGGAGCTAAAACTGCAATTATATTTGAAGATGAGCGTGGTAATAATCAATCACTGAGCTATTTTGAATTACATAAGCAAGTTTGTCGGACTGCTAATATGCTTAAGAACCTAGGCGTAGTGAAGGGTGATGTAGTTTGTATTTATTTGCCATTATGCCCAGAGGCTATTGTTGCTATGCATGCCTGTAATCGAATAGGAGCTATTCATACAGTGGTCTTTGCAGGTTTCTCAGCTCAAGCTCTTGAAGATCGGATTCTTGACTGTCAAGCAAAGATTGTGATTACCGCTAATGGGTTTATTCGTAAAAACAATATAGTGCCTCTACTAGAGACTGTGCTTAAAGCTTGTCAGGGACTTGAGCTTGTTAGCAATATTGTTTCCCTAAAGAAGATTCCTGATCTTGATGTCCCACTTGATCCTCGTATTCAATGTTGGCAAGAATTACTGGGTGAAGCAGAAGATGATTGTGATCCTGAACTAAATAATTCTGAAGATCCTAGTTTTATTCTTTATACAAGTGGTAGTACCGGTAAGCCTAAGGGTATCAAGCACAGTACCGCAGGCTATCTATTATGGGCGCATTTGACTAGCAAGTGGGTTTTTGACTTAAGTCAAAAAGATATTTTCTGGTGTACGGCGGACATCGGCTGGATCACAGGGCACAGCTACGTTGCTTATGGACCTTTATCAAACGGCGCCACTATATTTATTTATGAAGGTGCTCCAGATATACCAGATCAATCTAGATTCTGGTCATTAATTGACAAATATAAAATTACAATTTTCTATACAGCACCAACAGCGATCAGAACCTTTATGCAGTGGGGTTTGGAGCATGTTAAAAATTATAGTCTTAAGAGCTTGAGGTTGCTTGGTAGTGTTGGTGAGCCAATTAATCCTACTGCTTGGTTGTGGTTCTATGAACATATAGGTAAGTCTCGCTGTCCCATTGTTGATACCTGGTGGCAGACAGAGACTGGTGCTATTGTTGTTACGACGCTGCCGGGGATTCATGCTATGAAACCAGGCTCTGCTGGACTGGCTTTGCCGGGAGTTACTGTGAATGTTAATCCTGAAGGACTGTTGTATATCCAAGATCCTATTCCATCTATGGCAAGAACTATTCATAATGATGATAGTCGTTATGTCGAAACTTATTGGTCACAAATTCCTGGGCATTATACTGCTGGTGATGCTGCGACTAAAGATTCTAATGGTTATATCACTATCTCTGGTAGAGTCGATGATGTGATTAATGTATCTGGTCATAGACTTGGTACGGCTGAAATCGAGTCAGCACTTGTGTCTCATGATTTAGTCTCTGAGGCTGCCGTGGTTGCTATACCTCATGAGATCAAGGGAGAAGCTGTCGTTGCCTTCGTTGTTACTAATACTAATGAACTGCCTAGTGATATTGAAGAAATATTAAAAGACCAAGTAAAACAAAGCATAGGGGCGCTCGCGAGACCTGAGCAAATAATTATTTGTAAGGGTCTGCCTAAAACCCGCTCTGGTAAAATAGTACGTCGCTTGCTTAAAGATATTGCCTTGGGCAAAGAGCCTAGAGGAGATATTAGTACATTAGAGAATAAGAGTATTTTGGAAGAAATTTATAAAGCCTTAGAAAACAATCTATGAGCGCCTTCGCGCTGTAAGTAAGCATCAAAACAACTTGCAATGTTACGCACAAAGAACCTGCCAAGTTCAGTAACTTGTAATATCAAAGTATCATTAGTCTCACTAATATCAAGCAAAGCATCATCAACAAAGCATTGTAATAAAGCAAGCTCTTGAGCAAAATGTTTCTTATTAATCTCAACGTAGTTGTTGCACATAATTTGCTTAATCACCTCACGGCGTAGCTGATCATCAACACTAGAAATCTTGAATTTTTCCGCTTGCAAAAAATCATCATAGTAATCATTTAATTTCTTCGGGCTCTGCTTATAGACACCTTGGACATCAGAGATAGAAGTAATCCCAAAGCCAAACAAATCAATACCAGAGTGCGTGGTATAGCCCTGAAAATTACGATAAAGTGTTTTGCTTTTTTGCGCCAAGCTGAGGCTGTCATTGGGCTTAGCGAAGTGATCTAAGCCTATAAAATCATAACCAAAGTTACAAAACTCATCAACTGCTTTATCGAAAATTGCAAGCTTGGTCTTTTGATCAGGTAAGCTGTCATCTTTGATATATTTACGCTGAAAAGGGAGCAGGCTTGGTAAGTGAGCATAGTTGAATAAAGCTATGCGTTCTGGGTTTAATTGTTTTATATCTTCAATGGTGCTGGTAAATGTTTCTAAAGTTTGAAAAGGCAAGCCATAAATTAGATCAAAGTTAATACTGGTGAAACCTATATCACGAGCGCTTTGTACTAAGCTTGCGACCGAATCATAACTTTGGATACGATTAATAGCCTCTTGAGTTTGTGGATTGAAATCCTGAATGCCCATACTTAAGCGATTGAAGCCTAGTTCATGAAGAACCTCTAAGTGCTCTCGGTGAGTGACTCTGGGATCTATTTCAATAGCATATTCATGCCTTGCATCTGGGAGCTTTTCAAAGGGACTCTGCTTTTGATACAAACCAAAATTCTCTCTGATACAAGAATATAAATCATCTATCTGTTCTGGTGTCAGGAAAGTTGGCGTACCGCCACCCCAAGCCATTTGTACAACTTTACGTTCAGGATTA
This sequence comes from uncultured Gammaproteobacteria bacterium, assembly GCA_964551925.1. Lineage (GTDB taxonomy): Bacteria > Cyanobacteriota > Vampirovibrionia > LMEP-6097 > LMEP-6097 > CAZKFA01. The sequence continues at coordinate 37,982 of CAZKFA010000001.1, forward strand.
ATTAATTGTCCGTAGTACTCTAATTCTCTTTTGAGTTGATCTAAATATTTCTGCTCAATGCCATGCTCTGGACTAATAACCACATTACAAGCACAGTAATAACACTGAGCCTCACAAAAAGGAATATGAAGATATAAAGAATAATCCTGCTGGCTTAAATTAGAACGCTTAATAGCATCATGAAAAATATCCAAATCAAATTTGTCTTTCCATTCTGGGGCAGTTGGATAACTGGTGTAACGGGGTACAGCCTGTCCATATTTGTTGATTAGAGAGTTTAAGCTCATCTATTATAATTTTAGCAGACTAGTATAGTAAACCAAAGTAGCTTCTCAATTCGTTTCTGCCTTACTATACACTGTATAATAATCTGCTACTAACATTAAAGATCCAGTGATAATAACTAAATCATCAGCTATTCTAAGTCTCTCAGCTAACTCAAAGGCAGAACTACTGTTCTTGGTTGCATGGATATTAACTAGCCCTTGTATCTGAAGCTCTGAGATCAAATCCTTGGCTTTAGTTGAGCGGTTGGAATTTAATTCTGTGCAAATAACTATATCTCTATCCTTCTTAATGAGATTATGAAATAAAGCGGCTAAGCATCGTTTGTAGTCTTTATCTAGAAAGGCAAGAACAAAGATTTTTCTTGATTGTTTGTTTAAGGATTGTAGATATTGATTTAACTTAAACATACCAGGCTCATTGTGAGCGCCGTCAATCAGAATATTGGAGTGATAAACATAGCGCCCTTTGTATCTGTCGGGGAATTGTTCTAAGGCTCTGCTACTAAGTTCCTTCCCAACCTCTATTCCAGAGAGCTTTGTGAAGATATCTGTTGCTAGTAAAAAATTTTCTCCGCTACTTGAGTTAGGGTTGTTGTTATTAGGTTTCCCTTCAAAATGTACTACCCCCTCTCGTTTGATAGCTTCCTTTTCTTTACGAATTAGTTCTATAGTATTACCGAGATATTGCATATGATCTAATCCAATATTGGTAATAACTGTGGCTAATCGATTTCTACTTGCAATCGTGTTCGTGGCATCCCATCTGCCGCCCATACCTACTTCAAGAATGGCAATGTCAATCTTATGGCGTTTGAAATATTCAAAAGCGATTATTGTTTGTAATTCAAACTCTGTTAGTGACAGTGCTTGAAGCGCCGGGTTCTGTGATAGCTCCTGAGATAACTTAATTAGCTCTTCATCACTAATATCTTGTCCATTAATGGCAAATCTCTCGTTGAGCTTGATTAAGTGTGGGCTACTGTACTTGCCTATTTTATAATTTAGTCCTGAGTTTAGATACAGTAACTCCAGGAATGTACAAGTAGAACCTTTGCCATTAGTACCAGCAACAATTATTGACTGATAGCAATTCTGTGGACTGCCTAATAATTCAAGAGCCTTTGAGACAGCGTCAAGACTAGGATTGATCTGAGTCATTGGTTGTTTCTTGTGCTTTTACAACCACTGCTTCTTTCCTTGGAGCATCACTCTCTACCAGATGAGTATTAGAGAAGGTTTTGCTGCTTGTTAAGTTGTCAGTTTTGTTTTCAGCATCAGGAGTTTTTGCTTGTTCTTCATTGTTAGGGAATGGACCGCGACGTTGATTATTATTTCTATTATTGTAACGATTTGGTCTATTGCGATTATTGTTACGTCTATCACCGCCACGATCTTGTCTATCATTGCGTTCTGGTCTATCGCCGCGATCTTGTCTATCATTGCGCTCTGGTCTATCGCCACGATCTTGTCTATCATTTCGCTCTGGTCTATCGCTACGATCTTGTCTATCATTGCGCTCTGGTCTATCGCTACGATCTTGTCTATCATTGCGCTCTGGTCTATCACCACGATCTTGTCTGTCATTACGCTGGAAGCTTCTGTTGTGATTGTTTGGTCTGCGCTGTCCTTGTGAACGATGAGAATCATCATGCTTTAGGTTGAACAGTAAGCCAGTACCGCTACAGTGCTGACAACTCGTTCCAAAAATTTCTGATAAAGATTGCCCTGAGCGTTTGCGAGTAATTTCTGCTAGACACAGATCAGACAACTGTCCAACTTGTGGTTTAGCTTTGTCAGAGCGCACCGCTGCTTCAAGTGTTTCCATTACGACAATACGATCAGCTCTTTCTGCCATATCAATAAAGTCGATAATTATCATTCCACCAATGTTACGTAAACGCATTTGGCGAGCTATTTCTACAGCTGCTTCCATATTTGTACGTCTTACAGTTTCGCGTAAGGTTGTACTACTGGTGAATTTACCTGAGTTAATATCGATTGCAGTTAAAGCTTCCATTCCTTGGATAACGATATAACCACCACTTGGTAGGTTAACTCTGTTAGAAAGGCAGTTGCGCAATTCTTTAAGAACGTCAGTGCGAACCAAAATTTCGTTATTATCTACGTGAGAAATAGTTACTTCTCTACCAGTCCAGCTCTTAAGGAACTCTTGGCAACGGTATTTTGATTGCATGCTACCCACAACTATCTCGTCGATTGAGCTATTGAAATAGTCGCGCAAAGTTGTATACAAGAAATCTTGTTCTTTATAAACAGGACCACAATGCTCACTGCGTTCATATTTATCTACAGTATTTTTCCACTTCTCCCAGATGCCCAAGAAGTCTTCTTCAAGCTCCTCTTGACTGCGTCCTGAAGCTTCTGTTCTGATAACAACACCAAGTTCTTCTGGTTTCATTAGATTAGTGATTGAGCGTAAACGATCACGCTCCGCATTCTCTTGAATTCTTCTGCTGATAGCAATTGTGTTGTTATCAGTGGTTAGTACATAGTATCTGCCTGGTACGCTGATCGCTAGATTAACTCTAGGACCTTTGTTACCTGTTGGTTCTTTTACGATTTGTACTAGTAGTCTCTGACCGGGTTTTAGCCTTTCGTAGAGTGTGCCGCGTCCTGGGATATCGTTGGCATGTAAGAATCCCATTTGACCTTCTTCGAGTCTGACGAAGACTGCATTAATTGAAGGCATGATATTTTCAACTTGTACTGAATAAATATCTCCTACGCTGTAATCGTTCCTTGAAATGATGAAGTCTAGTGCCTTACCATCTTCAATCAAAGCTCCTATATTGTCTTGTTCTGAAATAACTAATTGTCGCATTTTATAATTCTCCTAATTGTGTCACGAAAGCTGTTTAGCTAGTGCGTTTGCGCAGCTAACACTGTTGAGGTTTTTGAAATTTGCCAAAACTTTTGAGGCATTAAAGCATTTAAAACTTCATCTGGTCTTTGAGTACCATTTAGAGTCATTTCAACTAAATCCGGTTCTAAAAATTTCATTCTTATAATCTGATCCCGAATATTCTTGACACTTGCTTTGCCTTTGCTTGATTTGGTAATTTCTATTGTTGTTTGAGTAAGGAACTCATCAATTCGCTCTTGACTTAATTGTATTAGTTTAGAATCATTTGCAAATATTTGACTTGGACCGCATGAGGGCTTGTTAAAACTTATTAACTTAGCTTGAAAATTGGTTTCAAGTACATGGTTGATTGACGAGTACGTCTCAACAACGTCTACCACTTCTGTGATTCTAGCTTGTTTTGGCAATTCTTTGTTTAAAATTTCTTTTAATGTCTCTAAATTAACAAAAACTTCAGCTAGTTCTAATATTATATATTCCCCAAAACTCTCAATAAATAACCCTAATGCTGGTCCCCAGCTTATTTTAATTCGTTGATTGAAGCCATTTGTAAATACAACTGGAAGCCCAGAACGCCTTAGAGCATGCTCAAAAAGCCTCTGAAAATCAAGATGACTGATAAAACGCAAATCTCCAATCTTAGTGATTTTTAATCTTACTTTTTGTTTGGTTGCAGTATTCTTGCCTACGGGCTCTGGGCTAACCTTAGGAATGGCGATATTGATATCTTGATCTCGTCCTTTGATTATATCTTCTTGGTTAAGACTGCTCGCGCAAATAATTTGTCTTTTATCTCGGCTGATTTCATCAACAAAAGGATTATGATCAGACAGATCTTTACTGACTAAATTTTTGACGTCAAGATTAAAGCAAACTCCACAGGCATGACATTTATTTTCTGTGCAAGCCAGAGTTTCTTTCATATCAATAGCGGCTTGCCATTCCCGCACTAAGAACTCATCAGTGAATCCAATACTTAATACATCCCATGGTTGTTTAGAACCAGGTTCTCTGTGGCGCATTGCTTCATGATCTAAATCTAAATTAAATTTAGCCGCTGACTCTTTCCATCGATTGATATCGAAGTGTTCATTCCATGACTGTAATCGGCTCCCAGATTGCCAAAGATCGAGTAGTACTTTTGACCAACTGCGATCTGCTCTTGAAAGTACACTCTCGATCAAAGCTAATTCTGGTTCAGTACAGTTTAATTTGACTGCGCGAGTAAGTCCGCGTTCTCTTAATCCATCTTTAAGATATTTTTGTTTGCGCTTGAATTCTTCTACACTGCATTGACTAAACCACTGGAAAGCAGTGAAAGTTTTTGGTATAAAAGTCGAAATGGTGCAAGTGATATCAAGTGGCTTTAAATGCAATTCTGGATTGAGTTTGCGGCTTTGCTTTGACATGTTGATTGCCCAAGAAAGTATATCCAAGATACCATCAAGATCAGAATCTTCCTCAAAAGGTAAGCCAATCATAAAATATAACTTGATATGAGACCAACCAGTTTCGTAACTACCTTTGATTGTTTTGTGGATTTGTTCTTGATTCAGACCTTTATTGATGATTTTACGCATGCGCTCTGTACCAGCTTCTGGAGCAAAGGTCATGCCTGATTTGCGAGTCTGACTGATCTCTGCTGCTAAGCCAAGATTAAAACGATCTACTCGTTGTGATGGCATCGAAAGTGAGACACCATTTTGAGAGTGTACTTCATTAATGGCCTTGGCTGTTTCGGTTAAGCAAGTATAGTCACTAGCGGATAACGACAATAGAGTAAAATCTTCGTAGCCCGATTTGCGAGCAGATTCTTCACTGAGGCGCAATAGATCTTCTGGACTGCGCTCTCTGACAGGTAAGTAAGTGTATCCTACTTGGCAGAAACGACAGCCTCTGTCGCAACCACGACGAATTTCTAATACTTGTTTGTCTTGGACTGTTTTTATATTAGGAATAGGACCACTCACTGGTTGGTTGAAGTCTGTAAGATTTTGAGTAACGCGTTTGAGTACAGGAAATGGTACTGCGGTAATTGGCTTCGGGATGCCGTCGACATCAGGTTTATAAAACCTTGGCACGTATATCCCTTGTAGCTGTGCTAAATCAAATAAAATCTTCTCGCGTAATTCTTGGGATAACTGAGCTTTAAGTGGATAATTTTTTAGGCTAGAAGTATCATTAACATTGAGTTCTGGGTGAGCCCTCAGAAATTGGCGTTTGGACTCTAACATAGAGTCTTGCACTTCTGTAATTAATTCTTCGCCATCACCAATAATATAGAAATCAAAAAACTCAGCCATTGGTTCAGGATTGAATACCGCTGGACCACCAGCGAAAATCAATGGAGAAGAGTGATCGCGATCTTTGGAGTAAAAAGGGATCTTTGGTAAATCCAAAATAGTAAAAATATTTATATAACAAAGTTCATAAGCTAAAGAGAAGCCAAGTAAATCAAAATCATTTAATGAGCGATTAGATTCCCAACCCCAAAGTGGCAGATCCTGATCGCGTAGAAGCTGCTCCATGTCTGACATTGGGGCATAAGCCCTATCACACAAATAATCAGGGTGTTGATTGACAATGTTATAAAGAATCTTTAGTCCAAAGTTTGACATGCCTAGCTCATAGAGATCAGGGTAGATTAATGCCATGCGTGACTTGGCTGAATCCCAGTCCTTGTGATAGGTACCATGCTCGTTACCAAGATATTGACCGGGCTTCTCGACTTGTGGTAGTAATTCTGTTCTTAGTTTTTCGAGGATAGACATTTTGAAAATTCTAGAATCGTAGTGAAAAGCTCCCAGATGCTAGGCTTGCGAACATCGAGCCACCGGAGTTTACTACTCGTAAATGAGGATGGCGAGAGGTGAGTATAACGACGCAGATGGGACTTTGCGCTGCGATTCTATACTCTGACAGCGATATCAACACCAGCTGGTAAATCTAAATCTTTAAGTGCAACGGTTGTTTCATGAGTTGGATCAAGTAAGTCGATTAAACGAGCGTGAGTTTTGATTTGAAAATGTTCACGAGACTTCTTGTCTACGTGTGGTGATCTTAGTACGCAATATCTGCGAATATTACTTGGCAAAGGAATTGGACCGCTAACTCTAGCACCAGTGCGTTCTGCGGCCTCGACGATTTGTTTAGCTGAAGCATCAAGATTTGCAGCATCATAACTTTTCAGTCTGATACGAATGCGGTTTTGTTGTTTTTTCTTTGTTTTAGTTGCCATACGAGTTAATAATTATAACTAGAATCAGCATTCTTTGCAGTATTTAAGCCATTCACACAAAAGAATTAATTTTACAGTGTAAAATTAATTCTTTAGAAGTCTAAGTCCGAATCCCCATCATCTTCAAAGAAATTCTGATTTAAGTCAGGAATATTATCCCAAGGGACTCCCTCTTCTGGATCTTGAACTTCTGGCGTTTGTGGCGCATTTTGAGGGACTTTCTCGTATTTGGCGTAAGGATTATCAGTTGCCGGTTGATAATTTTGTGGAATTTTGGGGATAATGAAGTTAGGCTCTTGATAGAGTTTGGCGTCTGCGCGTAAATCTATAGGACAAGTGGCGTTATCTTTTTCCAATAATAGGCTAATGAAATGTGCTGATTTAATGTAGGTATTGCTGATGACCTCGTTGCGATTAAAATAGTAGATTTTGCGCACGAAATGTTTATCTTCGTGAATACGATCATAAGCATTAGCTGGATCGAAATCAGCAGCCATATTGTCGAGGCGACTTTCTTTTATGGTCTCAGCTTTGTAAGAGGTAAATTTTCCAACTTCGTTTATCCAATGTATTTCTTTTACTGTAGGTCCAAGTAGTTCATCTTGTTGTAACATTACTGCTACAAATACCTCACCATAAGGGATGTAAGTTACAACTTCGATTTGTGATTTGCCCCAAGGGCAATCGACCATAGATTGAATGGTAAATTCTTCATTGATATGTAATGGTTGTTTAGTTTCTGATTCGGATTTTTTCTTTGACTTAAATATAGATAGAGCTTGCGCTGGGTTTGAGAAATATAAAAGAGTAGCCAATAGCAAAATACGTAGCATTCACATTATTATACCAATGGCAAGTCTAATGTTTCTTATGCAATTTACGATATTTATAAGGACTTAAGCTTAATCCATTGCTTTGCCAGATATTAAGCTGATTGGATTTGGCAAAAGCTAAAGCATCTTTTAGCTTTTGATTATGAGGATCATTTTTGTCGAAGATAAAAATCTCAGCCCAACCATTTCGTAATATTTCTTCATTGAGGAATTTTTTCTGTCCATTACCTTCATAGAAAACATAAGCGAGTGTTCTTGAGTACTTGTCTGTCTTCTCTCGTCCATATTCTATCCAGATTTGCTCACCTGCTTGAATTTGACTGTAAACAAAATTTTGTGCTCTTTTACCCCAGGGTTCTTGACTGTATTCTGGCGTATCAATTCCTAATAAACGTAGTTGAGTTTTGTTACCAGACTGATCTTGTATTAGTAAAGAATCACCATCTTGTGCTCTGATAAAGAAGAACTCATTAGCGCTACTGTTGTGGCAAGCACTAAGGCAGATTGCGACTAACAACAATAGAACACGCATTATAAAACAATTCTAGCAAAGTGCTTACTTTCTTGCTAACATTATCCATTTAATGGCAGTTGAGCGCAGTTACAAATATTTAAATATCATCACAGTTTGTTTTGTTGTTGCTTTGTTGATTGCAAATCTAGCTGGTTGTATTAAAATCATCCGCATAACAATTCCTTTTGTGGATTTTAGTTTTAGCTGTACTACTGGATTGCTATTGTTCCCTGCAACATATTTGATAGGTGATTTACTTACTGAGGTTTATGGCTATGCTCAAAGCCGGCGTGTCATTTGGACTGGATTTGGATCACTGATAGCTTCAAACCTAATCATACAGGGCTTTGTGGCTTTGCCACCAGATCCTGATTGGGGACTGCAAGAATCTTATCAACAAATATTCAATCAGAGCTTTCGCGTTAGTATGGCAAGTATGGTTGCTTTTTTCTGTGGAGAGTTTACCAATAGCTATGTAGTCGCTAAATTAAAAGTTATTACTAAAGGTAAAATGCAATGGCTAAGAATTATTGGTTCGACTGTAGCTGGTGAACTAGTTGATACTTTAATAATATTTCCTCTGGGTTTCTTGGGAGCAGCAGGTTATCCAATCTCACTAATGATAGGGGTTATAGCAACTAGTTATATATTTAAAGTTTGTTGGGAGATATTAGCTTATCCATTGACACGACAATTAATAGCTTTTTTGAAGCGTTCTGAAGTAGAAGATTACTATGACTATGATACCAACTTTAGTCCTTTTCATTTAAATCATGCCTAAAACAACACTAATTAAGAACGCAACTATTATTAACGAAGCTAAGCGTTTCGTTGGTTCTGTGTTGATCGAAGGTAAATTGATCAAGCAGATTATTACTAACGTAGGAGACTTAGATAGCTGCCAAGCTGGGACTGTGATTGATGCTACTGGTTGTTTTCTGATTCCTGGCATGATTGATGGGCAAGTGCATTTTAGAGAGCCAGGGCTGACGCACAAGGGAGATATTTTTACGGAGTCTAAAGCAGCTATTGCTGGTGGTACTACTTCTTTTATGGAGATGCCTAATACTATTCCTCGGGTACTTGATCGTAAAACTTTAGATGAGAAGTTTGCAATTGGAGCAAAGCAGTCGATGGCTAACTATTCTTTTTATATGGGTACTTCAAACACTAATATTGATGAGGTTTTGAAGGTAGATCCTAAGCTGATTTGTGGCATCAAAATGTTTCTCGGATCTTCCACTGGTGATATGCTTGTCGATGATCAGAATGCTATAGAAAAACTATTAGCTGAAACACAGATGCTGATTGCTTGTCATTGTGAGGATGAAGATACTATTATTGCTAATGCTAATAAGTATCGCAGTGAGATGGGTGAAGATCTGCCACTAGAGTATCATAGTAAGATTCGTAATCATAAGGCTTGTTATTTATCAAGCTCGCAGATTATCAAGAAAGCTAAGAAGTTTCAATCACGCTTGCACGTCTTGCATTTAACTACGGCTGATGAAATGGAATTGTTTGATAATAAGACAGAACTAGCCAAAAAGCGCATTACGGCTGAGGTTTGTGTGCATCATCTTTGGTTCACTAATAAAGATTACAAACAAAAAGGTAATTTTATTAAATGGAACCCTTCTATTAAAGATCCAGAGGATCGTAATGCTTTGCGCAAGGCAGTGAAGAATAATACCATTGATATTATTGCAACGGATCACGCTCCGCATACTCTTGAGGAGAAGAATAATACTTACTTCAAATGCCCTTCTGGAGGACCTTTGGTGCAACATTCTTTGGTTGCATTATTAGAAATGTGTGAGCAAGGGATTTTTAATTTTGAAACTATAGTTAATAAGACGAGCCACTCACCAGCGATTTGTTTTCAAGTTGAGAATAGAGGTTTCATTCGTGAGGGTTACGCTGCTGATTTGGTTTTGTTCAAGCGTAATCCTTGGCAAGTAAACAAGGATAATATTTTATATAAGTGCGGCTGGTCACCGTTTGAAGGACAAACTTTTAATTATCAAATTACTCATACTCTCGTCAATGGACACTTGGTATACGCCAACGGCAATATTGATGAGGCTTATAGAGGGGAGCAGTTGGAGTTTGTGCGATAGCTTGACATGACACTCCCAATAGTGTTATATTGACTTACTCGTGATGCCAAGAATAACCTCTAATCCTTTAGCGAATTTAGCTTTAGTCGCAGCAGCTTTTAGTGCTGGCTGTGGTGGATATGAGGAAATACCAACTACTCCAAAAACAGAGACAGCGATCGTTGATAATATTCCTGATACCAAGCCTTCGATACAACTTCCTGATAGTGATGCTTTGATTCAAAAAATAAAATTAGGCAAAGTTGATTCTATCTCTATGACTTATGCTGATACTGGAATGCGTTATCCTTTCTACACGATTCTTTTGACTAATGGCAATACCGTCTATCTAGACATCCCTGAGGACTTAGCCTCAAGAAAGCAAATCGGTGACGCGCTAGCTCGATCATTAGCAAAGAATAAATATGTAACTCTGATATCAGAACGATCTATTATAAGAGATCTAAGTAAAGCTCTGACTTCTAGTGCTGGAATCATTATTCCTATTGTCGCACTGATATTTTTAATAGGTTACATAAATACGAAAAAAGAAGAAATGGATTCTGATGACCGAGTTATCAAACCGGGTGGAAACAACCCACAAAAAACTTCAGTAAAATTTTCAGATATACGTGGTAATAAAGAGAACGTCAAATTATTACAAGATATAGTAGCCTTACTCAAAAATATCAATAAATCAGAAGTCAAAATCCCCAGAGGAATTCTTCTATATGGTGGTCCAGGTACTGGTAAAACAATCATGGCTAAAGCTGTTGCAAACGAAGCTGGTATGAACTTCATAGCAATTAGTGGTTCAGACTTTATTGAAATATTCGCGGGGCAAGGAGCGAGAAAAGTCCGAGAGGTTTTTGCTACTGCAAGAAAACATAAACCTTGCATTATTTTTATTGATGAGATTGATGGAATTGGCAAGAATAGAAATGGTGCTCATGACGAAAGACTTCAAACAGTAAATCAAATTTTGGCTGAAATGGATGGCTTCAAATCAGGCAGTGGTGTTATGGTTATGGCGGCAACTAATGATCCTGAGTCTTTAGATCCAGCCTTAATGCGAGAAGGTAGATTTGATTATAAGGTGCATATTGCAAATCCAAGTTCTATTGAGCAAAGAGCAGATATTTTGGATTTATACATTGAGAAGAAAAAGAAATCAGGGCGAATCGATGATGATATAAGCGCGGTAGAGGTTGCTAAAAAAACAATTGGTTTCTCTGGAGCTCAACTTGAAGCAGTGATTGAACAAGCTGATATCCATGCTATTAGGCAAGGTAGAGATAAAATTTGTAAAAAAGATATTGCAGAAGCAATTAATCAAGTGTTATTAGGAATCAAATCTGATATTAAGCCAACTCCTGAAGCGCAAAGAGCCATTGCCATACATGAATTTGGTGGGCACTATTTAGTAGCAAGAAGTGCTGGAGTAAAAGTAAATGAAGTTTCTATTATTCCAAGAGGTAAATCTTTAGGACATATAACTATAGAACCTAATGATAATGAACTAATGAATCAATCTAAAGACGCGTTACTAAGAAGGTTGGTTGTTTTGTTGGGTGGCAGAGCAGGCGAGAAAATCTTGGGTTCTAGCATCACAGTCGGAGCAGAAGATGATCTAAACAAAGCTAGAAGCTTACTAAGATTAATGTTAAGTTCAAATATGCTCGGTACTACAATGTACAGTTATGATAATCCAGATCTACCATTATCAGCAAATGATGAAGAAATTGCCATAAAATTATTTCAAGCTGCGGAACAAACAGCAGAAGAAATTATCAAAGAATTTCCTCGTGATGATATAGAAAAACTGATAGCAAGAATCTTTAAAGAAGAAGAGATTACTGGTGACGCTGCTAATCAATTAGGTGAAGAAGTTATTGACAGGGCTATCTGGACAAAAGCTAGAGAGCGAGCTGATGCTTTTGTTAAGACTCAGGATTAATGACTCGGCTTAATTCGTCCACTCGCCCCTCAATACTTAAAGACTTAAGTTCGTATAACTTCGATCTCAAACCCCAACTATCCACCATCGCAAGTAGCAATCGATCTATCTGCCGTTGATAAGTAGCATTAGCCCAGCGGAAATTATCATCAGAGATCTCAAACATTATTGGCAAATAAACTAATAGATCATAATTCTGTGCTTGCTGGTGAGCTGCTTGGTAGAAGCGTTCTGAAGTATCTACGTCTGCCGAGTTCCAGGACCAGCGCATAAAATAAACCCAGGCGTCTATCGTCGAGCGGTCTGCAATGAAGCTAGTAAACTGCTTTTCTGCTTGGATTTGACGCAAGAGCACATCTTCACGAAATTGATGAACGTCGCCATCAATCTCGTAAGGATTCTTGTAGCCGCGTTCGTTACAAAGCACTCTAACTTGCTCCGGGATCTTGTTGTAGAGATTTGCAATAGAATCTTCTTTAAATAGAGCTTCTAGTAAAGTTGTTTTGCCAACGCCAGCGCTACCAATGAGAGCAACCTTCTTAAACTTGCTCTCTGTCATAATCTTGTGGTGAACGAGTGCTGCACGATTCTGGCATAGTGCCCGCATCAATACCCATCATGTCCATGTTGGAGCCGCCTGGTGGCACTATAGGCCAAACATTCATCTCGTAAGCCATTGGGAAGTCTATCACCACAGCTTGCCCTGTAGCAAAAGCCTCTTTGAGAATGCCTTCGACATCATCTCTCGTCTCTGGTTTATAGCCATTGAGTCCGTAAGCATCAGCAAGCTTGACGAAATCTGGACTGCCGTGTTTGAGATCGACGTGAGAATATTTTTTGTCATAGAATAAATCTTGCCACTGTCTTACCATTCCCAAATTTTGGTTATTAAAAATACAATTAATAACTTTAAGATCATAAGCTTTAAGTGTGCCAAGTTCTTGCTCACACATCTGAAAGCTACCATCGCCTGTAATGTTTACCACGACTTCATCTGAGCGGTCATTCTCGGTGCCGCGACTATCTTCAAGTGCGGCTGCTGCTCCCATCGCTGCTGGCAGTCCATAACCCATAGTACCAGCACCACCGCTAGTGAGCCATTGACGAGGGTGATTAATTTCTGCGTATTGTGCTGCCCACATTTGATGTTGACCAACATCTGTAGAATAGACAACTTTATCGCCACCGATTTTTTTGATGGTCTTAAGTATATGCTGCGGACTGATTAGATCTTGTGAGATAGGGTCGTGGTCTAGTGGATATTCGTCTTTCCATTCTTGGACTTTTTTTAGCCACTCTTCGGTGTCAGGTTTACGTTTGTTAATTTCTTGAATCAGATCTTCAAGTATAAGCTTTGCGTCACCAACAATAGGAACATCAATCTCTGAGCGCATCTTGCGATTTTTGCCAACTTCAGCTGGATCTATATCTATGTGGATTACATTAGCATCTGGTGCAAAGGTTGATAGTTTGCCTGTTACTCTATCGTCAAATCTAGCACCAACTGCAATTAATAAATCAGAATTATAGACAGCGTAGTTGGCGTATGCAGTACCGTGCATACCAAGCATACCCAGAAATAATGGGTGACGATGAGGTACAGCTCCCTTACCTTGTAGTGTCGTGGTAACGGGAATCATGAGAGACTCAGCGAGCTCACATAGTAGTTTGGAAGCGCCAGCACTGATTACACCACCACCAGCATAAAGCACTGGGCGACGGGCTTTGAGGATTTGTATTGCAGCCATTGCGATCTGTTTAGGGTTGCCTTTGAGTTTAGGTTTATAACCACGAATGTCTGGCACGTAGCTATCGTCGATTCTATTATCGTCTGTAACTTCAAACTCGCCATTAAGGACATCTTTCGGCATATCTACCAAAACCGGTCCAGGACGTCCAGTACCGCTAATATGAAAGGCATTAGCAACGCAACGCGCCAGATCCTCTGGTTTCTTGACTAAATAACTGTGTTTGACAATTGGGTAAGTGATCCCTGTGATATCTGCTTCCTGAAAGAAGTCTGAGCCAATACCAAAAGTTGGGACTTGACCGGTAAGACAAACGATAGGCGTTGAATCCATGTAAGCGTCTGCAATTCCGGTAACTAAATTTGTAGCACCAGGTCCGCTAGTAGCTAAGACAACTCCAGGTCTGCCACTAACGCGTGCGTAACCTTCTGCTGCGTGAGCTCCGCCTTGTTCATGTCTTACTAAGATGTGTAATAATTCGTTTTCGTAATACAGTTCGTCATATAGACCGAGCAATACTCCGCCAGGATAACCAAAAAATCTCTTGACGCCTTGACGTCTTAACTCTTTTAGTAAAGATTTGGCTCCGGTAGTGGTTTCTTTTGCTGCCATGACTCTATTTTAGCAGTATTTGTTATAATTTATCCTAGGCACTTGTTGTAAGTGCTATTTCTTTATGCCAACTTTTTCAAAACTTGACAAATATGTACTTTCTGAATTCTGGTTGCCGCTAATTAGTGGTGCTGGCATCATTACTGGTGTCTGGTTGGGGATTGATAAGTTCAAAGATATTTTTAAGCTCTTAGCTAAATCTGGAGCTTCTTTTACTACGGGTCTTGTGATTCTTGGTTTGGAGACGCCGCAGATTCTTGCCTTGACTATTCCTATCAGTATTTTACTTGCTAGTTTTTTGGCTTTTCAGAAATTATCTGGGCAATCTGAAGTTATTGCAATGAGAGCTGCTGGGGTGAGTTTCACTAGGCTAATGCGTCCCGTTGTTATTCTTGGTTTGCTTGGAATGATGGCGACGTTTTTTTTGAGTGAGGTGATAGTGCCGTTTACGACACCTTTTGCTAAGAAGATTTATATGCTTGCTTTGTATGAAGATCCGATTGCTACAAGCTCGCTGAATGGCTTTAGTTATTTTGAAAAAGATTCTAGTAATATACTCAAGCGAATTTTTTATGTGCGTAGATTTAATAATGATCAATTAAAGAGTGTAGTAATTTTAGACTTCTCAAAAGAAAATCTTGCTGTGATCCATACTGCTAAAGCCGGTCACTGGGATGCTGCTAAAGGTGGTTGGTTCCTCAAAAATGGCAGCACTAGTTATGTTAAAGAATCTGTTCCAACTGGAGATCATGATATTTTTGAAGATGATTTTGAGAATGTGGCTGGATCTTCTTCTATGCATTTGATCTCCAATTTCAAAGAGACTTTTATTCCAAGTTCATTGAACCCACAAGAGATACTTAAGAGAATGGCAAATGTTAGAGATATGAATTTCGCTAGTTTGTTTAGTTATATTAAATTACACGAGAAGGCTAATATTGAAACTGATTCTCTAAACGAGTTTCGTACCAAATTTCATACTAAGTTTTCTTATCCATTCTCTTGTGTTTTGCTTGCCGTTATCGGTGCTTGTTTGGGAATAGTGGGCAGACGCCGTACTATTAATTGGGGTTATATAATTTTAGGTTTAGTAGTGTTTGTGTTTTATATGTCACAGACAGTGTTTGATTCCTTTGGAGATTCTGGTAAAATATTGCCGATGCTTTCGGTATGGATACCAAACCTAATTATTGGCGCACTTGCAGCGACTGTATTTTTCTATAGAGCGAATAAATAGGCTTGTTACGAATCTAATAATTAGCCGAAGCTATCAAGGTTGATACCGTTGTTTGGAGTGTTTGGTGTCATTGGTTTGAGATTGGCTGTGCGTGTTTGTGGTGCTGTTGTACCATAGACGTCTTGTGTAACTTCTTTTAAAATCCTCTCTAGAAAGGCTTTCTCTGGTATGCGTAAGTCTTTGAAAGTATTAGAGAATTGAATTGCTGCTTCAGAGTAAACGCCTGGAGTTGGAGCGTCTTTGAGAAATTTTGGCGCTTCTTCGCCTCTGAGAGCGAGATTAGCTTCTCGGACTTGCTGCTTACGAGCCGCATCAAGTGGAGTGTTACTAACAAAAGCATCTGCTTGAGAGCTATTTGGTATGTGTGTATAAGCTGGTTCTGAGGTTGGACTATTGAGATCTTTACGTGGAGTCTGTGATGTGGCCTCTCCCAATGAAGGAATATAACCATCGAAATTTTTTAATGGATCTGTCCCAGATGACATAATGATATAGTTAACTATATTTAGATTAAGATACGGTTAAGGATGTAGCAAGATATGGTTTGAGGCAGTCTGGGATAGCAATAGAGCCGTCTTTTTGTTGATAATTTTCTAAGATAGCTGCTAGAGTCCTGCCTACGGCAAGCCCAGAGCCATTAATAGTATGAACCAGCTGAGCTTTAGTCTCAGAATTGTACTTAAAGCGAATTTTGGCGCGTCTTGCTTGAAAATCCTTGAAATTGCTACAACTACTTATTTCTCTATATTTGCCTTGTCCTGGGAACCAAACCTCTAAGTCGTAGCATTTACTTGCCCCAAATCCAATATCACCAGTACAAAGCAAAACCTTACGGTAAGGTAATTTGAGAGCTTGTAATATTGCTTCTGCGTCTTTAGTAAGTCTCTCGTGTTCAGCTTCGCTATCTTCTGGGCTAGTGATTTTGACTAGTTCGATTTTGTTGAATTGATGTTGGCGAATGATGCCGCGAGTGTCTTTAGATGCTGCTCCCGCCTCTGATCTAAAGTTTGGTGTATAGGCACACAAGCTAATTGGTAATTGGTTAGCATCAAGAATCTCGTCGCGATAGATATTAGTGAGAGGTACTTCTGCTGTCGGGATTAGATATAAATCTTCATCTTGGATTTGGTAGAGATCTGCTTTGAACTTTGGAAGTTGACCGGTTCCAAATAAGGACTCGCTATTAACTAAGATTGGTGGAACGCACTCGGCATAGCCATTAGAGCTTGCTGTATCAAGCATGAAGTTGATAAGAGCCCTTTCTAGTTTGGCCGCTAAACCTTTAACTAGAGTGAATCTGCTTTTTGCAATTTTGACTCCACGTTCGAAATCTAGAATATCTAATCTACGCCCAATCTCATCATGATCGAGAACCTCGAAGTCAAACTCTCTGACAGTGCCATGTTTATAGACTATTTGATTATCGTGCTCATCTTTGCCAATGGGTGTTCCTTGGTCTGGTAGGTTGGGAATTGCTACTAATAAAGCTTGTTGTTTAGCAAAGAGTTCCGGCTCTCTGTCTGAGATTGCTTTGAGAGAGGTCTTGATTTTATTAAGCTGTTCTATTTCGTTGTCAGCGTTTTCTTTTTGAGCTTTTTTGATGCCCACTTGTTTAGATAGTTGATTGCGATTGGTTTCTAGTTCTTGCTGAGCTTGTAAGGCTTGGCGGTGCTCAAGATCCAAAGCGATAAGCTCTTCAACCATTGCAACAAAAGCAGGATTGCGGCTAGCTAATAGTCGTTTGACCATTTCTGGTTCTTGGCGAATAAGTTTAATGTCAATCATAGCAATCCATTCTAAAGTATAATATAGAAATTGGTGCAACGCAATTATAGATTTAGCCTTAATCCTGAAGATAAGCTTGAAAGCAAGCTTATGGTAGTTAACAATAAAGATTTAATACACCAAATTACAAATGTTCTGAGATTAAGACCAGGACACAAAGAAGGGCTTAGTTTTATTGATGGTAGTGGGCTTGTTTATGAGGTCAAGATGATTAGCCAAGGCAAAAAAAAAATTGATTTTGAGATTATTAGCACAGTGGCTTCTCCTCGTGAATTGAAACAGCAAATTAGATTCTTTGTACCTATGATTAAGAAAGAATCCTTTGCCTTTATGATTCAAAAGCTTACAGAGATTGGTGTACAAGAGATAGTCCCGGTGAGTTTTGCGCGCTCGCAGAGAAAAAACATAGAGGCTTTTAATAAGGATAAGATGCTGAAAATCATTTCTGAAGCTACGGAACAGTGTGAGGGAGCTGTTTATACTAAGCTCTCTGATATTATTGAGTTTGAAAATTTGTCTTATTATACACCGTATAGTAGCGCTTATTATGCTAGTGAGCGTTTGTCGTTAACAGCAGCAAGTCAAGCAGTTAGTTTGGTAAATAGCGACGTTGTAAACTTATTGGTTGGACCAGAAGGTGGATTGACGGATGAAGAAGTTGAGATTCTGGATTCATTGGGATTTGCGGCTACGAGTTTGGGTCCGCGCTTGCTGAAGGCAGAGACTGCGGCGATTTGTTTAGTTAGTAGTATTATGACAAAGCCTTAGTTAAAAGCTCTTGATGTATAGCTTGCTCTGCTTTTGAATCGACTGGTTGATTTATATATTTAGCATCAGCCTCATCAATAACTGTTCTGCCCATACTGTTGTCTAGAACTGCTCTTGGGCTATTTATGACTTTGGCTGTTGTACTGTCTCTTAGATTTGTCTCTGGGCTGTTATGAATTTCAAACCTAGAACAGTATTGAGTCTGAGCTTTATTACTATCTTTAATTAGAACATCATCGCATTGATCAACAGTGACATTTGAGCTTCTCTGGATTGTAGGCTTTACACTAATTTGGATATTTACGTTAGGGCTCTCTTGAATTGTTGCTTCTGGTGCTCCTGAGATGTTAGCTTGCTGTTCTAGAGTCTCTAAGATGGTTCTTGCAAAGACTTCATTTTGTGCTTCGCTCATGGCTTCAAAATTACCATCTTCAGCAACGATCTTTACTGACTCTTGTTTGTATTGATTATTGATTTCTGCTCCTAAAGTATTATTGTCTTGAGGGCTGTTTCTGATTGTTGATAAAGGTGAATGTAAAATTCCATTACCACCGCTATTGTCTGTGAGTATTTTATAACTATAAGCTGCAGCTAATCCTGGAGAAGTTAGTATATTACCGTTGTTAATCTCATAACCAACTGAATTGGGGCTGTAATGTACACTGGTATTAGAAGATTGACTGTAATGAGCATTCTCACTATCATTCATCTTCAAGTATTCACACGCATATACTCGTCCATTTCTAGAATTAAGCATTTCTACTTTATCAGAATCCAAAACTTGGCCACCGTCACTGTTCTCCACATGTAGCCAATGACTAAACCAACCAAAAAATTCTGGACTATTTTTGATAACTCCAAATTCACATTCATGTAACTCTGTTGCTGGGCTATTGATAACGCTGGTATTGTTACAAACCTCACCAAGAATAGTGTTTGGACTGTTTATGACTATAGTGTTGTTTGATTGAACTCTAGTGCCATCACTGTTAATTAGAATATTGCCTTCGACAGCATCTGCCAGCATAGAACTAGCTTGTTGGATATCACTATCACTAATTAGACTAAGATCTTCTCCTGCTTTGAAAACAGCAGTGTGTCTTCCTTTAGCAGCATCCCAGAGCAAAGGAATGATTGCGCCAGCTTTATTGGTAGCAAGGTTGAATTTGCCTGTTGTTGGAATACTTATAGCTTGTCCGTCGCGGGTCGTGTAGCTAGACTGCGCATCTGGCACTAAAGATTGTCTAAGAACATCGATTTGTGCTTTTGAGATAGGACTATTAGTCGTGATTTTCATGATTTATTGACTTATCTTACTATGTAAAAAGCGTAATGTCAATACGTTTGTATTTTTTGATAATTCTATTGATATTAACAAAATTTAATTCAAGTTCAGGGGTTTCAACCTAGTTTTCTTAAACGAATCTTAATTAAACCTGTCAATAAGGTGGGGGAGGGAATAGTTCAAGAGACTTAGGGAGGTTTGATGTACGAAAATGAATTTATAGTGTTAGATAAAGTAAAAGTGTCGGATTTATTAAATAGATTCTTGGAAAATTGTCAGGAACTGTCAGAAAGAAGTACTGATGATTATACTTTATCCTATGTGGCAGACACGGTTGCAGCTATTTATTATTACCGTGAGTACGATTCTTGTGAGAGTTTCTTGCAAGCTAATACTGATGCTATTGATGATGAGCGAGCAGAGTGGGTCAGGTATATGTGGCGTACCCTTAACTCTATGGATGATGTGCAGAGAGCAGAAGTGGTAATAGAGTCATTGACTCAATTACCAGCTGTCTCAGGTATATAATGCTCTATTAAATTAAAGACTTTGTGTTTGAGTTCTTCAGCGCTGCTTGCTTCTGTATTGAAGCCAGCGGCTCTGGAGTGACCTCCACCATTGAGTTGTGTCGCAAAGCTAGAGCAATCGAAGAAGTCCACTGAACTGCGTAAGCTACCTTTGAAGTGTCCAGGTATTCTCGCTTCGCGTAGGTATAAGCAGAGATCTAAACCTTTAATGCGCATGATGTGGTCGACAATCTCGTCGGTATCTTCGTCTTTGGCACCGAGGCTTTGGAGATCTTCTTTGCTTGTATAAGTGTAAGCAATTTTAATTTGTTGCTTACCATATTTAAGTTCACTAATAGTTAGGCGACTTAATGCCGTGCCAATGATTTTGATAGCACGGAAGGGTATTTGGTTGAATAATTGGTTGTGTAGGTTGCTTGGATTGGCTCCGAGCAATGTTAATTCCTGAGCCCATTTGAAGACGTTGGCGTTGGTATTGCTGTGGCGAAAACCACCAGTATCTGTGAGTAAGGTTATATAGTACAAGCTTGCTAAGTCAGCATCTGTCGTGATTTGTTTTGGTAGCATCTCTGCTAAGCAATTTACGACTTGTCCAGTGCAAGTAGCATCGGGATCAACGAAGTTAAGGTCGCCATAAAGTGGATTAGAAAGATGATGATCTATATTGCATTTGGTCTTGGCGCGTTTCCAGATATCCCCAGCACTAGCTAATCGAGCGATAGAGCCGCAATCACAGCTAAAACTTATATCATAACTTTCTAGTAAACCAGACGGGTTTTGTGATGAGATAACCTTTTCTTGGTCTGGAAAGAATTTGTAAATTTCTGGAACGGTGTCATGCATGACTCTGTCTACACGCCGGATACCTGCTTGCTCTAGTACTTTTGCTAGAGCTAACATTGAAGCTAAGGTATCACCATCTGGGTTGACGTGAGCAAGAACGACAGCGGATTGAGCCGTCATAATCTTCTCAACCATGATTTTGCTCTGAATAGTACTTTGGGATTGAATTAATTCTTTGCTTAGAACCATTGTTTTAATTTTAGCATTAGACTTGTCCCCAAATGGCTTATAACGCAGTTATAAGCCATTTGGGGACAAGTCTTTAGAATTATTCTGAAAGCTACTAATATCTAACGGTTATAATATAAATCAATGAGCGAAGCCTTCGATAAATTAAACGAAACTATAGCTGCGATCCGTGATCCGCAGACTGGTTGTGTTTGGAATCTTAAACAAGATCATAGTAGCCTTAAACGTTATTTACTTGAAGAATTATATGAAGTGCTCGAAGCGATAGATTCTTTAGATGCGACTACTGAGAGTTACTCTAACTTAGAAGAAGAGCTTGGTGATTTGCTTTTGCAAATAATCCTTCATTCTAAATTAGCTTCAGAGAAAGGATATTTTGATCTTGATGATGTCGCTCATAGATTGAACGAGAAGATGATCAAGCGTCATCCTCATGTCTTTGGTAAGGATAAGGCTGTAACTACTCAGGATGTCGATAAACATTGGGATAGAGAGAAGTCTAAAGAGAAATCAAGCCGTGAGTCTATCTTTGAAGGTATTCCGCGTGAGATGCCAGCACTCGCTCGTGCTTGGAAGATCTCTAAGAAAGCTGTTAAAGAAAGTTTTGAATGGGATGAAGAATATAAATTATTTGATCAATTGAAATCAGAACTTGCTGAGTTAGATGAAGTGGTAACTCAGGCAAGAGCCGCTGGTAATGATCCTTACAAAGATGGTTTTCTTGATGAGGCGCAGAGGCAGGCTGCTGAGCTTGAGCTTGGTGATATTTTATTTACTGTAGTCAACATTGCTCGTTGGTACAAGATTGACCCAGAGGATGCTTTGAGGCAAACTAACAATAAATTTGTGAAGCGTTTTGATGTGATGCAAAAACTTGCCAAGAAAAAGTTAAGTGAATATTCAATCGCTGAGTTAGAGGCTCTTTGGCAAGAGGCAAAGTGCAATATGCTAAAATAGTTATATGGCAAGCCATTTCCTTAGTATTCATGATGTTAGTAAGCAAGAGCTTACAGATTTACTTAGCTCAGCAGAAACCCTAAAAGCCGAACTTAAACAAGGTAAGGATCAAACGCATTTATTGAGAAACAAAAATCTCGGTATGATTTTTGAGAAGCCGAGTCTTAGAACTCGTATTAGTTTTGAGGTTGGTATGTATCAACTCGGCGGACACGTGGTTGTGCTGGATGGTAATGAGATTAAAGTTGGTTCGCGTGAGACGCGCGCTGATGTCTCTCGAGTAATGTCACGCTACCTTGATGGTATCATGATAAGAACCTTTGGGCATGCGGGTTTGGAAGAGACAGCTAAATACTCATCAATTCCTATTATTAACGGTTTAAGTGATAGAGAGCATCCTTGTCAAACGCTTGCTGATCTACTTACTATAAAAGAAGCTTTTGGTAAATTAGAAGGACTCAAAATTGCTTATATTGGTGATGGTAATAACACTGTAAGAAGTTTAATGCTTGCTTGTACTAAACTTGGCATTCACATACATGTCGCTTGTCCATTGGGTTATGAGCCTGGTGCTGAATATGATTCGGAATTCACCACTGTCTCTCATGGTGTCGGTGAAGCCGCGCAAGACGCGGATGTCATCTACACTGATGTCTGGTCAAGTATGGGACAAGAAAAAGAAGCACAGCAGAGAAGAGAAGCTTTTGCTGGTTATCAAGTGAATAAAGCACTATTAGAAGAATATCCTAAGAAGCATGCGATAGTCTTACACTGTCTACCAGCACATCGTGGTGAAGAAATCACTGCTGAAGCTTTAGAGAGCCATGAAGAGACTATTTTGCGTCAAGCCGAGAATCGCCTGCATACTCAGAAGGCTGTATTGCTTAAATTGCTTAGTTAGTAGAGCTTGCTTTAAGAGCTGCGAGTTTTGCCATTTCTTGAGCATCTTCGTCGCGCAGTTCTTGGAAACATTCAATTGCAATTGGGAAGCGATTCTTCACCAACTCTAAAGAAGCGTGAGCGTACTGTTGTATCTCCCACTGAGCTTCTTTTGGAGCGCGTAACATATACCAGTGCATAAAATTACGCAAATTGACTGTCGCGATAAATTCAGTATGTGAGCCGACCGGAAGCACTCCTCGAGCCTGTTCGCGGCAGACTCCGAGTTCTAATAATTCGTTATATGCTGTGATGGTTGCTTGAGCGGCACGATCATAAATCTCTGCTGCTTTAGCTTGATTAATGCTGACTGCTTCAACACTTGCTTGTTTGTTTTGCTGCGCTTGTTCACGAAACTCAGTCGGTTGATAAATAGTATTAGTGAACACTGTATAACGTGCAGAGATCTCGTTGAATACCCAGCATCTGTGCTTCATCCATTGGCGAGCGATATAGATTGGACACTTTACTCTAAACTTAAGTGAGTTCTGTTCAAATGGAGTCCAGTGTTTGTGTTTCGCCAAAAACTTGATTAGCTTCTTGTCGCGATCGGTTAGTTCTGTCGATTCGGAATTGTAAGAAACTCGAGCCGCATTAACTATCGATAAATCATCACCCATGCTGTCTATAAGTTCCATATAGCCAAGCACGCCAAGATCCGCAAATAAAGGATTGTCTTTGTTTGCAGTAACCTTACCGTTACCGTCTTTGAGTTCTATGTCATCAGTTGTTTTAGCCATTGATATTATTTTAGCATTATGGTGCTAGGGTTTATTATACACTGTATAGTGAGGAATTCTGAGGTGTACGTAAATTCACTAGACTTGCTTTAGGAGCTGTAATTTGGTGTTAAAATTTAGGTATACGGGGGTATAATATGATTGGAGAGGATGAAGTGATCTTCGATACTTATAAGCAAGTTAAGAAGCTTATGGCTGCTGGTGTTCCAGAGCCTCAAGCTGAAGCTCAAGTAGAAATTTTTATTCAATTTATAGACGGCAATTTGGCAACAAAAGTGAGTCTAGCTCAAGTTGCTGCTGATTTGAAGCGAGATATGAAGGAGCTTGAGGCTGGTTTGAAGCGAGATATGAAGGAGCTTGAGGCTGGTTTGAAGCGAGATATAAAAGAACTTGAAACCAATCTCAAGCACGATATCAAAGACTTAGATCTCAAAATAGAAAGTTTACGAATTAATCTAAGCAAAGAGATCACTATTAAGATGGGTGTGATGGCAGCGATCACTATTTCGGTGCTAGCGACTTTAATTAAACTTGGCTAGAATGGACTTGTTGCGAAAATCGCCCATAGCTGCGTTGCGCTCGTCCTCAGAATTACGGGGGCTTCATTTAATATTGAAGCATTCAGTAAAATTGACCCCTGAACATTGACGGGTAGTCAACTCAGCTTCCTCGTCCTCGCAAGCCTTACGAGGGGATCGTTATCTACAATCTCGGCTAAGAATGGAAGCCCCCGGAGCATCAAGAATAATTGCTTTGCAATTATTCGCAGATAGAACGATTTTCGCAACAAGTCTAATATAAGTTACTTAGCAAACTTATTAAACATGACCATTTTAGTACTTTCTTGATTAACTTGTTTCTCGGCTTCACGCAGTTCGTCGATTTCCGTTGCCATTGCTAGAAGCTGCTCATTGATTAGCTTTGGGTCTATTTGCCAAGATTTGGCGTCGATAAATTGTAAGTCTTTCATTGTTTGGCTCCTAAGTTTTGGAATAATTCTGTGATTGCATTTAAAATTCTCTCCAATATCGCAGTAAAATTAGCATCTTGAGATATGCTGCGCACTAGAGTTTGAGCTCGTGCTTGTTGGGCTTCTCTTGCTTCTTGTCTTTCAAGCTTACTAGCTTTGTTTGATACTGGTTGAGCAGAGATTTTCCAAGTAAAACGAGTAACTTCACTTGCTAAATTGCCTTCAATATTATCATTAGCAGCTTTAACTTGACGATCTATCCAAAGTACTCTATCAGCTACTTTATCAATTTCTGTCAAACGATTACCAGCACTGAATTGTGAATCAATGTGATTTAATCGGATCAATTCTACTGTTGGGTATCCACTAGTAAGATTTAATTCTTTACACATAAAATCAATTGCAAGATTTTGGTAAGTTGAATTTTGAGTTTGTTTTGTTATTTTTTGATATAACCTTAAGACAGCTGCTGTCTTAAGATCATCATTATCACTTGATAGTAATTCGATAATACTAGGATTAGCATCAATAACTCTACGCAGTAGATCCTGAGTGGGATTAGTGATTAGAGTTGTTGCATCAGCGTTTTTGATTGCTGTTAATTTACTTAGTAATTGAGTATAATTTGCTCCGTCAAAAAGATTTGTAGTACCTGTGTTTCTTCCAAGAATATCGTCAGATATATTTTTTAAATGGTTCAAGGTGTCACTTCTGATAACGTCAACCGTGCGAGAATTGATTGGATCATCAGGACATTGACTCTCATAAGAGCTAATAATTTGACTATGATAATGATTTTTTAATCCTTCAATGTCGGTTTTAATTTGAGCTAGAACACCTTCTACAAGAGTCTTTTGACTAGATTCATCCATAAAACGATCGATTTGTTTAGTGAGTCTTGCTTGTGGATCAAGAATGGTCGGGTGCTTGAGTATAGCTAACATTAACTGTTGTTGCTCGTCCGCTTTTCTTGCTTGTTGCACATCACCTTTTTGGAAGGCTGCAATCTTTTGTGTTTGAAGATGTTTATAAGCATCTAAGAAATCTTTTATAGCCTCATGTTTGTCGCCTGTTATAAATTTATCAACGAATAAATCAAAAGTAAAAATTTGTTTATTAGGAACAATAACAACTTTTTTAAAAGTACGATCAATAACTTCCGCGCCAAGCTTGACTGATGGTGGTACTGTAATGCCTCTTGCTATGCCGGTTTGTGCTATTAAGCGCTGAGCAGCAGCGGCTTGGAAAATAGCAGATCCGTTTCCTTCCGTTAATACTTTATTCTCTGCTTCTGATAATTTTGTACGTAATTCTTGTGTAGTTGCTTTATCAACTAAGACTAAACTATGCATGAAGGTCAATGCTAGTTCGCTATCACCAAGCATATGGTGAGCTTCTTTGACATCAAAATCACCAAACTTTCTGAAAGGTTCTAGCGCACCGATATCTATTAATTTCTCTGGATCATTCGTTGCATTATAAGCTACAATCGCATCAATTTTGGCAGGATCAAGCTTTGTTGTTTTTAAATATGCAGCAGTAGTTGCAATGGCAGCTTTTTTAATCTCTGGATCACCAGAGAGTAGTAATTCACGAAAAGCTTTAACGATGGTTTTGTCTTCTTTTGCTTTATCAGTAAGAAAAAATTTCTTATCACCTGTGGCAATTTGTTCTTGTAAAACTTTTAAAATTGGTAAAAGTGTCTCACTGTCTTGAGCGGTGGCAGCTTTAGCAAAACTTGTTTTCAGGCTATCAAGACTAAGAGTTGTAGCGCGATTAGTGCCTTTCCACCATGATTTTAATTGAGCTAATTTCCCTTGAGTTTGAATTGGACTTGGGGTGTCGCCAATTTTTGCTGGTGTAAATGCTGTAAGTGACATACTAGTTATATAAAGCTATGAGTTATTGGTTTTTGATATTTACTATACAGTGTATAATGAATGAAAATACCTAAGATTATTGTGCTCTTAGAGAGAAGGTTTACTTACTATACACCGTATAATAAGATATCGTAAATTTTTAATATCAGTTACCATTTGACCCTCTTGATTATAGTTAGCAAATAGTACAATCCCTTCTGTGAGCTTACCAAGAGCAAATTATCAAAAAATGAGAGCTGAGATATATAAGGTTATAGGCTTTGGACTCTGGACTCCATTCGGTTCAATGATGGTAAATCTGGTTATTAGTCAGCCCAGTAATTTTGACATCAAATTTTTTGTGTATCTATTAGCAGCATCAATTTTACTCCCGCTTGGCGGACGTTTTCTTGACATTGCGGTAACAATAATATACGATACGGATGAGGAGAGATCAGATGCAAGTTGATAATGAATCTATAAATTGGATTGCGATTATTTGCGTAGCCTTATTACCTGCCCCATTAGCTTTGTTGTTTATGCATAACTTTCGCGACAAAACTCTAGAGAAGAGTAAGAAGCTTAATTAAATTAATTCTGCTTACTAATCCGCAATAGTGCTAGTTCAGAGCTTTTCATCAATCCAGTTGGAATAGCAGCACCCGCTTCAGCTTGCTCTGCTTCTGCTAGCTCGCGTTCGTATTGTGTGTAAATAGCCTCGCTCTCAGCAAAATATTCTTCGTTACGTTTAGCTTGTTCTATAAGATCGCTAACGTCAAGAGTGCCATCGTGCAAAGCCTTGATAGTAGTTCTCACTTGCTCATTAGCACCAAGGTAAATTTGTTTCAACTCTTCTCTCACGAAATCAAGATCAAGATAGAAATAAAGATTGCGCAACATCTCGCATCGGAACCAGTTGGATTTGGTCTTCACGATCGAGTCAAGAATAAATCTAGCATTGTCTTTGCGACGCTGTTCGTCACGACTGGCTGCTAGATTGGTGTTGTGGAGATATGATTTATTCATGATTATTTAAGCAGAGTTTATATTAAAGAGACAAGGCTTGGGATTGATATGACCGATTTGGTGCAGATCTTTCTGTTAATGCGATACTTTGAGGTCTTTCCATTAGATTGTGTATAAATTGCATCAAGGACATCAATAGTCTGTTAATAATGATAGCAAATGGTTGATTGTCGTCAGCATCTTGGAAATAAGGTGATTCCTTGATAACTTCTTGTAAGAGTTTGGCGTTTCTAGTGTCCAAGCCCATGGCTTCTAAAGCATGTCCCAGGCGTTTCTCGTAAGTGCTTTGCCTGCTAAGCTTTGTTGCTTGAATTTCCCACGATTCACTAAAGCCTTTTTTACTTGGCGTGTTTAGGGTATTGAAAAATATTAATTCTCTTTTGATATGATCGATATCAGTTCTTAAATTTAGGGCTCTATGAGTTTTGGCTGCTAGATCGGGGGTGACTAGAGCTGCAAGTCCAGTGATACCAATGTGTGATTCTAAAGTATTTAGCTTCGTTGTGATTGTACTAGAGCTTGATTGTGACCTCTCGTATTCAAATACATTTGCTAATTGTCTGTAAGCAGAGGCTTGACGACTAATGTATTCTTTTATTTGTGCTGCTAAATCTTTTCTGTTCTTGAGATCCTCACCATCAGCAGGTAGTGGATCACGGACATGATTAGTGATTAATTCAAGTGCAGCCTTAGCCGAGCTTGCGACGCTTGTAAAATTACTTGCTTTTGGAATTTGTGAGTTGAAATTATTAACTATTCGAGTTAAGGCAGTATTAAGTTCTACCCTTTCTGTATCAGTTAAATTTAACTCTCTGAGAGCATCTTGAGGAATGAAATACTCACCATCGTCACCTTCTTTCTTCTCAATGAAACGATTGATTAGCCTTTCCGCTGCTCCTTGATAGGCTCTTACGGCTTTTTCTGCAATATCAACTCTTGAAGTTTCTTGACAAAAGCTGCTTAAGTGAGTAAATACTCCAGCAGTACGAGTAGTATCAAATATAGTCTCTGAATTGATTATAGAATATAATGGTTGCCAAAAACTTGTTTCAAGTTTAGTTTGCTCAGCTTCAAACCTATTTAAAATTTCTTCTTTTGCACTAATCTGACCTTGTAAGTCGCGCTTAAATTGAGCTAGGCTACTTAGATTCTCTTTGTATAAACCAGTAGCAGAAGCATCGACAAAATCTTGCTTAAATAATTCTTCGAAATCATAATTACCATCGTGACCTTGGCTTGTAAGAAATTGCATAAAGCGATTCTTTAAACCATCAAGACTATCATCATTAGAGTCTTCTGTAGTTGCCGCATGCGGTACGTCAAATAAACGCTCAAAGAACAAATTTTTTATACCGGCAGCTGAGTTGTTGATTCTGATATTATCAAAAGCCAATTTGACCGCGGCTAACTGCTTATGAAAAGCATATTCGTCTTCGGTTAATTTCTTTGTTAGTCTGGTAATTTCTTCAGTTATTTTAGTAAGATGTGTTTGACTAGCATCGACAACTAAAGTCTGTAGACCAGGATTCGTAGCTTGTTCTGCCGCTGTACATAAATTGCTATCTAAGTCAATTGGAGAGTGGGATTTGACTTTTTGTGTAAGTTCTGCAAACTTGTCTTTAAGTCTATTGAGTTGTACTGTTGTTTCATTAAGAGGCTCCATTTCTTTATGTAACAATTCAAGTAAATTTTCTCTTGCAGTTTTGATAGAGCAGCCTCTCTCTGAACTCTCTTCATGAGCCACGATAACGCCGTGAACAGCTGTTACTAGATCGTTATTAGCTCTCATTGGAGTAGGCATACCAGCTAAGAATAATTGTCCTAAGGCTTGAGTATATTGTTGACGTATATTTGGACTAAGATCTAGATCTGGATTTAATAACCTATTTGGATTGCTAATAAGTTCTTTGATACTAGTCTCCAGTCTTGCTCTGACTACTAGACCTACTTCTCCATGAAACTTATCACCAATAGTATCTAGTAAATTAGCAACTGTTTCAGATACATTTAATTTCTTCTGGCTTTTGTTTGCGATCTCAACAAGCAAAAGCGCTGCAGCAGTGGCGCTGCGGGCTTGAGCATCATAGTCATCAGAACCTGAGTTGCTCACTATATCTACGATATAAGTTGGACAAGCGCTACTAAACCAAGCTCTTTGTTTAGCGGCTGCTTCAATTGCAGTGCTGATGAGCTCTTGAGTAGCATTCCTTATATTTGATGGAACTTCTTGATTGTTTGATAATTCGATTAATTTAGCAAGTAAACCGCGATCATTAATTAAAACGGCTTCTTTATTAACGACTCCGTCACGATGAAGATTAGTTGCTAAATCTACAAATAAGCGTTTAGCATCGTCTATAGTTACTGAGGCTCCATGGGGATCTTGTAACCAGATTTGATTGTCCTCGTGAATTAAGTCGTTTTTTAAAGTTGTAGCAGCGTCTAGAGCAGCGTTGTGTATTGGATCTTGAGATTCGAGACCAACTACCGCTTGAATAGTAGAACTGCTTGCTCGAGCTACTTTGCGAGCAGTGTTACCAAGAGCTTCATGACCTGTGTACCAGGCATTGCGACATTTGTCTTTTATAGCATCAACTAAATACATTACATATATATAACGAAGTCTTAACCTATTTTTTGATGGTTAAATAAAAAAAAAGACCCTAATTTAGGGTCTTTTTTGCGTATATTCTAAGTATCTTGTTTATGCAACTGTTGTAGGACTTGCTTCTGAACTTGGTCTAGGGCTAGTTTCGAGAGTTGTTTTACCCATTCTTTGATTGATTTCCATGGTGGCACTTTTCAAAGCAGCTAAGAAGCCAGTGTGTTCATCAGCTTCTGGAATCGCAGCGACTCGCTTTTGGAAGTCAGCTACAGCTTCAACTTTCTCAAGTCCAAGGAATCTCATTGTCATAGTCAAACCATTTTTTACGGAATCTTTTAATTTGGAGAGAATCTTTTTAACAGCAGAAGAGTTCTTCTCTCTATCGTATAGATCCCAGACATCAGTGAGTTCTGAGCTTTCAGGAAAAGCTTTAACTTCATCTTCTAGTCTATTAATTTCGTTGGCATGCTTAATATCAAAACTCCGTTTTGTAGCTCTGATATCGGTTAATACTTTTGAACTTAGGCTCGTGACTAGAGTGTTAGCACTGTTTAGCAAATCCTTCAGCTTTTGATCTAATTTCTCAGGTTTCTTTTCATTAGTTTCTTTGAGCTTAAGAAGAGTTTCGGTGATTAAGCGAACTCTGCCTAGTTGTACCTTGGCTCTATCGAAAGGAGGTAGTGAATTGTCTTTGCTTGTATCCAAAAGCTCAGAGTCTTCCGTACTGAATTTAATTAGTCCATCAAAAGCTTTACCCTCTTTTAAAGTAGTATGGAAATGTTCCAGAGCTGTTGATTGAGTCTGACCCCAATTCTGTAACAAAGTTATAAAGCCATTATAATCTTGTGTTCCACCAATAGAGAGTGCTTTAACACTACTTGTTACAGCATCTATTGCTGCATTAGTTGCTGTTAACTTGGCTGTTTCTAATTCTTGTTCAGCTTTAAGTTTTGCAGATTCAATTTCTGCTCTACAAACTTCAGCTTGTGCCTTAAATCCATTTCTGAATTCATCATCAAACTGACCATTCTCGTCAAGCATCGAATCTACTAGATATTTAGCAGCTGTTGCGTTGACGGTGCGAGCTTTGGTTAGAATTGGTTTAATGACTGAGTTTGCCATAAGTTCAACAAACTTAGCTTCACTTTTAGCTTCTTCTTTAGCTTTTTTAACTTTGTCGGTCGCTAGAATTTTGAGGCTCTCAGCTATTTTTTTAGAGTCATCGTCTTTTACTGTCAAAATCCAAGTGCTTTGTATTTTGAGAACTTCAGCAAGTTTCTCAGCAGCAGAGAGAGTAGTCTGATCAATATCTTTAACTGCTTTTGCCGTTGTTAACTGTTTGTCTCTTTCAGCATTTGCTTTATCAGTTAGATTTTGACGAATTGCATTGACATAGTCTGCAGTAGTTGCTTCTTTTTGTGCGGCAGTAACTGCTGCATCAATAGTATTTTTCGCGGCTGTTGCTTCAGTAAGTTTGGTATTAGCTTCATCAAGCTTAGCCTGTGCCTCAAGAATAGCTTTATCTGCATTTGCAATAGCGGTTTGCTCGGATGCTGTTAGATTATTTGGATCGGCTGGGGCTGCTAGGTTTGCTTTAGCTTGATCGGCAGCTTGTTTAGCTTGATCGGCAGCTTGTTGAGCTGTAGTTGCTGCATCAAAAGCCGCTTGGGTAGTAGTTTGCTCTGCTACTAACGCATCCACATTTGCTTTAGCGGGAGCTGCTGTTTTCCAATCTACTGCTGTAGTAGCGTTACCATTTGGACCTATAGCTTCTCTTATTTTTTCAACTTGTTCTTTATTTAAGGTTGGATTTAATCCTGAGCCTGCTGGTAAGTACCTGCTGATATCAAGAGTATTACCTGCTGCTGGGATTGATAGTATGGCTTCTAAGTTTCTCTTGCCAATTTCTACAGGGTTAGCCGTATTATTTGCAAGAATTGCTTTTGATTGTTTGACAACATCATCATAGAAGGATTGTTCAAGCTTAGTATTCCCTGAGATGAAAGAAGTACTAATCTTTACCGCTGTACCACCTGCTTTGCCAGAGTTTCTGATAGCAGTACTTAGAGAACCTTCAAGGTTTTTGTATTTGAGTGCATCAGCTTCTTTCTGAGGTCCTATCATAGCAGCAGTATTTAGGAAATCTGTCAGAGCATAAGCTGCTTCTTTGGCTTCTTCTTCGCTAGAGGCTTTGAATAAAGTTTCTAATTTTTCAAGAAAGTCAGCTAGAAAAGTTTTTTGTGCTGCAGTTTTAGCATGCTTTTCAATAGCCTTGGCTCCGTCTTTAAGGACATCGACTGAGATCTTTTCGAATATCTCACCTTTTAATTCTGTAACTTGTGATTTGATTGATTCAAGCCCATCTCCTAGTGTTTCTAGTGGTCTTTGAGCAAGCGATTGAACTTTGAGATAAACGTGATTGGCAAGAGCTTTGCCAACAGCACCATAACTTCTTGATAGTTTACCAATGAAACCAGTCTTTGGATTTGATAATTTCTCCAAACCTTGAGATCTAATTAAATCAACAACATTGCGCAAAGATGTTTCTGGATTGGCATCTAAGATACCAAGTATCATATCTTTTTGTTCGGGTTCTATTCCACTTGACGGGAAGGAATCAATTGCTGTGACCAATAAGTCTCTAACATCTCCTTGAATAGGTTTGAGGTATTCACCATTACTATCTTCGTCTCGCATTCTTAAGATTGCAAATAAATCTTCCAAGACTTTTGCTTGTTTGTAAACTATAGCGTTGCCTTTAGGGCTAGCTGATTTTAAGTTGCCAGAAAGACCTGCTAAGATCTCCTCATAAGCTCTTTTTGCTTTAGGTCCAAATTCTACTTCTACTCCACCTGTTAATTCTTTGAATTTATCATCAGGATCAGTTTCGGTTTTATCTTTGCTTCTATATTCTTCTGTATTTTTGAGTTCATCTGCTGCTTTGAATTTCTCAGCAAGTGCGTCAATAGGGTCTTCTTTTGATTTGCCACCTGGCTTGGTTGCTCGGAGGTAAGCTGCCACATCGGCTTTAGTTAATTTAGTAGGAGCTTCGGTTGCTCTTTCTATTAAAGGTTTTGTTTCTATTACTTTTACTACCATTTTATCTTTATCCTTGTTATGTTATTAACTAGTTCAGTTTATATAATGCTCGAATAGGAATATTTTTGATACTACTTATTCTCACTAGTGGGAAATGGGCTTCGTTGCTTCTTTCTTCACTGCAATACATATTATCAGGCTATACGTATTTACGTCAAGGGGTTTTAGAAAATATTAATACGTTTTTGGGTTAAATAATTTTAATGTAGCTTGTTGCCTTGTCCATGAAAATGAAAAAGCTCTCAGCTTCTGGGGGTATTTACCTGGTTTTTGCCAGAGAATATTAACAAATACTCAGCAATGCTAGAATTCTTACTATGACTACAAGGTACGTCTACGGTCCAGTGCATTCCTGGCGCTCAGGCACTTCTCTGGGTATAGACCCAATTGGTAGTACTTCTACTTGTTCTTTTAATTGTGCTTATTGTCAGCTTGGTAAGATCCAGAATATTACTCAAGAGATCAAGGAGTATGTGCGAACTGCTGATGTCATCAGGGATCTACGTGAATTAGAAACGGCTGGACAATTTAATTATGAAAATCTAGATGTGATAACTTTTGCAGGTTCTGGAGAACCCACTCTAGCAGCGAATCTTGGCGAGATGATCCTGGAGATTCGTAAACTTTATGCTGGTCGTTCTAAGCGAGTACCGATATCTATTCTTACTAACGCCACGATGTTAGAACATCAATCTGTGCGTGATGCTTTATTGCAGGCTGATCTCATCTCATTGAAGCTAGATGCCGCTAATGATGAGGTTCTCAGGAGTATTAACCAGCCTGCTTCCGGTATTACTATACAGTGTATAGTAAGTGGGATTAAATTACTCCAGAAGTCTTGTGTCATTGCGAGCGAAGCAAAGCAATCCAATTCTAGATTACAACTACAAATTATGTTTATGCCAAAGTTTATCAAAGACACTCAGTATCTTAATGAGATGATTGCTTTAATTAAAGATCTCGGTATGCGTTACATTCAGATTAATACCCCAACACGTGCTAAACCTCTCTCTAAGACCGGGGAGTATTGGCTTGATACTCGTGGTAATCATTATGGACCAGGTTCTAAAGTAGTGAAGCCGGAATTTATTGAATTCACTGAGCTTCCTGTGATTAGCGAAGCAGATGCTTATATGCTAGAAGATAAATTGTTAGCAGCTGTTCCAGAGTTAGAGATAGTCAATGTTTATAAACGCTAGATGGAAATTAACCCTATTATAAATTTGAATCTTACTGAATTGCCTAATACTAAACAAGGCTTGTTGGATATCTACTCAAACTATCTTGCAGAGAGGATTACAGATTATAAGCAAATTGGAGTTGTTGAGTTGAGCTTAGCTTCTAGTGCCCTACTTGAAATATTACCAGAGATTTATAATATCCTCAGGAACTATAATCTTCAAGTATCTTTTGGTAGTATTGTTGATCTTGACTTGGTTCTAGCCTTGCAGGATCTCAAGCTACCAGCAGGGATTAGGATCTTTGCACCAGCTTTTGATGAAGATGTTTTTCGCTTTGTGATAGAACAAGATTGGCACTATATACCGGGAGTGGCTTGTGTAGAGGACTTCAAGGAAGTCTTGTCTTGGATGCCTAATCTTATGAGTGTGAAGGTTTTTCCAGTTTATAATTTGTCACTTCTTAAAACACTTGCAACACCATATCCAGAATTGCGTTTGCCAGCAAATATTACTAGGACCAGTTCAGTCACTGGCTTACCCATCTCTAGTCCGCGCCAATATCAAAAAATTCGTCAACGTTTTTTGCATGAACTAGATTTAGAGTTATCCTTCCAAACAAGGCAGTTTGATATTCCAACTTTGCTTGCAACAATTAAACAACAGTCTCCTGCTACTAAGCTTATAGCTACTGGGTTTGCTGGTATCGAGCCTGATGAAGAGTTGCTAGCAAGTTGGGGCTTTGATGCAGCTGCGACAAGATTAGGGAGCCTGCGTGGCTGATAATTTTATCAATATAGTTCTCTATCAACCAGAGATCCCACAAAACACTGGCAACATAGCAAGGCTTTGTGTTTCTAATGATCTGCATCTGCATCTTATTGAGCCACTCGGTTTCAAGATGACTGATAAGTACCTTAAGCGTTCTGGTTTGGATTATTTTCAATATCTTAATTATACGGTGTATAGTAATTGGCAGCACTTCTTAGAAGGCAATCAAGGAGCTAATCTCTGGTACTTAACCACTAAGGCTACTAAATTATATTGGGATGTAAATTATACGATGGGTGATTATTTGGTTTTTGGACCAGAGACTAAGGGGCTACCAAAGGCAATCATGGCGCTTAATTCAGAGTACTTGATTAAAGTGCCTATGAGTTCAGAGAATGCACGCTCACTCAATCTAGCAAGTACTGTACAAACAGCTTACTATGAGGCTTATAGGCAGCTCCAAGTCTGAGCTTATTTTTTCTCAACTTTCTGAAATAGTTCGGGATAGCGTTCACTGGGCAAGGTCCAAAATCTACTTTTGGTAATGCCAAAAGCGACGCTTGCTAACATAGCACCAGCAAATAACGGACCAAAGACATCAGCCCAGTTAGCGCAAATGTAATCTATTAATTTCTCCATCTATTTCCTCCATTAAGCCAAGAGAGCGGTTTACAAGTACGTAAGCGGGTAGTAGTAAAGCACTAGATATAATCCAACCAAGAGCCAGATTAACAGTGGAGTGAAAACCTGTCAATAGATTCAAAGCATTGATTCCAAATGGAGTAGCCAATATAAACCCAATGGTTTTGAGAACTTCTGCTTTATGCTTAAATTGCTGAAAACTTTTCACCCATTGAACTGTAAATCATAAGGAATAAATTTAGGAGGGTCAACCGGTAACTAGTCTAATCGACCTAGGTTAAGGCTAGGTTAAGAGATTCTTTGTCAAAAAGCATATATAGAAGTGGTTCTACTGGTATCTGGGCTTCTAAGGTAATAATATATGCAAATAACTCAACACAGAATGGTACGGGAAGCTGCTGATGGAAATGGAGCAGAGAAAGATCTTGGAACGATCCATGTTTCAGATCAAGTAATTGGTGATAGCTTGATGCAAGCACTCTCTCCTTTTAATAAAGATTTTTTTTCTGGAGCTCTTAATCCTGCTAACGCCTATTGGTCTGGAGGCGCTGTTGATAAAGGTGATTATGTGTACAAGCTTGATTTAACTGAGGCTGATAAGAAGAGTGGTGGTAAATTCGGAATAGTATTTCAAGATCAGTTTGCTCATAATCAATCTATTGCATTTGTGTTTTCTATTGTTGACGGCAAGTTAATTATTTCAAAAAGTAAATTAGTTGATGATGCTAGTGGTCCTGACTTTGGTGGGGCTAAGGACTCATATCAAGATACTTATGTTGCAATATCTCATGCTCTTCATGGTAGTGATAGCGAGAAAACAAAATATACTTTGAATTTTGAAGATGGAATTGATGCAGAAGAAGAGAAAATAATTAAATATATTACGGCTTATGCAAATCTGGATGTTAAAGCTAATCCACATCTTAAAAATATAATATTAGAATCTAGAGCTTTGATTAAAGACCACTTGGATACTGCGATGCTGAAGGTTAAACAAGATCCAAGCAAAATCTCTGAGTACATTGATTTGGTCAAATCTTATAAAAATTCTGGTTTATCTAAATTAAGTGAACAAACAGTTCGACAAAATGGACAGTCTAGTAATTATAATACTCACTTAAATTTAGTTGATAATATTTTATCTACAGAACCAACGCAATTCGGTGCATTAGTAAGATTTCATCCGTATAGTTTAGATAGAGTTAAGACTGTTGATGATCTTGTAGTCAGAGAGCTTTTGATAAGAGCTTTAAGAACAGGTAATTTGTCAAGTGGAAATTTGGACGGATTGGATACTGCCTTGAAGACTGTGGTTGATAAGTATTTAGATATTGCTGCTGCAGGTATGAACGTAGCTGATAGAGCTACTAAGCAAGCTGAGCTTCTTAAACAAGTGAAAGATTATATAGAGCCATATAAGAATAAGACTGCTAGTGATTTTACGGAACTTATAAATAATCCTGATAGTTTTAATAGGTTCTTCGCGTTTTTGCAAGTCTCGCAAAACGACAAGATAGAAGCCAATCTTAAGCTTCTAACACAAGAGCTTACTGAGCTATTAAGAAAAGAAACAAATTTAACAAAAAAAGATCAGCTTGTTGATAAGTACAAGAAACTTCTTGTTCAATATGGAGCCTTTTTTGCTGGATCAGGAACTGCTGATATTGATAAATTGGCAATTGATTCAACTAAGTTAAGCGACTCATCAAAACACCAACAAATATTCAATGGCTTTATGACTCTCATTAGAACAAAGCAAGAGGCGCGTATTGAGCATAAGGTTAATTCCGATAACTATAAGAATATTGGAGCTAACATAAGTTCAATGTTAGGACACACTCTAGTTGCTGGAGATGAGCTGAGCTTTGAATATGATGCTGCCACTAAAACATTCTACGTAGCTGCTAAGCATGCTGTAGCATCAGGCAGTACGAAAGCTTCTGACAAACTTAAATACACTATGCTTGCTGTGAAAGTTAATGATGATGGTACTTTGACTGCAGTGAGGTCTGAAGAGGGTGTTACTAGGTCTTATAGCGATCTCAAAAAAGAATTAATTACTAAGTTAGCTGATCCGAATGCTAAGAAAAGTAATGTTAGTCACACAGACTTCGTTAAACTATATACAACTATTGATCATACAGAGGTAAATGAATTAATAACTAGCCTTGTTGATAAAATTACCGTAGCTAATGTTAGTGATTCAAAAATTACTGCTTTGATATCAGCTTTAAGCTCTGCTAAAGACCAAGAGAAGGTTAAGATCCTTATGCAGAGTAAGTTTGATGCTTTAATCAAGGATTGTATTTTATCTAATCCGCCAACTAATGACCAGAAAACTAAACTTACTAATATTTGGAATAAGTTTAAGGCATTTTATCCAGCTACAGCTCCGGAAACTTTGAAGAAAGTATTTAAGGATTTGATTGATACTGTGCATGCTGATGTTGTTGCTGTTGTTGCTGTTGGCACGGTTGCCCCTGTTGATAATTCTGCA
Source organism: uncultured Gammaproteobacteria bacterium (assembly GCA_964551925.1). Classification (GTDB taxonomy): domain Bacteria; phylum Cyanobacteriota; class Vampirovibrionia; order LMEP-6097; family LMEP-6097; genus CAZKFA01. The sequence continues at coordinate 76,071 of CAZKFA010000001.1, forward strand.
AAGAGAGCTCTGTTAACGACAATGTTAGACACAAAATTTGCCAAAGTTGCTGATGTGAATATTTCTACAATTATAAATGCGATTATGGCTGGTGAAGCCACAACTAACCCAACTACTCCAAGTCCTAGCCCGAGCGTGGCACCTACTGTAGATCTAACTACTTTAACTGCTTCCACCCCAACAAATATTATTGCCAATATGAATACCGCTCTAGAAGGGATTTACAATCAAGGTGTCGCCAATCAGCCAGAGCGTTTGAGATATCTAGCTAGAGAGTTGGCGTTTGATACTTTAGATGCGCATGAAAGAACCGAGTTAGCTAATATATTGAGATTCCATGCTAAGGATGATGAGAAGCGTAATATAGCGGGGTTAGTAGATGAATATTTAACTGCTTTAGATAAAGTAGATACTAATGAAACTAGGTTAGGAGTATCGTTTGAGAAGGCTAATGACAAAGTTTCTTTTGCTGCTGATGTAACTAAGGAGATAGAATTATTTAATACATTACTTAGTAAACTTTCTGATTCTACTTGTGATGATCCACTTTCTAGTTATTTTAATTTCAATGCGCAAGAATTGCGTCAATTGACAACTAAAGCTGCTCCTTTGCCGCGGTCAGTAATTACTAAGCTTGATACAATCAAGTCAGAAACTGGCATTGATATACGCCAAGCATTTAAAGATTCCAAAATTGATATCAATTCTGGTGAGGGCAAAGCTCTACTACAAAGATTATTTGAGGCTGCTAATAAGACTATTAGGAGGGAAGCAGCACCAGAGATCCAAGTGGCGGCAGGTGAAACTCTTGGTGGTCCACAACTTGCTTTAGAACTACTTTATATGACTAAATACAACCCATTAGTCAGAGCACAAGCTGTAAACACCAGAAAGTTTCTTGATTTCTTTAATAACCCGGATGCTATTAATGGACCGCAATTTGCAAGTGCTATTGACGCCGAGAGACAAATACACTTAGCTCAAGTATTGATGATGTACCAATCGCCAATTGAAGAACATATGACTAAACCCACTCTGGATGCTGCAAGGACAATCTATGAGCAGATTCCAGGCGAGGTGTTTAATTACAAACAGACTCCACAATTCTTTATGCATGAGAATGGACAACCAGTTCTTAAGAAGATATATAAGCTTGGAGATAAGGCTAATCTGGTGATGCCATTAGCGGCTAATATACGAGTCTCTGGTAAAGAAGCTGATAAGAATTTCTCAGTTGAAGGAGATAACTTAGCTCTCAAGGCTATTCTTGAAGCCACTGGTGTGATTCCAGTTGGTGATGAAGAAAAATTCAGTAATTTTATTCAAGGATTTGCAACTAAGAACGCTGAAGGAGAATATAGCTTTGATAGGCCGGCTCAAGAACGTTTGGCAACTGAGCTTGCTAGAATATTACCTTCTTTCGTTGAGACTTATAATCGCTTCAGTAGTAAAGAACCAGCTAATGATAATGAAAGAACTCAATTCGCTAAAGCAAAGACTGTTATAGACAAGCTTCTAGAGGTACAAGGGTCTTCTACTATATTGAGCGTTGAGACTGGCTATATCAAGATTAGTTTTGATGAATTCTTAGATAGTTTTACAAACTTTGTAACTAATATGAAGGCTTATAGAGATGTTAATGAGGCTGATATTCCAGATCCATCAATATGGTCTCAAGGTTTGCCAGGAGGCTACAATACTTCTGGAACTCCAATACCATTCAATGACATCTATGCGGCTTGGAGAGATAATAATAGAAACTTTAGTTTTAATAAATATATTTCCATGCAACAAGTTGCAACTGATCTACCTATGAATAATCCTTGGTATCGCTACGCCACAGCTACTCCCGAGGAACAAGGTCAAATGAATCAAGATATTAATGCTCATCTTCGAGCTCAGACTGGTTACTCAACATGGCGCCAGGCTAATACTCAGCCAGTGGCAAATAGATCTTTTCACGTTTAATCTTTATTGTTATTCGCCTACTTTAACGTGGAATAATATAACTAATATATGAAAATACTTGTCGCGAATGATGATGGAATTTGGGCAGAGGGTATTAGAGCTTTGGCTTCAACTCTTGCCATGGATCATGAGGTCTATGTCTGTGCACCAGACCGAGAACGCTCTGCTACAGGACATTCTATGAGTTTGCATAAGCCATTGATGGTCAGTCCAGCTAAGACTAGTGATATGGTGGATCGAGTGAAGTCAGCATACTTAACTTCAGGTACTCCAGCTGATTGCTCAAAAATTGCTCTAGGAGCGCTTTTTAAGGATATTAAGTTTGATTTAATGGTCTCTGGTATTAATCACGGCCCAAATCTGGGAATAGATGTCCTCTATTCTGGTACTGTATCAGCGGCGATGGAAGCTATGTTGCTTGGTGTGCCCTCGTTAGCCTGTTCACTTTATAGCTATACCTCTAAAGAGTTTGAAGAGTCAGCATTATGGATCAAACAACTAATCGAGTCAAATGATCTGCCTAAGCTAATTCCACCAAAAACTTTTTTGAATATTAATCTGCCACCAGGAGCGCGCTCTAAATATCGTGGTGCTCAGATAACTAAACTTGGTCATCGTGCTTACGAGGAGAACTATGAAGAACGTCAAGATCCTCGTGGTAATAAATATTTCTGGCTAGCTGGTAAGCCAATAGAAGGACTAGAGGTTGAAGGTACCGATGGTTGGGCGCTACTTAATAACAGGGTTTCAATTACGCCGGTTTGTTTTGACATGACACACTACGCTTTGCTTGAGACATTAGAAAGTAAGTTAGTGCTTTAGAATTGTTGTCGCTCTGATCATTGTGGTAGTCTTCCGGCAGCTCCGGTCCCTGTCTTTTATCGCTTCGCTCAAAAGCAGGGACATGGCTCCGCTGCTCCTTGCTTACTAAGCTCATAGTCAAGATCTCTACCAGAATGATCAGAGCAACAATGATGGAGCTGCTCATAATGAAGGGTCTCAAGTTATAATATACTAATGAGAAATCTGATTATTATACAGTGTATAGTATTTGCTTTAAGTTCTTGTGCTAAATCTTATCCACAGCAGTTGAGTTTTAGAGTGGAAGATCGCAATATCGCTGATGACAGTATTACAGAGTATCGTTTTTTTGAGAATGGTTTAGTTAATAGAACACAGACCTACTCAGCCAAAGAATTGTTCTCTAGTAAGTTTATTGAACTTGATAAAGAACAAACTGAGCAAGTGAAAGCAATTCTAGTTGCTCTGCAGAAATTAGACTATATAAATGACTTCCCTTGGAAAGAAGATTATTATAAGCGTGGCAATGTGATGAAGATTGAGTTTCCTGATGAAGTTGAGCTGAAATTTTTTGCTAATAAACCTAGTAAAACAATTAATATACCGCAAACATTTTATTTCTATACTGGACACGAGAAGCAGCCGCAGGTTTTTGTGGAATTGCAACAATTGATAAATCATTTATAATATGCTGTCATTGATTGATGACGGATGATCCTACTGCCAAATAGTACGTTCTTCGTCAGTGAAAATTCCCATTGGTTGTACTTCTGGATTGAGTTTGATGCCTTTTTGCTTGAGAGCTTCTTGCTGTACGTGAGCCATCAATTCACAGAAATCTTGCGAAGTACCACCATTTGTGTTCTCAAAGAAATTACCATGAGTTGGTGACACTACAAAAGCACCATGACGATAGGACTTGAGCCCAAGGTCTTGAATTAATTTACCAGCACCATAATCTTTTTTGGGATTTTTGAAAGTACAACCACAAGTAAAAGATTTGATTGGTTGACTAGAAGTTCTTGCTTGATTATTTGCAAGAACTCTTTTGCGGATTTCTTCTTTGTCATCTGGACTGAGCTTAAAAATACCAGAGATAATCATGTACTGCTGTGGGTTAATTGCTGAGTGCCTGTAAGTGAGTTGTAGGTCCTGACCGGGCTTGAAAGCTTCTGAACCAGTGAAGCTAACAGCCGCACCGTTAGTCCAAAGTTCTACTTCAAGAGTTTCCAAATTGAGAACCTTTGCTGCAATAAGGATTTGAGATATCTCCCAACCGTGAGCTCCAGCATTCATCACGATACCGCCAGCAATTGAACCGGGTATACCTTCCATAAATTCAGTCCCAGAGAGCGATTCACGGGTCATCATGGCGCAGAACTTAGGCATGCGTAAGCCAGCACCAGCCTCATAAATATTATCTTCGAGTTTGACTAGCCAGTCCATTTTGTTGGTAGATATAAGAGTGCCAGGTATGCCACGTGAGCTGAGTAAGGTGTTAGAGCCTGCACCTAAAATATTCCAAGAGCCTTTGTTATTTTTAATGTTGCGAAAAATTTCTACAAGATCTGCTGTATTTTCTGGGTACGCCAAGTAATCAGTTTGAGCTACTACTCTTAGTGTAGTTAGTTTGGTCAAATCAGCATTTTTTATTATTTCCATAAGCTGCATTTAGAACTTATCTTATCACGAAATAGACCGATCAAATAAACTATTGAAAAAAAACAGAAATGGACGTTGTATTAGGATGATGAGTTTATCATTGGCTTCATGTTTTAAAACTATAGTTTAAGGGCATGTCGTAGGTAGGAGGATTAATTGCTAAAACCAAATCAAAAAATCAAAAGTTATTTTTTAAGCCTAAGCTTTCTTATTTTAGCGTTAATCTCCCCTTCTTTAGTTAAATCAGAAACCAGCTTCAAGTTTTGTAAAACTGTAAGCGAAGATAGTTGTATCGCAAGTTTATCGCAATATCCATTATTTGACTCAGAGTATAAGATTGCTGCAAACTATGTACCGATATTACCATTGCGTGCTTTTGCACATGCTGAAGTCTATCAGAAAAAAAAGAAAGCTAGATTAAAAAGATTCTTTTATGTCAAGGCTTTGACAGGGCAGTTTGCTGAGCCCTATCAAGTTATGGATGTCAATATTGAAGTAAAAGGAATCGGTTTACTTGGTAGAGAAATAATTGCTACTGGTAAGTTAAATGATTTCGATATTGAATATAGAAATAAAATTGAATGTACTATACAGCGTAAAGCTACTATGGATGTTACGGCAAAGTTAGCTGGTGTAAAGTTTCTTGATCTTGATATTAAGAGTGATGGTAATGCTTTAACTAATGATGTGAAAGGTTCCTTTTTTGCTAAGAAAGTTGATTATCAAACACATTGGCGCACGACTAATGGTCAATTAGCGAATTTGAATTATGAGGTTTATACTGAAGGTGTGGTTAAAGAACATAATGCCTTTCAGGCAATCTCTAAAGGTAAGATTGGTAATGTAGAAATCAATGGGCATGGACGCTTGGTAAGTGCTAACTATTATGAATTTGAAGAGCAGTATGGTCCGATTATGGTGAAGTCGCAATTAACAATTATTGACTAAGAGTCTGTTCAAAAAGTATTTAGTATGCGCATAGCTTAATCCACCTTGCAAGTATGCAATGTATGGTTCGCGTAAAGGCCCATCACAACTGAGTTCTATACTGGAGCCCTCGATGAATGCACCTGCTGCCATGATGATCTCATCTTCGTAGCCTGAAACCTTCTCCGGGATTGGGGTGAAGATGGCATTCACTGGGCTAGAGAATTGTACTTTGGCGCAGAAATCTATCAAAGCCTCTCTAGAGCCTAATTTGATCGCCTGGATAATATCGTTACGCTCAGCATTGTATTTAGGAATAGTCTCATAGCCTAACTCTTCTAGAACTTTAGCTGCTAGGCTCATGCCTTTTAGTGCTTCGCTTACAATCAGCGGTGCTAGATAGAAACCTTGTAGCATTAAGCGAGCTTGATCGAATAAGCAACCACCATTCCTGCCAATGCCTGGTGCTGTAAGGTAATCAGCTGCTGCATTGATGTAAGTTTCTTTGCCCGCGATATAGCCACCAGCATTGACTATGCCGCCGCCTGGGTTCTTGATTAGTGAGCCAGCAACAAGGTCGGCACCTAAGTCTGTTGGTTCTTGAGTTTGAGTGAATTCACCATAGCAATTATCGACAAAAATTATCGCTCCGGGACAAGCCTTGCGAGCTGCTGCGATGGTCTCTTGTAGCACCGAGATAGTATAAGAGTCGCGCCATTCGTAACCGCGTGAGCGTTGGATTGATATAAGTTTGGTATTTTTGGGTATAAGATTGTAATCAAGAGTTTCTATGTAGTTAATATTATATTTTTTAGTTAATTTACCAAAAGAACTTTGTAAGGTATCGTAGGGTTTGCCGATAGCTACTAAAGTCTCTCCAGCATTGAGATTGCCGAAGATCGCGCAAGTGATAGCATGAGTACCAGAGACTAATTGAGGTCTGACGAGAGCAGCTTCTGTATTGAAGTAGTAAGAATAAACCTCGTCTATTTTATCTTTACCAAGATCGTCGTAGCCATAACCTGTAACCCAGGCGTAGTGCATATTTTGGATGCCAGCTTTTTTGTAAGCCTCAAGAACTTTGACTTGGTTCTGGTATTTGATCTCATCAAAAATTGCCCAAGTTTCTTTGAGTTGAGCTTCGGCTTCGTTGATTATGTTACTAGTGTTTAATTTGGTTGGCACTATTTAATTATAACTGATAGGACTGGATCGCCACGTCGCAGCTGCCCTGCTCCTCGCGATGACATTGTTTTACTTGAATAATATATAATATTGCCATGGATTTAATCTCAATTATACAGGTAGCGGTTTTATTAATAGGAATTTTGCTATCCTGCCAGGTTTTTACTAATGCTATTGAGCATCTTGGAGAGAAACTTAATCTGGGGCATCAGTTCACTGGTAGTATCTTAGCTGCTGTGGGAACTGCGCTGCCTGAGACTATCTTGCCTTTGGTTGCTATCTATATGGCACAAACTGCAGCAGGTGGTGGTCATAGTGATATTGCAGTGGGAGCTATTGTGGGAGCACCTTTTATGCTTTCGACTTTGGCGTTTTTTTTGTTGGGATTAAGTATCTTATTACATAAAAAAACTCGCAAGTCTAATTTTCTTGAGGTTAATAGGGTTCATTTGTTACGAGATCTAAAATTTTTCTTGGTTATTTTTGCACCTGTAGTTGTACTTGCTTTGTATGAAGTGCATTTTCAGATTAAGATTTTTGTGGCGGTATTTTTGTGGATACTGTATTCGGTTTATATGGTGCAAACATACAAGTCTGCTGAAGCTGAGTTCCAGTCTAGTATTGATTTGCCAGAATTATATTTAGAGAAACTAACAGGTAAGTCTGGCTTACTAGCAACTTTAATACAGGTAGCTATTGGTTTGTTTGGGATTATATTCTTTGCTCATGGCTTTGTGGATACAGTAGAGAAAGTTGCTACTTTATTAGCAATGAGTCCATTGATTCTTAGTCTGATTATTAGTCCTATCGCGACTGAGTTGCCAGAGAAGGTTAATAGTTGGATATGGTCCTCTCAGGGTAAGGATACTCTTGCTATGGGTAATTTGAGTGGAGCAATGGTCTTTCAAGCTACAGTGCCTTGTATTATAGGTATACTTTTGACCCCATGGCAGTTAGAGGGGATAGCTTTATTGTGTATTGGTTTGACTATACTTTCAGTACTGATTGTAATAGCGTCACTGTATCTGTTTAAGCGCTTACACTATTCGATATTGTTATTAGCGGGTTCTTTGTATTTTGTGTATTTGTTTAATGTGCTAGCTAGTTTGTAGTATTAGAGACTGTCATTGAAGCCTGATCTATCAGTCCCTGTAAGCCTTTGCGTGTGTGTTCATAATTATTGATAGTGTATTTGCTTCCAAGAGAGATTCTACGTCCTTGTTGCCCGTCGATTAAATCAAGGATAATAATATTATTTCCTTGGTTCTCACTGCGAGAAATAAAATTCTTAAGCAGATGGAAGAATTGAAAATAATCTGGTACATTTGCAATGTTGACTTTGAACTCTACTGTGCCCATAATATCTAGGTCTGTCATAGCTTCAACCATAATACTTTGATCACCCTCGGAATGTTTTGATATAGTGCCTTTGATTAGTACTCTTTTGCCTTTTTGGACGAGAGATTCTAGTTCTGCTAGTTGGCGACTAAACAATACAGCTTCAATTCTACTTTCGGTATCTTCTATATTTAAAATACAAATATTCTTTTTGGCTTTGGTTAATTTCTTGGTGAAGTCTGTGATTAATGCTGCTACTGTAATCTTGGCCCCATCTTTTCTATTCTCTAAGTCTTTAATTGTAGTGTCAGAGAGCACTTGAACTAAGTGTTTGATAGCAAGCATTGGATGGTTATTGGCAAATAATCCAAGTAGCTCATATTCCATTGATTGTAATTCTCTTTCTTCATATTCATCATTAGTGCCGTTTATATAGCTAGGAGTGTTGATGAAGCTAGTGTCAGTTTCAATAGTGCTAAATAAACTGGATTGACCTTTGGCTTGCTGTTCTTGATTACGTTTGGCGGATTGTATAAATGATTCTAGATTGTCAATCATGGCTTTGCGCTTGGCATCAAGGCAATCTAGAGCGCCGCATTTAATCATGGATTCAAGAGTTTTTTTGTTGACTTTTTTGTGATCTAGGCGTGTACAGAAGTCAGCAAAGTTCTTGTAGGGACCATTAGCTACTCGTTCTTCAATAATCGAACTGCAGGGTCCATCTCCTACTCCCTTGATAGCGCGCAAGCCAAAGACTATGGCGTTATCAACCACTCCAAAATCCTGTTCTGATAGATTTATATTTGGTGGTATAACTTTGAGACCTAATCTTTCTGCTTCAATAATATAAGCTTTGATTTTGTCAGTATCGCCATTACAAGATCTGAATAAAGCAGTTAAATACTCTACTGGATAATGGGTCTTGAGGTAGGCTGTCTGATAGGTAACCATACCATAAGCCGTTGAGTGAGATTTATTGAAGCAGTATTCAGCAAAGGATAACATTTGTTCAAATAACTTTTCGGCAAGATCAACTGGTATTTGTTTGCCTTTGCAACCTTCTAAGAATTTATCTTTGAATGGTAATAAAACTTCTGGTTTCTTCTTACCCATAGCACGGCGTAATAAATCTGCTTCACCGAGGCTGAAGCCAGCTAGCTTCTGCGTGATCTGCATGATTTGCTCTTGGTAAACAATTGTTCCATATGTGTTCCCTAGAATAGATTCTAGTAAAGGATGTTCGTAGATAATTTTAGACTTGCCAGATTTACGATTAATGAAGTCATCTATCATACCCGTGTCAAGTGGACCAGGGCGATAAAGAGCTATTAAGGCTGAGATGTCCTCTAAGCTGCGTGGTGCAAGGTCTCTAGCGATTTGTCTCATACCACCAGAAGTCTCTAACTGAAATATTCCAGCTAAGTTGCCAGAGCAAATAGTATCAAAAGTAGCAGAATCTTCTAAGTTAATTTGATCGATGTCGATTTTGATTCCTTGTATTTGATAAATCAAATCAAGTGCATTCTTGATCATAGTCAAGTTGCGTAAGCCCAAGAAGTCCATCTTCAATAGACCCATTGAGGCACATTCATCCATTGCAAATTGAGTGATGATATTACCGTCGTTGCTCTTGGATATTGGTATTAGTTCGTTGACAGGCTGATCGGAGATAATGACACCAGCTGCGTGCACACCGAAGTTTTTGTTTAATCCTTCGTTCTTTATAGCGAGGTCTATAACTTCTTTTGCTTCAAGATCCTGTTTGTATTTCTTGGCGAAGTCACTATGATTCTCTATCATCCAAGCTATAGAACGAGGCTTACCACGTACAACTGGAATCATCTTAGCGAGCTCCTCGGACTTGGCATAAGGGTATTCTAAGACTCTTGCCATGTCTTTAATGACGGCACGAGAAGTTAATCTATTAAAGGTTATAATTTGGCAGACATTGGCTAGTCCATATTTCTCGCGGACATAATTAATAACTTCTTCTCTGCGTTCAATACAAAAATCCGTATCAATATCGGGCATAGACTTACGTTCTGGGTTTAGGAATCTTTCAAAAAGTAAGTCGTACTTGAGTGGATCAATATTGGTAATACCCAGTGCGTAAGCAACGAGAGATCCAGCTGCTGAGCCTCTTCCAGGACCAACAGGGATATTGTGCTCTCGAGCCCACTTGATAAAATCCCAGACTACTATAAAGTAAGCAGCAAAGCCTGAGTCATTCATAACTTCAAGTTCATGATCTAAACGTTCTTGAACCTCTGGGCTGATATGACCATAATGTTTGGTCGTACCTTCATAGGCTAGTTTTTTGAGGTAAGTTTCTGGGCTATAACCTTCTGGGATCTGCGGTGTTGGTAAGTGAGTGCTGGGTTTACCTAAGAGTTTATAATCTTCGATTTTATTATAGATCTCAGTTGGATTAGCAAAGACGGCTTGTTCTATATCTGTCGAATCAAGATGGTCTCTAAATAAATTTGCCATCTCTTCACCGGTTTTGAAATATTCATGAGAAGAGAATTTCATTCTATCCATGTCTGAGATAAATCTTTGAGTTTGCAAGCAGAGTAGGGCATCATGGGCATTGGCATCAGTGTTGTTGGTATAATGACTGTCGTTAGTGGCTACAACCTTGATACCAAGCTCTTTTGCAACCTTGAATATATTTGGATTAACTAGTCGGTCTTCTGGATAATGGTGATCCATAATTTCAAGATAGAAGTTGTCTTTGAAAATCTCCTGATAAGATTTAGCTGCTACTATTGCTTCGTTGTATTGATTATTAACTAGTAGGTTATTAACCTCTCCGCCAAGGCAAGCAGAGAGTGCAACTAAGTCTTGAGAATATTGCTTGAGGAATTCTTTGGATATACGTGGCTTGTAATAGAAGCCATTGATACAAGACTCAGAGACAATTTTGATAAGGTTTTTGTAGCCATTATCATTCTTCGCTAGTAACACTAAATGATAAAGCTTTAGCCTGTTTTCTTTGCCTTTGATGGTGTGATCACCATTGATGACATAAACTTCACAACCTATTATTGGTTTAAGTCCATGCTTCTTGGCTTCATTGTAGAATTTGTAAGCACCAAACATAGTGCCGTGATCAGTAATAGCCAGCCCTGGCATACCAGCAGCTTTAGCTTTAGCGCAAATATCTTCAACGCGGCTAGCACCATCCAACAATGAGTACTCGGTATGTACGTGTAAAGGAATGTGCTTTGGCTCATCTAATTTATCGATAATTGCCATGTATAATTATTTTATCATTCATGGCACGTGGTAAACATAAATCAATCGCAAAAGAGCTAAAGAAAAGCATTCTCTGGTTAGAGAATAATGGCGCTAAGATTATAGTAGGGATCTCAGAGTGTGCAAGGCATAAATTTAGCCCCGGTACGCTTCGGCTTACTAGCGAGACTGAAGCTGGTTTTAAGGCAATTGGTTATTCAGGTAATGGCATTATGAATTTGTTTGTAGTAGTTAAGGATGATGAGTTGAGATCAAAAATCAAAGAGAAATTTAATTATGAACCAAGGAAATAATCATATTGCAAAACTTATTGATCATACTTATTTAAAGACTGATGGTACTAAAGTTATTCTAGATAAATTAGTGAAAGAGGCTCAACGATATCATTTTAACTCGATCTGTATTAGAAGTAATTGGATTAAAGAATATGCTGATCAATATAGATGCTCAGCTACGATTGGATTCCCGGAGCAAGTATTTGTAATTAATTCTCAAGAAGACTTGCTTGCGGCAAAGAATGCTATCGGTAATATTAATATTATGGATAAGCTTAGTGAGTTGAGACAGGCTATCTTGGATGGTGCTCAGGAATTGGATCCTGTTATTGATCTTAATCAATTCTCGCATCTTGAAAGAGAGTTGAATGCTTATATAATTTTGATTGATAGTTTAAATCTTGATCGCAGTATTTATTTGAAACCGATCTTTTCTTGTGAGTTACTCTCTGATAGGGAGATAGAGCAGAGTGTTAAGATTTTTGCGGAAGCGGTGGCGAATTACTATACGCTGTATAGTAATCCAAGAATAAAATTTGCTTACAAAAATTCAACAGGCTTCGTTAAATCTGAGCGAGTGGCTTTGCGTACTACATCTCCAGACTTAGTAAGATTAATTGCAAACTTGCTTGATAAATATGATAAGCAAAAATACATTACTATTAAAGCTGCTGGTGGTATTCGTAGTTATGAAGATGCTATTGCTGTAGAAGCTGCTGCTTCTGGGCGTTTGAGCCACATTGGGACTAGTAGCGGCGTGGCGATCCAGTCTTAATACTTAATCCAGCAAAGTTTTGTGATTTTTTTTTGCTTCAAAATCTTTAAAGACTTTGCCGAGCTATTTTTATAATTACTATACACTGTATAAAGGGTGATTTTGTTATAAGCCGAGTAATAAAAAAGGGACTGCTCGCGCAGTCCCATGTAGTGAGCAAACCATAAGCCGGGTTCTGTAGACTTAAATAGTTATCAACCTTTAAGTCCGATGATCATCTATCTGGTCTTGATATTGCTATCAAGTTCTTGCGGAATTCAGAAACCTAAAGGGGTTCAAGCGGACTTGTCCTTTAGTTATGTCTCCTTACCTTGCAGCTTCAGTGGGGTTTACCGAGCCTAGACCTCTCGATCTAGCTGGTGAGCTCTTACCTCACCTTTGCACCCTTACCTTTCGGCGGTATATTTCTGTGGCACTATCCTCACGTTCACACGCAGCGGCCGTTAGCCGCCAACCTAGCTTGACGCTGCCCGGACTTTCCTCCATTAAATTAATAACGGCGATCATCAGGTTTACTAATAGTAATTATAACTCCTTAAGCCGCTCTTTTATTAGCCATTTCTGCTTGTGCAAAAAATTCAGCTGTCTTCTCCGTAACAGCTTGACTAAAGCCAGTGGCTCTCTCGATGTCAAATAATCCAGCGAAAGCTGTTAAGTGAGCAACTAGTTGATTGGCTTGTTGTGATTTATTATTGTCTTGTAATTTTTGTGCGTGATTAAGAATCGCGGTTATAAAGTCATATTGGAAACTACTATTTGCTTCGCTCCAAAGTTTGTCTACAACTAGTGATATTTGTTTATGACTTAGTCCTTGATTGAATTCTAGCTCGGGTAGCGCTTTATCAAGTATTCCATGATCTGTAAGTTCTGAGATAAAAGCTTGAATTACTAATTCTGGGTCATGACCATGTTCAAGTAAAAAATTATCAGTCATATCTGCTATGCCAGAACCATCATGTATTAGTGAATGATCTTGAAGATGCTTTAGAAACTCATCGACATCAGCGTTACCAGTGTCATCAGGAGCAGCTAAGGCTCTTCGAGCAGCTCGTATTGGTCTGGTTTCCCCTGTCTCTGGTTGAAATAATTGGAGTATATGTTGTTCTAATTCTTCTCGTTCTGGAGCTGCTTTTCTCGTAGTTTCGTGTCTTTGAGCGCTTGCTACTGACTTCATAAAATTGAGGTAAAAAGCTGCTAAATCATCAGTTGGTCGAATAGGCATTATATTATATTAACACATTATTGAGATTCCGAGTACTGACCCTGAGATTAAAAATATTTAATTATTAGCCCCTTTGATTTAGGTCGATAAATCTAGATAAGAGGACGTGATCTAGATTAAATGAAGGGAAAAACCCTAACTCTTAATATAATAGTCGGACTAGCTTTGTTGCTTAGTTCCATGCCTGCGGCCATGGCAAGACAGCCAGGTAAAAGATTCCGTATGGTGGCTGCTAATCAGCACGGCAATAAAGGCAAAATGAAAAAAGTTTATGACCGCAAACTTGGTCGTCAACGCCAGTTCAAAGATTCAGTGATTGTGAAATTTAAGCCTAATACTCGAGTCTCAGCGATGAAGCGTTACATGTTGCGTAATAATCTTAAACCCCGAGTTAAGCTTGGTAAGCGGGCTTACGCTTGTGATGTCATCACTAGTACTGATGATAATGCTGAGAATATAATGACTTTGCTTGATACCCAAGGTATCCCAGAGTCGCAAGAAGTTTCGGAAGAAGAAGATATTGTCGATGATGTTGATATTGATGAATACAAGGCTGTGACTCAAAACTCAATTAGGGGTAATAAGTTAGGGCGTTATCAATGGCATCTAGAGAATGATGGGCGTAATGGTTTTCGTCCTAATGCTGATATCAATGTAGAGAGCGCTTGGGGTTTTACTAAGGGTGCTGGAGTGAGGGTTGCTGTTATTGATACTGGTTTTGATCTGAGGCATAAGGATATCAATTATGCTTCTGATAGTTATGATGTAATTGATGAGAAACCTGATGCCAGTGCACCATTGAGATCTTCTGAGAATCATGGAACAGCAGTTGCTGGAATTATTGCAGCCAAGGACAATCGTATTGGAGTTGTAGGAGTCGCTCCAGAAGCACAAATCATTGCAATTCGATTAATTACCGACGATGGTATGATATCAAGCTCACAAATTATAGAAGCACATCGTAAGGCTGTTGAGCTTGGAGCTACTATCATTAATAACAGTTGGGGTAGTTATGATCCAACCTTACCTAGTGGTCAGTTATTGACTATACCTTCAATTGAGAGAGATCTTTATCAAGAGATGGCTGAAGAGTCTAATGATGGTAAAGGAGTTGTTGTAGTTTTTGCTTCTGGTAATAGTGGTAAATCAAATTTCAATAATTCACCAGAAGCTAGAGAGTCTTATAATTTTGCAGTTGGTGCGACTGATAGTACCGATCAGAGAGCAAGTTATAGTGTCTATGGACCAGAGTTAGATCTGGTCGCGCCTGGTGGTGGAGCTCAAGGTATCGTAACTACTGATCGTAATGATTTTACGATTAAACGAGCTGGTAAGGCGCATAAATATCTTGCTGGTTATAGTCGTGGTGCATTTAATCGTAGTTTTAGAGGAACTAGTGCTGCTGCGCCAGTAGTGGCAGGGGTTGCTGCCTTGGTTTGGGCGGCTAACCCAGATCTCACTGCTGATGAGGTGAAAGAAATACTACGTAATTCTGCTAATAAGAGTATAAATTCACGATATACATTTAATGGTGAGGGTAGAAATAACGAAGTTGGCTATGGCAGGGTAGATGCAGCTGCGGCTGTTGAGATGGCTAGAAGTTATTAATAGCTTGATTGCTTAATTTTAATTAATTTACTAGGATTTATTTGTAAAATTAATGGATAATATATCTACGCTCCTGTAGCTCAGTTGGCTACGGAGTGATCGAGAATATACCGCTCGATCACGGAGTGTAACAAGAGTCAGTCGACCTGTCGACTGCGTAAGAAGGTATAGCTACGCTCCTGTAGCTCAGTTGGCTACGGAGTGATCGAGAGTATACCGCTCGATCACGGAGTGTAACAAGAGTCAGTCGACCTGTCGACTGCGTAAGAAGGTATAGCTACGCTCCTGTAGCTCAGTTGGTCAGAGCAGTCGACTCATAATCGATTGGTCGAGTGTTCAAGTCACTCCGGGAGCACCATATAACT
>CAZKFA010000002.1:0-27723 GCA_964551925.1 uncultured Gammaproteobacteria bacterium
AAATTGCTGGTATTGTCGATACAGCTGAAACTAGTATTCAAGCTAAACGTGAGTTAGCTGGCTTACAACGCTAATTTAAGCTAAATTAGATTTACAGATTTATAAATCCTCCAGTAATGGGGGATTTTTTGTTTAGTGAGATTTTTGTGTTTGTGAAGGAGTAAATAATTGTGTCATAAGTTCAATTAATCTGGTTTCGAAATAATTTATCATTGCTTCAAATGTGTCTAAAGCTCCTTTGTATTCTTTGCGTCTTAGTGTTCTAGGAATATCTTTTTGATTAGTTTTAAATGGATCGCCAAGAATAGTCCATCGTTCACCACCATTATGTGGAGAGGAGCCCATTAACCTAGTACCAAGTAAAAATTCTTCTCGGGTATCTGGTAGGCTGAGCTCTGCGTGCAGCTTTGGTAGTATTTCATCTGGCTCAAAACGAAAATGTTCACAAGCATGCAAATGCGGTAGCTCTAAATCACGATCAAGAGCTTTGGGTCTTTTGCTTGACAAAGCATTTATTATACTTGTTTCAAAAGAGTCGACAAAAGTTTTTTGAGCTTCATTTATATCTCTGAATCTTCTCAGATCAGCAGCACTAGTTAATAACATTAATTAATCCTTACTTCCTCGATCTAAACCACACTAGTAACGGACTTGCTAAGAATAGTGAGCTATAAGTTCCAACGAATAAACCGACAAAAAGTGCTCCAACGAAGTTACGAGTCGAATCTCCACCTAAGAAAAATAGAAACGCTAATGTTGTTAAAGTAGTTAGAGAGGTGTTGAGTGAACGTGCCCAGACTTGATTGACACTTAAGTTTGCTAAATCAGCGAAACTGAATTTTTGAGTTTGTAATTTTTGGTTCTCGCGAATTCTATCAAACACCACTATAGTATCGTGTATAGAGAAACCAAAGGTAGAAAGGATTGCAGTGATAAATAAAATATCAATTTCAATGCCATAGCTCAAACCCAGATAGGCAAATAAACCCATGACAATTATTACATCGTGAAATAAAGCCGTGATTGCACAAATAGCATAATCTCTTTTGAAGCGATTAGAAATATAAATAATCATGGCTAATACGGTGAAGGCTAACGCGGTTAGTCCGCTTGAAAGTAGCTCAGGACCTACGGTTGGGCTGACAGTGTCAATGGAACTGATTTCAAACTCGCCATATTTTTCTTTGAGCTTGGTATTTAACTTCTCTAGGCTAGTATCATCAGTGAGAGCTGCTGTTCTAATGATTAATAAAGGATCTTCTTCTTTAGTAATCATTACCTGAGAGTTTTTGAAGCCAACTTCTGTTAACAAAGTTTGTACTTCCTCTGAGCTAAATTTAGTTGCTTTGAAACGATATTCTAATTTGCTACCACCAGTAAAATCTAAGCCTAACTTGAGTGGTGAACCAAGCTTGATTTGTGATTGCAGCATAAAAAGTAAACTGAGACCAACTAATAATCCAGAAAAGATAAACCAAATTTTGCCGTGTTTAACACTATCAATTTTCATAACTCAAAATATTTTATACCAGTTCCTTGATACCAGCTCAGGATTTATCTTGAAGATACTGAGCTTATCTTGTATTAACCCCAATTTAACCTTTATTTGCTATATAAATTGTCGTATTCGGGGTATGAAATAACTATACCTTCATTGGTGGACTATGCCTGGAATTAAGACAAGTGAAATATTAGTCGGTGCACTAATCTTTGGAATAATTTTGATAATTATTATTCCTCTACCAACTTTTCTTTTGGATTTATTTATTTCTCTCAACCTTACTCTTGCTGTTATAGCAATTGGAATTTCTTTGTATATTTCTAAGCCACTTGACTTCGCTGCCTTACCGACCTTCCTGTTATTGACAACGATGTTTCGTTTGTCGTTGAATATTGCAACTACTCGTTCGATTTTGCTTCATGGTAAGGGCGGGCATTTGATTGAAGCTATGGGTAATTTCGTAGCTGGTGGTAATGTAGTGGTTGGAATAATTATTTTCGTTATTATTACTGTTGTTCAGTTTATGGTTATTACCAAAGGTGCTGAACGTGTCGCGGAAGTCTCTGCTAGATTTGCTTTGGATGCGATGCCTGGTAAGCAGATGAGTATTGATGCCGATTTTAATGCTGGTCTTATTACTAGTGATCAAGCTAAACAGAAGCGGCAAGAAGTTGAACGAGAATCATCTTTCTTTGGATCTATGGATGGTGCATCGAAGTTCGTCAAAGGTGATTCGATGGCAGGTATCATCATCACTATTATTAATATTGTTGCTGGTTTAACTATTGGTATGCTCCAGAAGGGATTGCCCTTTGAACTTGCAGCACAAAAATATATTATTCTTACAATCGGAGATGCGCTCTCAGCTATTATTCCAGCTTTGATTCTATCAATTGCAACTGGTGTGATTGTTACTAGAGCTGGTTCCACCGGAGACTCTTTTGGTCAGGATCTATCTGCGCAGTTCCTGGCTAGACCAAACGCTTTTGTTATTGGTGCGGCTTTGTTATTTATTTTTGCAGCGTTACCAGGCATGCCAAGAATGATGTTGATCATCTTAGCGAGTGGTTTATTATTCTTCGTCTATAGTATAGGTCAAGCTAAGAAAAAAGCAGCAGCTAAAGATTTAGATACTGATGTCGATCTTGATGAGAACACCGATAAATCTGGTGCGCCACGTGCTACTCCAGAGATGATGTACTCGTTACTTGAAGTAGATAAGCTTGCTGTGTGGGTTGGCTCGGGTTTACTTGATATCGCTGATCCTGCGCGTAACGGCACTCTTGTACCAGAGATCGCGTCTCTGCGCCACCAATTGACTCTTAACCTTGGTTATATATTGCCTTCAGTGCGTATTATGGACGCGCCTTCACTCGCTGCTAACGAATATCGTATTGTTATTCGCGACACTACCGTCGCTTCTGCTGAGGTTTACGCAGACAAGATGCTCATCTTGCGTGAAGATTGGGATAATATTTATTCTGAGCCGCCACCGGGTTCATTACCTGGTTGGGAGCCCGCTCTACAGGAAGCAGCATATTGGGTTGAGCCAGAATACCTTGAACAAATTGATTGGGATAGACCAGCGGCGCCAGCAGTTCGCGTTCTAACTGCTCACCTTGCTGAAGTTGTACGCAAAAACATTGATGACTTGCTTGAGAAGGCAGACGTGCGTCGTATCTTAGATCAAGTCAAGAACTTCGATCCACAGTTAGTGGAGAATCTTGTTCCTGGTGCGATCTCTCTTGGTGATCTGCGTAGAGTCTTTGTCAATCTGCTTAAAGAAAGAGTTTCTATTCGTGATATCCATTATATTCTCGAGAAGCTTGAGGATCTGACTGTCGCAATCAAAGATCCAGACCAGCTTTCAGAGAAGCTCCGTATTACTCTTGGTAGGCAGATTTGTCTTGAGTTCTCTACGCCAGATAGGCAACTTCCAGCGATGGCCTTCCATCCTAGTTGGGAGACACGTCTTGAGCAGAGTTTGCAGAAAATTGATAACAACATGGTACTTATACTTGAACCAAAACAGATCCAGAATCTTGTTACCATGATTTCTAACGCTTCGCGCCGTATCTTAGAACAGGTAGAACGCCGTCCTATATTGATTTGTGGACCTTCGTTGCGCTTGCCGTTATTTAGATTGATCGAACAATTTGATCCGCATGTGCATATACTTAGCTATGCTGAGTTGTCTTCTGATTTCAACATCCAAGTGATGGAAACTATAGGGACGGAGATGGATGTACCAGCGGTGGGTCGAGATTAATTTTACTGTCATTGACAAAATCCTGATTCTTTATATCAAAGTACTGACTGTTCGCTAAAGTGTGGAATTTTTATTTTTTGTATTGCTGCTCCATCTCATAAGGAAGATTCCACAGATCCGCTCACAGTCAGTACTTTTTTAGAAAAGCATCTACATATACAGTAATTACGCAACTAAGACAACTCCGCCGACCGCTTCGCTGCTGCAGCAATTGCTTCATAAATAATATTCTCAAAATCATTTGCTGCTAATGACTCAAGAGCCGCTTGAGTAGTGCCATTGGGGCTAGTTACTTGTTTGCGTAAGTCAGCAGCTTCAGAACCAGTTTCCATTACTAGGCAAGCAGCTCCATATACAGTTTGTCTTGCTAGTGCTTTACTCGCTTCTAATTCTAAGCCAAGCTTCACTCCAGCCTCGGTCATAGCTTCAATTAAACGGAAGACATAAGCTGGTCCAGAACCTGAAAGTGCTGTGACGGCATCTAGTTTACTTTCATCAAGCACTATCGCTAAACCTAAACTAGAAAATATTTTACGAATCTGGTCGATTTGTTCAGCGGAGCACTTGTCATTAGCCGCTAGTACAGAAGCGCCTTTAGCGATTTGAGCTGGGGTGTTTGGCATCACTCTAATAATCGGATTAAGAGGAAGGAATTTTTCTAATTTAGCTATTTTGGCGCCAGCTGCGATTGAGACGACTATGACGCTGTCTCTGAGCTCGCTACAAGCATCTAAGACTTCTTCCATATTTTGTGGCTTAACAGCAAAGAGTAAAACTCCGTCAACATCAAGCTTCTGGATTAATTTATCAATTGATTTAGCGGTTTGAAATTTAACTACTTGCCGTAAACTTTCTTCGTTAACATCATAAAGAATAATCTCGCTAGCCGCATAGATTCCAGCAGCATCCAAGCCGCGAGCAATTGCTTGCCCCATTGCGCCTGCTCCGATTATTCCTAACTTGCTCATTAGTTATGCTACTGCTTTGCTCTTGCAGTCAATGATTGCCTTGCCAGCTTTGGCATTGTCCCAATTCTTAGCAACTGCGTTCCAGTTAATCAGATTATAAAAAGTCTCAATCCATCTTGGTCTGAGATTTTGGTGCTCTAAATAGTAAGCATGCTCCCAGACATCAATAGTCAGAAGTGGTTTACGCTTGGAGTTCATCAAACAATTGTCTTGGTTTGCTGATTTCTCCACTACTAATTTTTGATTTTCTGGACACCAAGTGAGCCAAGCCCAACCACTACCAAACTGGGTTGTTGCTGCCGTTGTAAAAGCTTCTTTGAATTTATCAAAACTACTGAAGTCTTTTTCTATTTGTTTAGCTAGTTCACCAGTTGGCGCTCCGCCAGCATTTGGCCCCATGATAAACCAGAATAAAGTATGGTTGTAATGACCGCCGCCGTTATTGATCACAGCTTGTCTTTTGTCTTGGGGGATCTCATTGACGCGGGTCATCAGCTCCTCAATCGGCAAATGAGCGAAATCATCGAGCCCTTCAAGAGCCTTATTGAGGTTATTGACGTAAGCATTGTGGTGCTTACTATAGTGATAATCAAGCGTAGATTTGAGGTAATTTGGGGCTAAAGCCTCCAAAGTCCAAGGTAGTTCTGGTAGTGTATGTGTCATATTGTTTAATTCTAACAAATTTCAATAAGGTCTAGATAATACTGTTAATATGTGTTATCATATTAATATGATGGATATTAGAGACCCTAGACGTTTTTTTAGACTGGATCAACCTGAAGTATCTGGCGAGAAGGCCATTGAAGCTGATAAGCGTGCCAAAGACTCAGAATTAAGCACTTTGCTGACAGAGCTGCCGAAACCATGCTTTGAAGGAAGTTTAGGAGCAAGGCAGGCTAGAAAAACTATTAATAAAATTACGGGTAAAGATTCTGACAGAGTGGATCTTAATTCACTCTCGTCTAAGGCTTATGATTTAACTGTTGCCTTTCAATCTTTATTATTAGGTCCTAATGCTGCTGATTACTCGCTTGAAGACGTAAGAGTTTTTTGTGCAGCGATTAGAGCTACGCGCCCGACATCTAGTCAGCAAGTACCAAGAACTGAAGAAGGACAGAGAGAATTTTTACGTAGTCTAAATGCTGCTTTAGATGACGAGCTTCAAAAAAAAAGCTGGGATCCACTTGAAGGTAAACCTAATGCTGGCTGGGATCACGGCGGGCAAGATCCGGATGGTCGTGATAGAGATGACCTCGAACCGATCAGCTAATAAGCAATGGGTTGAGTGTCAAAGCTGCTCCACAATTGCCATGTAGCGACAGTGCGATATGGTTGCCAGCGTTTAGAGAATTCAGCGATATCTTTTTTGTTACGTGGATAATATTTCTTGATAGCTTTTTGTAAGCCTAAATCTTTAACCGGGAAAATATCAGGCTCCATTAAATAAAATATTTGAAACATCTCAAGCGTCCAAGGACCAATGCCTTTGATACTTAATAATTCTTCGCTTCTATTTTGTTTAAAATATTTTGCCGTAACTTTATTTACTTTGAAAAAATCGGCTATTCCTCTTATATACCCAATTTTTTGTTTTGATAAACCTATTTCTTTCAATTTCTCATCGGTTATTCCCTTGAGATTCTGCCACTTAACTTGCTTGCGCAGAAATAACCCAGTAAATCTGCGCCAAATACTCTCTGCAGCAGCCGTAGAAACTTGCTGTCCAATAATGGCATGGCAAAGCATACCAAAGGGATTACCCTGAGATTTGAGGCTCTTAGTCCCGTTAGCCTTGATTATTTGACCTAAGATAGGGTCTTTTTTGCTCAAGTATTCACAGGCTTCTTGCCAGTAATGTGGTTGCATAGCGATAATTTTAACAGGCCTTGCAATTGAAGATAATCCGCACCTCGTGTTAATATATATTCAATGGATCAGGTGTTGTTATTAGAACAATTCAAAGCTAGTTACGTAGCAAACAATATAGGCAATATTCGCTCAAGATACGCAGCGCCTCTACAGGGCATTTGTCAAACAATACAAGAACATTTGTTTATAGTCTTGGATCATTTGGATAAATTATTTCATGTCGAACAAGTAACTGATGCCCAGATCAAAAAAAGCTCCAATGAAATTTATCAGTCAATGTTTGAACTCAGAACTTTATTGAATCGTACAGCATTCCCTTCTCTTGGTAATCATCCCTTGACCATAGGTCGTTTTGAATCTGTCTATAATGATCTATTTAGATTTATAGATTCTGTTTTTCGGCCAAATACGATACTAGATCCCGGGGGCGTTCCAGCCAAATTAGCAAGAGCTTTCCCTGATATTCAGGCTTTTAAAGAGCGTAATATTATTGACAGAGACGTCATGGTCCGTTACGAGAAAAACTCTGACCCAAATTTTTATTTGCAGATGTTAAGAAACTTAGATCAAGAGCAGGTCGATGCTTTAGTTAATTATGCAACTAATATTATTTATTACAATCATTTTGCTTCTTTGAAAAAAGTAAAGGATGACTTTTCCTTTCCGACAGAGTTTTCTCTTCGGATTGAGATTCCTCTTGGAGAAGGAGCGAGCGAAAAGAAAGTTTCTTTCTTCTTGCTCGATAAAAGTTCCGGATCTCCTGTTGATTTGCAATGTCCTTATTTAAATGAGCCAAGTTCGGAATTACTAAGGAGTTTTGTAAATAAAAAAATTAGACCTAAGCTGGATCCCAGTCAATACGAGGCTTCTGAAGATAAGCCATTAGTAGTAGAAATCAACTATCAACACAAGCCCATGACGAAGTATGAGCGCGCGGAGCAAGTTTATTGTAACTGATTTTGTGAGATATGGATCACCACGCCGCCCGCGGCGGCTCGTGATGACGATTACTAAATTATCTAGAACAACTAGCTACTTCTTTATCGTTGAAGTAAGTTTTTAGACCTTCGTTGTTTGGTTTCATACCTTTAGAACCTTCGTTCCAGTTTGCTGGACAAACTTCACCATTCTTCTCGAAGAATTGTAGAGCTTTAACCATGCGCACAGCCTCTTCAACATTACGTCCTAGAGGAAGGTTGTTTACTACTTGATGTTGAACTATACCGTTTTTGTCAATTAAGAATAAACCACGATAAGCAATTCCAGCACCTTCAACTTCAACG
Source organism: uncultured Gammaproteobacteria bacterium (assembly GCA_964551925.1). Lineage (GTDB taxonomy): Bacteria > Cyanobacteriota > Vampirovibrionia > LMEP-6097 > LMEP-6097 > CAZKFA01. The sequence continues at coordinate 7,891 of CAZKFA010000002.1, forward strand.
TCGTAAGTTCTAGAAATTTCTTTGTTCAAATCAGAAACCACTGGATAAGTAACGCCTTGGATACCACCTTGTGATTTAGGAGTGTTTAACCAAGCGAAGTGAGAGAACTTCGAATCAACTGAAACGCCGATAACTTCGGTGTTCAATGCTTTGAATTCTGCTAACTGTGCTTGAAATGCGTGTAACTCTGTTGGGCAAACAAAAGTAAAATCCAATGGATAAAAGAAAAGTACTACGTAACTTTTACCTTTGTAATCACTTAAACTAATTTGCTTAAACTCTGTACCGTTAACTACTGCGTCTGCCTTGAAATCTGGGGCTTGACGACCTACTAATACTGCCATAATTTATTTCTCCTTTGTGAGACTTGTCATAAAACTCCGATAACTGTGTTATGCTCGCTCCTCAAAATCATCATTGATGGGTAGTCAATTCAGATTTTTCGGAACTCGCAAGCCTTGTTCTCGAACTTTTCTGACAAGTCTAGCGATCTTCCTTGTAATTGGACAAATTATCTCCATCGTAGTTACTCTGGCTAATCTGCTCACTTACTGCTTTAATTATAGCTCTCGAGATTTTTAATCTCTAGATTTTTCTAAAGATTTAAGGCTTAGCTTATGTTATGATTGAAACCGCTATACATAATGGAAGATAATAGTCAAATTTTTAATCGCCACATTAATAAGATAGAAGCTCTTGCTACGCCTGCTGTTATTCGTGAGGCACTTCCTAGTAACGATAAGGTTGTTGATACAGTGGTGCAAGCGCGCGCGCAAGTCAGAGACATAATCTGGCATCGCGATAATCGCTTGCTTGCTATCGTCGGACCTTGTTCTATTCACAATACTGACCAGGCTCTTGACTATGCGCGCAAGTTAGTAGAGCTGCGTGATCAAGTCAAGGACGAGATTTGTGTGGTGATGAGAGTTTATTTCGAGAAGCCAAGAACTATTCTTGGTTGGAAAGGTTTAATTTATGATCCGCATCTGGATGATAGTTTTGATATGCTCACTGGTTTACAGAAGGCTCGTAAATTATTACTTGAGATCAATGCCATGGGCTTGCCTTGTGCTACTGAGATGTTAGATCCATTGGTACCGCAGTATATTGCTGATTTAGTCTCGTGGACTGCAATTGGTGCGCGTACTACAGAGTCCCAAACACATAGACAAATGGCTAGTGGTTTATCTATGCCAGTTGGCTTCAAAAATTCTACTAATGGTGATTTCACTGTTGCTATCAATGCTGCTAACGCTGCGCGTTTGCCGCAAAGCTTCCTGGGTATAGACCAAGATGAAGGGCGCATTAGTATTTTTCATACCAATGGTAATCCTGATACTCACTTAATCCTACGTGGTGGTAACGATGGTCCTAATTATTCAGCAGAGCATGTCACAATGGCTGAGGCGGTTTTAGAGAAAGCTGGTTTAGAGAAGTCAATTATGGTTGATTGTAATCATGCGAACTCTGGTAAAGATCCTTATAAGCAACCAGAGGTGCTAGAAGATATAGTTAAACAGAAGCGCGATGGAACCAAGTCTCTGATTGGCTTTATGGTAGAGAGTCATATCCATGGCGGCACCCAAAAAATCCCAGAAGATTTATCTCAGCTCAAATATGGTATATCAATCACAGACGCCTGTATAGATTTTGCTGCGACGGAGACCATGTTCAAAGACGCTGCTAGAGCACTTAGTAAGGTAAGTTAGTTACCGTTTGACCTACTTGAGTTGCGAAGCTTTGTAGTAAGATGCTAAATTATGAAATCTCGGAGGGAGTTATTAGCAGCTTTGTTTATTGATTTAGCTAAGGCCTTGATTATTAGTTTGGCTATAGGTAAAATTGTAAGTGCTATTAGTGTTAGTTGGCTTATTGTAGGTAGTTGTTTGTTAATTGCAGTTTTTCTGATTTTTTGTGCGGTACTTTTACAGCCATCAACAGCAATAGATAAGGAGTTTGGCATATGATGATGATAGTAGTTCTTTTTGGACTTGTTGGTCTATCTGCAATAGGAGCTTTTTATTTGGTTATGTGGCTAGAATCTAGAAAAGAAAAAAAACACTAATTTGCCAAGTCTACAAACTACTGTTGCGAAGATCGTTCTAGCCCAACCTCGAGGTTTCTGTGCTGGTGTTAATCGTGCTATTGAGATAGTTGATATTGCTCTTGAGCTTTATGGCACACCACTTTATGTGCGCCATGAGATTGTACATAATCATCACGTAGTTAATGATTTCAAAAATCGTGGTGTGATTTTTGTTGAGAGTTTAGATGAAGTTCCAGATGGCGCGCGTTTGGTATTCTCGGCGCATGGCACTAGTCCTGAAGTTCTGAAAGCAGCTCTGGAAAGAGGCTTGCAATTTATTGACGCCGTTTGTCCGCTAGTGACTAAGGTTCATCTTGAGATATCTAAGGCTATCAAATCTGGCAAGAAAGTAATTTATATCGGTCATCGCGGTCATCAAGAAGTGCTTGGTGCTATGGGTTACGGAAGTCAAGAAGATATATACTTAGTTGAGTCTGTTGCTGACGTCAGAGAGCTGGTTTCAACGCTTGCACATCAGTCTTTAGTTGTGGCTACACAAACAACCCTATCAATTGATGATACTGCTGCCATTGTTGAGGAGTTGAAGCGGAGTTTTACCAATATCGAATTTCCTAAGTCTGATGACATTTGTTATGCTACTCAGAATCGCCAGGATGCAGTCAAGGAACTGGTTAAACACTGTGACCATATTCTCATTATTGGTAGTAATAATTCATCCAATACTTTGCGTTTGCTGGAACTGGCTCGCAAATTAGGTAAGCCTGCTGATTTGGTGCCTGATCCAGAGAGTTTTATTATGCCAAAGGATTTTGCGGACAAAGTCATAGGCATTAGTTCTGGAGCCTCAGCGCCAGAGTTTTTGGTGGATACCTTGGTGGACAAATTGTCTAATGGCTCTAAAGTACAAATAGAGATTTTGAATTTCAAAGAAGAGCATATTGTTTTTCCGTTACCGAAAGGTTTAACCGTTTAAGCTAGTTGGCAAGCCTAATTGAGCCAGCACTTCCATGCGTCTTGCTTGAGCATTGGGGGTAGTGGCTACAGGTGTAGGTCTTTGTGCCTCCTGCTCGTGAATGTTAATGTCTCTGACTTTGGTTGGTACTTCAGTTTGTAATTTGCGTAGATCAATAATTGAAGGTAAGGCAAGAACTGCTTGAGCACGTTCTTCTACAGAAGCGTCTGTTTGTTTAGCGATGTTAAGAATTAGGGCTAAGGCTGTGGTATATTGTTTGCCATTGATTAGTGATAGTAGATTTGAGTCAGTAACTAAAATTTTATCGCCAATGATCACTCGATCTAAAGTTACTGCCCCCCCAGCAAGCATTGCTGATTCATCGTTATCTTTTACCACAGTAGCTAAATCTAAATTTGCCAGAACCTGAGTTAATTGCGATAAGGTTGCCTTATCAGTTTTAATTTGTGGAATAACTGTTAGTAAACTTTTGACAGTAGCTATTTTATCTTTTGGATCATTAGATTTACTCTGCTCCTCAATGACAGCAATAAGGTTGTCTGTAGTGTTACCGATTTGTAGTTCAGCTTCTCTATTGGGCTTCAGTACCGCTGCGACTACTCCGCCACCAGCTAGTGCCCCTGTCCCCGCTGCTAATAGATCTCTACGTGAAGGCTTTGTATTTGGATTGATTGACCAATCATTTAAAGCGGCTAGACCTTGTCTTAAGTCAGATAATCTCATGGTTAATACATAATAGCAGGTAGCCCGCCAAGTGTCAATACTTTTTGTTGGGATTTAAATTCGCGGCACTTGGCTGACCCTATAGTGCCACTATAGGGTTGAGTTAGGGCGCTACTGCTACAATATTTTTAATGAAATTATCCTACAACTGGCTTGCTGATTTTGTTGATCTTGATGGGATCAAGCTTGATGATTTAGCTGAGAATTTAACCATGAAGGCTTTTGAAGTTGAGGAGATTAAGCCTTTTCGTAAAATTATAGATCCTAAAGTAGTTTTGGGTGAGATTTTGGAGATAACCAAGCACCCTGATGCTGATAAATTACAAGTTACTAAGACCACCATCGGTTCTGAGACACTCCAGATAGTTTGTGGTGCTACTAATATTCAAGTCGGGCAGAAGGTTCCAGTGGCTACTGTTGGAGCTGCTGTTACTAATCGTCATGATGCCAGTGAGCTCAAAATTACTAAATCCAAAATTCGTGGAGTTGAGAGCTTTGGTATGCTCTGTTCTCCTGCTGAATTGGGTTTGGATATAGATAGTGATGGTATTTATATACTTAATGATTTTACCGCTAAGCTTGGCACCCCGATCAGTCAAGTTCTAGGACAGGAACAAGATTATATTATAGAAGTCGGCGCCAGATCCAATCGTGGTGATGCTTTGTCGGTCTTAGGGCAGGCACGTGAATTAGCTGCGGTGCTTGATCGCAAGTTTAATGATCGCACTATTACTAGCGTGCAGTTTGATAAATCTGTTCCAGTAATTGAACCTAAGATCGCAAACATTGATGATTGTAAATTATTCTATACCGTTGCGATTAATAATGTTTCTATAAGGCAATCACCACAATGGTTACAAGATCGTATCAATGCCATGGGGATTAAGTCTATTAACAATGTAGTTGATATTAGTAATTTTGTTTTACTTGAAATGGGACAGCCAATGCATTTCTACGATAGAGATAGGCTAAAGGGCTCAGTACTAACTGTGCGCCGTGCTAAGGCTAAGGAGACTATTACTACGCTTGAAGAGCGTACTCATGAACTTAGCGAGATTAATTTAGTTATCGCCGATACAGCTAGCCCAGTGTCTCTCGCTGGTGTTATGGGTGGACTTGACTCAGCGATTAGTGATCAAACTCGCAATATTGTTATAGAAGTTGCTGTCTTTAATCCAGCTACAGTGCGTCGCAGTGCTAGAGCTGCTGGAGTTGAATCAGAGTCTAAGAGGCGGTTTGAGCGTGGAGTCGACTTGTCGCATAGTAAACAAGCCTTGTTCAGAGCTATTGAATTATTAGTAGAACACGCTAGTCCAACTGGAGCGAAGTTACAAGTTGGTGAGATCCAAATGGCTGGTGCTGAGCAAGCCAAGCAAACAATAGTAACTTTAAGAATAGAACAAGTCAAGCATATCCTAGGAGTCGATTTGAGTGAAGATGCTATCGTTGCATTGCTGGCTAAATTACAAATCAAAAAAGTTTCTAGTAAATCTGGTCAAATAGAGTTTAGCGTGCCGTTTTTTAGGGTTAATGATATTACCAGAGAGATCGATTTGATCGAGGAGATCGCTCGAATCTATGGCTATGATGCAATCCCAGTTAGGGTTCCAGGGACTAGTGTCTCCGTCGTTGCGAGCCATGAAGTAGTGCGGCAATCCACTCCTAAGTCCATTCTGATTGCTGCTGGTTTCTCTGAAGCAATCTTGAGTAGCTTGATTGGTGATACTCTGGCGTGTTTGGATGAGCAGTCAGATCTTTTATTACACGGAACCGTTGATACATTGAGAGTAGAGATGGACAACCCACTCTCTGTTGAACACAGGGTTTTGCGCAAGACCATGCTGCCGGGATTATTACAGGCAGCTGCTCGCAATTATGCTTATGATAGGAGTGCTGATATCAAGCTCTTTGAATTTGGCAAAATATATTCTTTGAACAAGTCAGCTAAGCCAGTCAGAGAAGATGTTATAGAGAAGGCTAATATTGCTGCTGTTATGGTTCTCAATGAAACTTCATGGGCTCAAAAAGACCTTGCTGATAATTTCTATCAATTTAAAACTATAGTCGAGAATTTATTCCCAGAAGCTAAATTCAGTTCTTTAACTGAAGTGCAGGCTGTGCTGCATCCGGGAATCTCAGCAGAGATAAAGATTAAAGAGCGCGGCAAGGAGATCAAGGTCGGTGTGATTGGCAAGATACATCCGAGTCTTGCTAAAGCCTGGGATCTACCACCAGAGACTTATTTGTTTGAGACAGCTTCGCCGCAAGCTAAGCAAATTAAATTCAAGCCAATCGCGAACACCCCGATCGTTGAGCGGGATATCACAGTGGATAGCACTCTGGATCTTACGGCACAATCAGTAATTGATTTGCTGACTAAGCACACGTCTAAGGATTTGGTCCAGATTACTATAGTGAGTGTTTATCATAGAGAAACTAGTAAAAGTACTAGTTTTAGGCTGAAATGGCAGTCAGAGACTGAGACCCTTTCTGGTGAGCTGATTGACAAGGAGATAAGTGATCTCAAAGCCTTGCTAGGGCAAGAACTTAACGTTACATTTAGAGAATAGCCCCGTTGCGCAAGCCCGATAACTGCGTTATACTCATTTCTCAGAAGCATCATTGATGAAATAGTCAACTCAGCTTCTTCGAAATTCGCAAGCCTTGTTCTCGGACTTGCGTAACTGGGCTAATAGCGATGTCTAACATACGATTTAATCTAAAATTCCTGACTAATGTTTTAGTGATAACGCTTGTTGCCGTTGTGCTCTTGCCTTTTGTTGCGCAGATTAACAAAACCTTACCTCTACTCAGCATCCTGCTTTCAGAAGTCGCAATTGTTTATTTAGCAGCTTTATTTTATTTCCCAGATGTCAGTGTTGGTGAAGTTATTCGTCGAGGGACTTTTTATTTGTTTTTTATTGCGACGGTTTTTACGTTAGCAAGTTTTGTTCCATTGGATTCTAAGTTTAAGTTGATTACTTTTGTTTATAGCAATATAAATACTTGGACAGGCAGTGTCAATGTCAATCTACTAGCCTTTTTGGCACTTAATTTAATTACTTGTGTAACTTTTGGTAATGAGTTTAAAGAACTTGAGAAAGATTCTAGTTTTGAACGCAGATGGAAAGACCAAATGACCCAGAAGCATCAAGAGGATATTTTTGTACGCAAAGTCAAAAAAGAAGTCGATTCTTTGTTTGATGTTTACCTGCAAGATTTAGAAGGTGATGCTACTAGTTCTACTCTTGAAGAGATGGAGCAAATATTATTAACTAATTTACCAGAGTCAATTAATGCTGCGATTTGTGTTGATAATAATGGCGATGTGCTAGAAGAAAGTTTGTTTAAGTGGCCACAAGCCAATCATAGTGAGCTTTTGGCAAACTTTCAGAAGCAGGATATTAACTCGCTAAATCTTGGTAGTGGTAAACTATGTCAGATGGTTTTTAAGCAAGGAGATTCTTGGTATATTGTTGCTAAATATCATGGCAAATATTTAATGCTTGCTACTAAAGCTGAGGACATGAGTCCATTATTAGAGACAAGCTTTAAAGTATTTAAAGCAATGCATTATCAGACCAAAGTTTCATGACCGCACCACTCTGTATTTTTGAGCCTTCTCAGTACGATATGATTCGTGAGGCTGGACGTTTGGCGGGTGAAGTTTTACATTTAACTGGTGAACGTGTGAAGCCGGGTGTTACGCCGTTGGAGCTTGATGAGTTCGCGGAGACTTGGATTCGTGAGCAAGGACATATTCCTACTTTTAAGGGGTATTTAGATTTTCCCAATACGCTCTGTATCTCAATCAATGAGCATATCGTACATGGCATTCCACATTCTCACCCACTCAAAGAAGGCGACATAGTAAGCATAGATGTCGGGGTGACTGTGATTGATAGATTCAAGAGTGCTGATTTTAAATATGTTGGTGATAACGCCTTTACTTTTCCTTGCGGACAAGTAAGTCCAAAAGTTGCGCGCTTGCTAGAACATACCAACGAAGGTCTGTGGGCGGGTATCGATGCTATCGCTGCGGGCAAGCATATTAGTGATATCGCGCGAGCGGTAGAGAATATTGCACGGACTAATCGCTATGGTAATGTCAGAGAGTTTGGTGGACATGGAGTTGGACCGAGTTATCACAGTGAACCTTTCATACCTAATTTTGCGGATTTCTTCAATCATTACAAAGACACGGAGATACAAGCTGGTATGGTGCTGGCAATAGAGCCGATGTTTAACCTTGGTAATTCAGCGATTAATAAACACCGCGATGGCTGGACTATTAGTACAGCTGACCGCAAGCCGTCAGCTCACTTCGAACACGAAGTCTTGGTTAGAGCCGATGGAATAGAAGTTATAACTGATGTGCGTAATACTCGAGGCTGGAGACTGCTCAGCTGAATCGCATTAACCTTATAGTAGCACTATAGGGTTGCCTCGTGCTATGATTTGCCTGAGTGCCTAAAGATATCATAGAAATGGAAGGTAAAGTCCTTGAAACTGTTCAAGGAGCTAAGTTCATTGTTGAGTTAGATAATGGGCATAAAGTTCTTGCTAATATTTCTGGTAAAATAAGAAAAAATTATATTAAGATAATCCCTGGCGATCGTGTTAAGGTAGAACTTAGTCCTTATGATTTGAGTGTTGGAAGAATTACTTATCGTTCTTTTGCTCGTAGGGCTGCTGACACTGAAGAAGACGAGTAATTATTACGGGAAACTTAAACCTTTTTAAATCAGCCGAAAAAAACATTAAATTTTTATGATACTTTGTATGCCCGTGTTATTATCGACACTTCGTTAAGCACTTTGACTTATGATTGAAGTCAATACGTTTTGAGGTTAGTAAATGAAAGTCAGATCATCAGTAAAGAAAATTTGTAGTAAGTGTAAAGTAGTGAAACGCGGTGGCCGCGTTATGGTTATATGTGAGAACCCAAAACATAAGCAAAGGCAAGGATAATTAGTTTTATGGCAAGAATAGCTGGAGTAGATCTACCTAATAAAAGAATAGTGATTGCACTAACTTATATATATGGTATTGGTGTAGTTAAATCAAAGAAAATTTTGGCGGAAGCTGGAATTAGTGAGGATATTAGAGCTCATAAATTAACGGAAGATGACCTTGGAAAGATTCGTGACATCATTCGTGCGATGAAGGTTGAAGGTGATTTACGTAGAGAAGTTGGCCTCAACATGAAACGTCTTATTGAGATTAATTGCTACAGAGGTCAGAGACACCGTCGCGGTCTGCCTTGTAGAGGTCAAAGAACGAGAACGAATTCTAGAACTAGACGTGGTAAGAAGCGTGTTGCTGTACCAGGTAAGAAAGTAGTTACTAAGAAATAAATAAATTAGGAAAAGTTATGGCAGAGAAAGAAGATAAGAAAAAAACAACAGATGTGGCAGAAGCCGCAAAATCTACTAAAGGTAAAAAGAAAAATAAGAAAAATGTCGTTAGCGGCATAGTTCATATTAGCTCTACTTTTAATAACACTATTATTACCATTACTGATGCTGCGGGTAACGCACTGGCAGCAGGTTCAGCTGGTATGGCTGGGTTCAAAGGCTCTAAGAAAAGCACTCCGTTTGCAGCACAATTAGCAGCTGAAACAGCAGCGCGTAAGGCTGTTGAGCGTTTTGGTTTACAAAAAGTAGAAGTTAGAGTTAGTGGTCCTGGTGCTGGTAGAGAGACAGCAACTAGAGCATTACAATTCGCTGGTTTGCAGATTACATCTATCGCTGATGTAACTCCATTGCCGCACAATGGTTGTAGAGCACCGAAACCACGCAGAGTATAGAGAGAAGGAAGGGTTAATAATTATGAATATCGAATTGAAAATCGCAGTTGAAGAAAAAGTCCAAGCAGACGGTACTATCAGAGGAACCGTTACTATGCACCCTCTATACAGAGGCTTCGGACACACTATTGGTAATACTTTGAGAAGAATGCTTCTAGGTAGAATCAAAGGCTCTGCTGTTACTCATGTACGTATCGAAGGCGTGAACCATGAGTTCACTTCGTTGAATGGTGTATCAGAAGATATTCTTAATATCATTTTGAACCTTAAAGGTCTTGTAGTTAAAATGCACACAGATGACACTCGTACATTGTCTTTGAGAGCATCTGGTCAAGGTATGGTTACTGCTGCTCAAATCGAGTGCCCAAATGATGTTGAGATCATCAACAAGGATTTGGAAATTGCAAACCTAGCTGGTGATGGTAAGTTGAATCTAGAGATTGTTGTTGCTAAAGGTTACGGTTATGTACCTTCTGAAGAGCATGAGAAATCTCAATCAGTAGATGTAATCCCTGTTGATTCAGTGTTTATGCCTGTTAAGAACGTTGCTTACTCTGTTGAACCAATCAGCATGACTGGTGAAGCATCTAAGCTTGATAAATTAGTTCTTGACCTATGGTCAGATGGTTCTATCTCTATTAACGAAGCGGTTGGTCAAGCAGCAGCTCAATTAGTTGAGTTGATGAACCCACTTATTTTCTACACGGGTCAAAAAGTTGGCGTTATCAAAACTGTTGATGAGACTGAGCATAAGAAAGAAGAGTCGCAAGACAATACTTCAGGTGTCAGTGTTGAAGAACTTGAGTTATCAGTACGTTCTTACAACTGCTTGAAGCGTGCTAATATAAACAGTTTGGCCGATTTACTTACCTTGAGTGATATTGATTTGATGAATATCAAAAACTTTGGTAAGAAATCAGCAGAAGAAGTTTTAGACAAGTTACAAGCAATGGGCTATAACTTGCGCGGCACTAAAGGTAGATCGATGGCTGCTTAATTTAAACGAGGAAAAGTTATGAGACACGGATGTAAAAGACATAAATTAAGTAGACCTGCTGACCAGCGTAAAGCTGTGTTAAGAGCACTTACTACTAGCTTATTGCGCGAGAAGCAAATCAGCACTACTCTATCGAATGCTAAGGCGATGTCAGCAGTGGTTGACAAATTAATCACTCTTGCTCGTCGTGGGGATCTGCATGCGCGTAGGCAAGTAGCTTCCTATGTTCTTGATAAAGCTGTAGTTGCTGATGTATTTTCAGCAACAGCAGAGCGTTATAAAGATCGTAGTTCAGGTTTCACACGTATTGTTAAGAATGGCTTCCGTCGTGGTGATAATACAGCTTTAGCGATTATTCAATTAGTTTAGTAACTCATTTGAGTCATCTATAAGTTGCATGCCACAGTTAGTTAAACCTAATGCTCAAACCTTTCAGGGACTTTTTGATCTAATTAAATTCTATTCGGACCGTAAGGAAATGTTGCCGAAGACTCTTGATGAGCTTTATAGGCAAACGCGTGGCTTTAGAATTCTTCTTAATGAGGTTGATGACCTTAGTGAAGTGCCGCAGGTAATTGGTTCAGCACATTTGGATATTTTTACGCCGCTGCTGGGTGAGATCAAAAGCCTAGCAGTCGCAGAGGCCTTTGCTGGTAAAGGTTATGGAAGGTTACTTGTCGAGGATTGCGAGCGCGAGGCGCGTGAATTAGGTCTGAAGAAACTTTTTGTACTAACTTATAAACAAGGATTTTTTGAGAAGCTTGGTTATCATGTAGTTGATATCAAAACCCTGCCAGAGAAAGTGTTTCAAGAATGTGTCAAATGTCATTTCTATAATAGTTGTAATGAGATTGCCATGGTAAAGGAGATCTGATGACTATCAATGTTGGTATAGCAAGACCACAAGCTTGGCTACTAGCTTCTGATAGTAGAACTAGTAATGCACTGAGATTTTGGAATAGCCCCAAAATCTTCCCTTTAACAGGAGCTTGTGTTGCAATGGTAAGAGGATTAGCTAATTTTATAAGAGCATCTGATTTAAATATTATTAGAGACAAGGATGTTCTAGAAGCTGTTCAAAAGGGTCTTCAAGGAGCTAAGTCATTGGTAACACCAACCCAAGTTGTTAGAGCTGTTCGTCCACACATTCGAGATTTAGTTGCCTGTGATGAGATTGAGTCAATGCTATTAAAATTAAGACTTCATGCGGCAACTTGGTCATTTGTAGGCTTTGATTCTAAGAAGGCCCCTTCTTTAATTGAATTAGAATTACCAAATAATAGAATTGCACATTGTGAGAGGGCTTGTCCTGGGGAATTTTATTTTTTTGAAGGCAGTGGCAGAGCGGTTCTGAGAGATTTTTTGCGAGTAATAGAAAATAAACGTACTAGAACTAAATTTGAAAATATAATTTCTCGCAATATTAGAGATAAGGAGCGTAAAGGCAAATTTTTGAAGTTAATGGAACGGGCTGGATCCTTTCGAGGACTTGCTTTCTTGAAGAATTTAGACATTGAAGAACAGCGCCGGCTATTGAAGGTTTTTTTGGATTTGCTAATATTTTATGATCATCATGCTGAGTCTTTTAAGAATGAATATACGAGGCGGGGCACTATAGGCGGCCCTGTGAAAACCGCTATTGTAACTCCAGAGGGATCTACGCTGTTTGTATAGCTAGGGCTATTCTATTAATATCTTCTTCTTTAAGCTCTGGATAAATTGGTAAGCAGAGAATAGATTTAGTTGCTTTAATACTATTCGGGAAATCTTTATCTACAGCATTAAGAGGTGCAAAAACTTTTTGTTGATGCAGAGCTAGTGGATAATAAACTTCACTACTAATGCCCTGTGTTTGTAAGTGGTTTTTAATCTTATCTCTCACTGAACCAATTTCGTCGTTAGAGAGATTGTCATTAACTAATTGAATAGTATATTGATGATAAATATGAGTAGAGTCAGAAATGTACTGTGGGACTTTAATAGAGCAGTTTTTAACTGTTTGCCCAGATAAATTTACATTGTATAATTTCGTAATCTCTTGGCGTTTATGATTCCAGTTTGTAATATAACGTAATTTAATCCTTAGTATCGCTGCTTGGATTTCGTCTAAACGAGAATTGACACCTAGCTCATCGTGATAGTAGCGCCTGCTAGAACCATGTACTCGTATACGTTTGAGCCTCATCGCAAGCTCGTCATCATTCGTAGTCAGCATGCCAGCGTCGCCAGCTGCTGATAAATTCTTTGTAGGATAGAAGCTATATGTTCCTATATCACCAATAGTCCCTGCATAAGAAGGGACGCCTTCTTTAAGTTGCTCCTTCTTATATTTATACTGAGTCCCAAAAGCCTGTGCCGTATCTTCGATCACCCTAAGATTGTGTCTCTGAGCAAGTTCCATGATGCTGTTCATGTCGCAGGCTTGCCCATAGAGATGCACAACTATAATAGCTTTGGTTCTTGAGGTAATTTTAGATTCGATTGATTTAGGGTCAATATTATAAGTATCGAGATTGATATCAGCGAAGACAGGAGTTGCTCCTACCATCGCAACAGCTCCAGCTGTTGCCATAAAAGTAAAGCTTGGTACTATAACTTCGTCACCAGCTTTAATATCTAATGCGAGTAGAGCTAAGATCAACGCGTCAGTGCCGTTGGCGCAGCCAATCGCATACTTAGCTCCAAGAAATGTAGCAGCCTCATTTTCAAAAGCTGTAACATTTGGTCCTAAGACATAATGACCTGATCTTAGTACGTCTATAACGGCAGTTTCAATTTCAGATTGAATTTGCTGATATTGAGCCTTCAGGTCAAGCAAAGGGATAGACTTGATAGTGGAATTATTCACGAAACTTTATAACTAAGCTTTTTTTGCTTTCTTGGCCTTACGTTTAGCATTTTTTGTTGCTCTTTTCGCGCCTTTTTGTTGTTTATCTGGGTTGATTTTTTTACTCATAATATTAGTATTTTAGCATGTGCAAAAGTATTGCTAATATCCCCGCTACTTGGGTAGGCTTCCGGCAGCTCCGGTCCCTGTCTTTCTCACTTCGTTCGAAAGCAGGGACATGGCTCCGCTGCTCCCCTGCCTATCAATCTTGAGAATCAATTTACTACCCAAGTAGCGGGATTGAAGAGTATAAATTTTGTGGGAGACCATATGATATCCTTGTGGATATCTGGGCCTGTAGCTCAATTGGTAGAGCGCTTCCATGGCATGGAAGAGGTAGTGAGTTCGAACCCCATCAGGTCCACCATTTTGTTAAACTTATTAGTTTATGATTAGAACAGCACTAGTAGGTTTTGGTAAGTCGGCTAAAGTTTTTCATTTACCTTTTCTGGAAATTTTGCCTCAATACACAATCACAGCCTTTGTTTCATCTAGGGTTGATGAGATTAATGCAAGATATCCTCAAGCCAAAGTTTATTCTCATATAGCTGAGCTTGCAGAAGATAAAGATATTGATTTAGTTATTATCAACTCGCCAACTTTTTTACATTATGAGCAAGCAAAAATATTATTGCAAGCAGGCAAGCATCTAGTTGTAGAGAAGCCTTTTACGGTGAAGCATACAGAGGCAAAAGAATTAATAGAGTTAGCGGCTAATAAGGGACTCAAATTGACTGTCTATCATAATAGACGCTGGGACAATGGTTTCTTGACTCTGAGAAAATTAATTGACCAAAATATTCTTGGTGAAATCTATCATTATGAAGTTAATTATGATAGATGGAGACCTATCGTACAAAGCAGATGGCGAGAGCAAGATACAGCAGGAGCAGGTATACTTTATGATCTTGGTTCTCATATGATTGATCAAATGCTCATTCTCTTTGGCGAACCTGATGATGTTATACCTGATATTCAGTGTCAAAGAGAAGGCTCTTTGGTTACAGATTATTTTCATTTGATTTTTAAGTATGGACGGATGCGAGCAGTCTTGCGCGCGTCTTCATTAGTACAAGCCTCACCAAATCATTTACTGGTACATGCTGCAAACGCCAGTCTCTGGCATAATAATATGGACCCTCAAGAACAAGCTTTAATACAGGGACTTAGTCCATCATTGCCTAGTTGGGGCATTGATAGTCAATCTGTGACTAAGCTTGTTAGGAATGTTGATGGCAATCGACAAGAGATTTTGGTTAATACAGAGAGAGGCTCGTATCAAAGTTTCTATGAGTTAATGGCCAAAGCAATACTTTATAACGAGCCTGTTCCAGTTGATGCAAATGAAATATTGCCAGTGATTAAAATCTTGGAGAATCTTAATAGTCCGATTACTAATACCCATTTTCAGAAATAGTCTTTCTGAAAATGGGCTTAAATCAGAAATAGCATTTCCAAAAATAGCCATTGAATGCTTGCTATATCTTGAGTATTTTAGGCAAGAGCTTCAAGAAATCCAGAATAGGCAAAGCTCTAATCCCCTCATCAAAGTAAAGTTTTTTGTTGCCACCATAAATAATATAGCCTTGTGCTTCCGGATAATCTTCCAAAAAAAGTTTGAGCCCTTTTAGATCTGATGATGAAACTGTATTTGATCGTTTAACCTCGATTGCAATAAAATTCTTAGGGCCATAGACTATGAAATCAACTTCTTGATCATTTATGGTTCGCCAGTATTGAATTTTGTATCCTAATTCATAATAGTGATTGAGAGCGATTAATTCTTGAAGAATCAAAGTTTCTAGGGCGTGCCCTTCTATTTCTCTGACTGAATCGATGATACCCTTTGGTCTGATAGATTGATAGACACCAACATCAAAAAAATAAAATTTTGGATGATCTATGAGTTTACGTTTGGCTCTTTTGCTAAAAACACTTAATCTATAACTCAGTAGCATATCTTCTAGTAAATCAAAGTAGTTAGAAACCGTTCTAGCATTGATTCCTATATCACGGGCTACAGAAGACATATTGAGTACACTTGCTTGAGAGAAACTAGCTGCTTCAAGGAATCGACTAAAGGCTTCTAGATTACGGCTTAAGCCCTCTTGCATTACTTCTTCATATAGATAAGTTTTGGTATAAGAATCCAAATATTTTTTTGCTTGAGAACTTGGTGCGTCATAAACTTTTGGGAGCATGCCGAAGTTCAATGCTTTATCCAAATCAAAATCACTCTTAAGTTCTTGGAAACTTAATGGATACATGTTGTAAGTGTGGGCTCTACCAGCGAGCAAATTAGTTTCAAGCTTTTTGAGCTTACGAGCACTTGAGCTAGTGAGTATGAATTTATATTTTTTGTCTTCAATTAGTTTGTGGACTAAATCGAGTAGAACGGGGGCTTTTTGGACTTCGTCTATTACTATCCAGCCTTTATAGCCAGGAGGGATTTGCTCTGCCAATCGATTAGGTTTAGTATTGAGTTCAACTCTAGTCTCAGGGTCAAGTAAATTGAAAAACAAAGCGTCTTTTAATTGTTTTTTGAGCCAATAACTTTTACCTGTGCCCCTAGCTCCAAACAAAAAGAAACTATTGTTGTTTTTGAGAGGTTTTTGTAATAAACGCTGATACATCAATGTTATTGTATCATATTTTCAGCATTACTATTTCTAATTTAAGGCTATTTTTGGAAATACTATTGCTGAAAATAGCCCTAAATCTATTGATTAAAAACCATCTAAGTTAATTTTATCAGCAACCAAAAAACTTTCTTACAAGCAAGCTCTTAGAGCTGTTATTATGATAGTGCCATAGAGTTCCAGTTGCTTTATCTTCGCTGCTGCTATCAGGTCCACCGTTATGAATATAATTGAATTTCAATCAGCTTATTCTGAACAAATTATTGACTTAATTTTAGATATTCAGAATGATGAATTTAAGGTAAACAATGTCTTTTTTCTATAAGGACCTCAAAACTTGCAAAGATCATGGCGCTTGTCCCTCTATAGCATTGACTGTGGAGCAACTACAAGAACTTGCTCCACAGTATCCTACTTGGCAATTGGATCTAGGGCAACCAAATAAAATTACTAGAGAATTTAAATTTGAAACTTATCAAGCTGCTCTTACTTTCGTGAATCAAGTAGCGAAGTTGGCTGAAGCGACGAGTCATCATCCAGATATAGTTTTCAAATGGGGTTCGGTACAAGTTGAATACTGGACTCATAATGCTAATGGACTGACGATGATGGATTTTGAGGCAGCAGGGAAGATTGATGAAATCGATTCGGCTTAGTAAGGCTTGTAAATCTAATTTACCATTTAGGTATAGTTATCCCATAATAGTAAAATATCCTAAAGTCTTTGTAATATAAGGACATTTAGAATGAATAAGACCATAGATATGTGTTATGATTTATTTTGGTTAAAATTATTTACTATTTTGGTATAATGGGTCTGGAATGGTAATTTATGCAGATGGACTTAAATCGTGAAATTCTTGGAGATTTAATCAACAAGATTAATAGCAAAAATATTTCAATTCTAATAGGACCAAGACAAGTTGGTAAGACAACTCTACTTAAATTAATCCAGAAATGTGCCGAACAACAAGCTTTGAAAACTTATTTTTTTGATTTCGAAGATCCAAGGGTGCTAGCTGAATTCAATAAAGACCCGAAAGATGTTTTTCAGATGCTGATTGATTTACAAGCAGATGTTTTGTTTTTTGACGAGTTCCATTATGTCGAAAATATATCCAAAATTTTCAAAGCAATCTATGATTCACCCCATAGGCAAACAATTTTTGCAAGTGGTTCATCGTCGTTAGAGATTCATAAGCATCTTAAGGAGAGTATGGCTGGAAGAAAATTTAGCTATAATATTTACCCTCTTAGTTTTACTGAAGCTCAGTCTGTGATTGAATTTGATGATTATTTGATTTGGGGAGGTATGCCAGCTATAACTAAAACACAGAGTGATAAAGATCGATTACAAGTACTAAGTGAGATCTTATCGAGCTATGTAAATAAGGATATTAAGTCACTAATTAAAGAAGAGAACATCACTGCTTTTAATCATCTATTAAAATTATTAGCTTTTAATCAGGGACAAATTCAAGAAATAAGTAGCCTTGCTACTGAAGTTAGATTAGATACCAAAACCCTAGAGAGATATTTAGAGATTTTGGAGCAAACATTTATCCTATATAAGCTTAATAGTTATGCGAAGAATCTTTCTAATGAATTAAAGAAATCTAAGAAATATTACTTATATGACAATGGTATTAGGAACCTTCTGGTGAGTGATTTTGAGAAGATTAAAGATCGGCAAGATAAAGGGTTGCTATATGAAGCTTATGTGTTAAATTATTTGCGCTCTAAGATTCTACCAAATATGGAGCTGAGATTTTGGAGAACTAAAGACCAAAAAGAAATAGATTTTGTTTTATTGAAAAATCAAAAACCTTATTTGTTTGAAGTTAAATCCCATCTAACTAAAATTGATTTTCCTAATCATATTAGTAATTTTATTAAACATTATCCTGAAACCAAAATGGCATTTGTAATTAATGAAGAAAGGGAAAGCATTATAAATTTACAAGGTGTTGATCTACATTTTATTAGAATCAGAGATTTAGAAGAGAATGCTATCATCAAATCTATTCTACAAACGGTGGCCTAAATTGAGAGCTTCTTGAAATAAGAGCTAAATCAATTTTATCAACAACCAAAAAACTTTCTTACAAGCAAGTTCCCTGACTTGTTCTCGCGATAGTGGTCTAGAGCTCCAATTAAGTTTCTGCACACTGGTTTGACCTTGATAGTTGATACCAACATATATAGTGCCAATTGGTTTAACCTCACTACCACCGTCGGGACCTGCGATGCCAGTGATAGAGACGTTTATATCACAGTGAGAAATCTTTACCAAACCTTCTACCATTTCTTTGGCGCACTCTTCTGAGACTGCACCATGTTGTTCTAGGGTTGCGGTTTTTACGCCCAGCATTTGTATCTTAGCTTCATTTGAATAGGTTACTAGATTGATTTTGGTATATTCTGAAGAACCTTGAAGGTCAGTCATTAATTTACTTGCAAGTCCACCCGTGCAAGATTCAGCAAATGAAATACTAAGATTATTGGCTTTGAGTTTGGTTGCTAATACTGTTGCTAAGCGGTCCTCGTCATAACCATAAATATAATTAGAGAAGAGTTTTTTTAATTCATCTTCGTAGCTTTGGATTAGTTGATTTACTTCATTTTGTGTGCTGCCGTTAGCAGTTATGCGTAGGTAACATTCACCGAGATCGGCATAAGGAGCGAGTGATGGGTTGCCTGTTAAAAAAGGATTAGGCTTATTTATTGCTTGGTAATGATCTACAATTATCTGTGCCATTGTAGATTCTGAAATGTCCGTTAACCGAACTTTGCGAGAGTGGATAATATGTTCACTATTTTTTAGTTGCGATAAGATTGATTCGAGCATTGCTTCCATCTCACAAGGTACACCAGGAAAGCTAATCACTGTACTGTTTTGATGTTGGATCATTAATCCAATTGCGGTCCCGATTGGATTAACTACAACTTTAGCGCCTTCTATGATACGCGCTTGTCTATAATTGATTTCTGGGATTTCGGCAGCACCAGTTTTATAAAATTTCTCTATTAGGATTTTACGTTGTAAGGGATCTTCATAGATTGGGCGCTCACAGAATTCAGCGATCACATCATGAGTGATGTCATCATCAGTTGGACCAAGACCACCTGTGCAGATTATGATGTCTGAACGAGAGCAAGCATAGCGCAGGCATTCAAGAATGCGTTCTTTGTTATCACCGACAGAAGTGTGGTAATGTACGCTGATGCCAATCTGATTTAATCTCTCTGATATATAAGTAGCGTTGCTATTGATGGTGTGACCAATAATGAGTTCAGTCCCGATGCTGATGATCTCTGCGTGCATTAGTTTATATATTAGACCTTTTGTGAGCATACAATTCTGTAAAGCGTGGTTATTTATGCTTTAAGAAGTTTTTTGAATTAAAATCAATTCTTTTGCTATGATTTTAGAGGCTTTGTTGAAATAAAGCCTGTCATCACGAGCTACGAAGTGGCGTGGTGATCCAGTTTTAAACCTGGATTGCTTCGTTTCCTTTCAGTCGCTCGCAATGACGGCGTTTGTTTACAGAAATAGTGGGGAATAAATTGAATATGGAGAGGTGGCTGAGCGGCTGAAAGCGGCTTCCCTGTTAAAAGTCCTACGGACTTTTAAAGTCACAAAAAATTGAAGTTCTTAGAACTTCTTAGCAGTTAGAAGTTTTCGGGGGATGTGGAGGGAGACAATTGAATATGGAGAGGTGGCTGAGCGGCTGAAAGCGGCTTCCTGCTAAGAAGTT
>CAZKFA010000002.1:27823-67622 GCA_964551925.1 uncultured Gammaproteobacteria bacterium
AATTGAATATGGAGAGGTGGCTGAGCGGCTGAAAGCGGCTTCCTGCTAAGAAGTTCTGCGGACCTTAAATCTGTAGCGAGGGTTCGAATCCCTCCCTCTCCGCCATTATCATAAAGTAGAAGAGCCCCTTTCAGGGGCTCTTCTACTTTATATAGGTGCAGCAAGAGAAGCAGAATCCATGGATCAAAAACAGTCATTGACTGTTTTTGATCGTTCCTACGGGGGCTTATTACACAGCTTATAGTAAGCTAGTTGCACTGACCCCTAAACCCTCCCTCTCCACCTTTCTATGACGTAGTTTCAACTAATATTGCTCAAATAGCAAGTAAGTTGAATCCTAAGCTCTTAGGCACAATGTTTGGTGAATTTGTTTATATACCAGCGAAAGTAACTTATTAAACTTTCCCGTTCCAGTAGCCACCTTGGCGATCTACTAAGGCGTCGTAACCAGACCAGAACCTAAACGGAGGTAGTATGCCAACTATGGCATGGGTGCCAACTTTTCTGCCTGGGGCATCGTTGACGGCTTGACCAATACCAGGCCAAATTAATAGCGAGAGAACTCCTGCTAGCACTGATTTACCAGTAATAGGTCTTTTTTGAATGTCAGCAGCAGAGACAGGTGTACATAGTGTCAATAATATTGCAAATAAACTTACCGCGAGGAAACTTTTTTTCATGATTACTCCTTGTATTGAGTTTGATTATAGCATTTTGTGAACGGCCAAACCCAAGCCACCAAAACTAATTGTAGAGGCAATCTTAGATAGTGTACCCAGATTGGCAAGAAGCCAAATTCCATTCTATGCATAAACATATAAATATTCGCGGGAAAAACCGCGATCAAAAGTGAAATCATTAACCAAGCGATTATAGGTCTGATACGAGCTATGAGAATTCCAATTCCAAAAATAATTTCTAAGATTCCAGAGAAGTAAACAATAAAAGCTTTATAGGGCAAGATTGGCGGGACTATTTTAATCAAAAAATCTTCACAAATAAAATGTACTATTCCCATGCTGATAAAAAATAAGCTTAGGCAAAGTAATGAAATTTTATTGTAAGAATGCAAGCTGACTTAAGTTTACATTAGTTTTGATAATGTCTATTTATAAGATCATTTTGAATCCATAGTAATTTGCTAAATGATCTTATTGCTTGGTATTTTGCTGCGATTGGAATATCGAGGCTAATGATAGTCGCATTAACAGCATCGGCTACGAAACCCATTAGGGCATTCATTTGTACTAATGGTACGTTTAAATCTTTGCTGCCAGCTTTTGGAGTATGGATAGCACCAACGAAGTTTAAGTATTCCACCATCTCAGTATTATAGGGACCGGTTACTAATTTAGCTAAGTATTTTGCTAAATGTGATTTGCGGAATTTGATTAGTTCATGCTCTTGAGTCAAATCTTCTAAGCCCTGCGGAAGTACCCCACTGTAGCCATGTTGACGCAGCGTGAAATGTCTTTTGGTGGCATCATAACTAAAAAGCTTGTCATAGACTGCATCTACCAAAGTTGGGACGATTGGAGCGAGTAAAGGAGCAGCGCCAAGGATAGTATCAATATCTTCTTTGCCAAAACCCATAAACTCACAGAGATACTCAAATCTGTAAGCTAAGTCCTGCTCTAATTTCACCTCATCTATATGTTTTATTGTCATTATTTTGCTCTTTCTTCTAATTTATCCCAGTCCCCAAAGAAAGTTTTTGACTTAAGTCAAAAATATAAGCTAAAATTGTTAAACAATGCCTAATAAGCTGCAATATTCTTTGCGCAATCGTCAGCAACGCAAGTTATGTTCTAATCTTGCTATTGAACAGTGTCTTGCTAGAAGAGTCCTTTGTATTTGTAATGTAATTCTTCGGCATCCACTTTTTGATCAGATACCAAGAGCAGAGACTCATAAACTTTCAGCTATTGCTGATGTTATTAAATTACAAAAAGGAGAAAGTTTGTTTTTCAGAGCTGCTCCAATCGAAAACATTTATTTTATTCTCAAAGGAAGTGTGAAACTATTTATTTCTGATTGTAATTCAACTAAAGTTTTTATTGATCAGATTGCTCAAGAGGGTGATGGGATAATGTTAGAGAGTTTATTTTCTGATCTGGAGTGTTTTACTAATAGTGCTGAGGCGCTAGAATCAACAACAGTGTTATTGCTTGATCGTAAGAAATTCAGAAGAATTATTCTAGCAAGCCCTGTCATTATGCAGAATCTACTAGCATTCATCTCAGAAAGGTTGCTTGATGTTACGGAACGCCTTCAGGATCAGGTTCTTATGGACGTTTCAGAACGGCTCGGGAAATTTATTGTTGCTCAAAATTGTGAAAGCAATAATCAAAGAACCAAATTGTCTAAAACAGATTTGGCTTATTTACTTGGAACTATACCTGCGACTCTATCGAGAGCAGTAAAACAGATTTATGATTGAGACGGTGCTGGGAAATAGGGTCATTAATTAGCATTAATTCCTTCGTAGATTATTTCTTGTAGCGCGTCGATAAGTCCTTCGTGGTTAGTAACTCCTGTGTATCTTTGTACTTCGAAGTTGCTTGACTTTGTGCTAATGCTCTCAATGTTTATATCTTGTGGATTATTGCTTATTTTTGTTTGGTTGAAAGCTATTTCTAAAGAATAATTTATACCTTCGTGATTAACTTGAAAGTAAGCTTTGTTATCGGCCACCCCAAGTTCTGTAATTTTATTATCCACAATTTTTAATAACTCAGTAGCGTGTTCAGCTGTAATTAATTGCGATTGAGAGCCTTCTGTCTCTATTCGCGGAGTTGGCTTAGCTACCATGCAACTGAGTAAGTCTCTAATCTTCTCTTCCTTGTTGGTGCTATCAGCGAGCCCGCGCATCAAAACTTCCCCGCAAACCGCCTGTTGAGCATCTGCTGGTAGTGCTTGGAATAAATCTTTCAACATCTCTCTAGCTTCTGACAGAGTGTGAAATCTTAATACTCCTCTTGAAACTACAGTTCGAGAATCTGTGAAAATATTAGCTAATTTACTAGCAATAGGGTGCATAGTTAAATTGTATCGCAGATTGAGATAATACGTCAACGGGCTTGTTGTTTAATCAAGGTTGCCAAAATTTTTAACAAAATACTTGCAATTCAAAAACCTTTCTGCTAGTATCTTACGCTAAGCAATTTGGGAGGATATGCTTATTAACACTCGGGGGAGATTGTCAAGGATACTAGCTAAGCGCGTCAGAGATTGCTTTCTAGCTATATCTCTCCTGTTTTTTTTCAATTTGGTTATTCAAGCTGCTGACCTGCGTAAGATTTATTTCAACAGTCCTCATTCTTTAGTAGTCGAGTTAGCTAATCAGGCAGCACTTGTAAGCCAGTCTGTCAGCGAATCAGGTAAATTACTGCTTGTAGATATTGATTTTAGTAGAAGTAAATTACCAGAGACCTTATCTAACGATAACTACATTGTTTATTTACAGCGTCAGCGCAGCGCCTCAAGGCATTTTTGGCAGTCCTGTGACCAGCTTGTAATGCTTATAGAGAGCCGTTCTCAGCAAGGATTAAAGCTGAGTACTGAGACTCTATTAGAGAACTTAGTCTATCAAATTAATATTAGCCCAGAACTTATCGCAGGGGCTAGTGTTGCGGTCCCGCAGTCTTTGCCGCTAGAACCCAGTCAAGAAACAGCTTTGACCAAGCCCTTGCTTGTGATGCCAGAACCAGAACATAAACTTGCCGTTAGTATTAATGATCACTCTGCTATTAATTTATTTACTAATCAAGCAACTAACTCTGAAGAATTTTTGTCGAAA
Organism: uncultured Gammaproteobacteria bacterium; assembly: GCA_964551925.1. Classification (GTDB taxonomy): domain Bacteria; phylum Cyanobacteriota; class Vampirovibrionia; order LMEP-6097; family LMEP-6097; genus CAZKFA01. The sequence continues at coordinate 31,623 of CAZKFA010000002.1, forward strand.
CTCGATCCCAAGATTCGAACTGATTTAATCAATGATAATGACTTCAAGCATAGTAATCTACAGAAGATCGATTCTTCTAACCTGACTTATATAGCTACTGAGCTTGCTTCTCGTGGTTTGAAGCAAGAAGCACAAGCTGCTTACCAAGAGGCTTTGAAGCTTGATAATGGTAACCTCATGGCGCATATTGGTTTGGCGCGCGCAAGTGATGACGCTACTGAGAAGCTCACTAATTATTTGGCGGGTATTGAGACTACTGCATTATCAGAGCTGGGCAATTTATGGTTTAAGCAGGCTTATGATAGCGGTGATATTAAGGCTGCGACTCAAGCTTTGTTACCTTTGCAGATGGCAATACTCAAGAATCCTAATAGCGCTCAGTTTAGATTTGATTACGCCGCCGCCCTTGAGAGATTAGGGCAGGATCTGGAACTCGCTGCTAGACGCTATTTAGAGGCAGCCTCATTAGCCAAAAGTTCCTATCAACAGGGTTCTAGAGTTGATGAGGTTTTGTTGCGGCAATCAACAGAAGCTTTGATACGGGTGTTGACCATCAAGGGAGATATCCTTGCCGCAGCCAAATACTGCAATTCTTATCTGACTATGGGCTATGAGAGATTTCTTGATGGTAAGCCGATTTTGACCATACAGCGCCAAATTCAGGATTACAAGAATCCTTTTGGGGGGTCTAGTGGTTAGAATTCAGCGATTATTGGGAATAATACTGTTAGGAGTTTTGATAAATTCTCCCGCTACGGCATTGTTAGAGTTATCCTTTTATCAAAATTATTTAGCCAAATTAATTGCATCGCGGCCAGCAGAGTTATCCTATAAATTTTTTGCTAATTATAATTGGGATCATGATCCTCAAGTGCAATCTTGGCTTAAACAGTTAGATCAAGATTTGCAGCAATTAAGAGAGTTTGCGTACGTTGCTGATCTTGCGATTGTTTTTGCGGCTGATGGTTCGATTAAATTTCTTGATCTTGAGAATATCACAGAGCAAGATTTTGATAAATTCAAAAATCTAATTACTAAACTAAGTGATTTTCGTACTCAAGCCTTACCAGAATCATTACGCGAAGATCTATGGGTCTATGATTTAGATGCTAAGTGGCTGTATGTCGCTCGTAATGTAGTTCCTGAGCCTGTTAAGAAATTAGATGATCCAATAATACAAGCGACATTACCTGATTTGAAATCAGATCAACAATACACTGTTAAGCTTCTTAAACCAGAATTTGTTGATTATCCTGTGATTGGGCAGGCTATATTGTTACAGCTTGATCGTAATATTCTTGATGCTAAGGTTTGGCAAGTTGATAAACAACATATTTATTTAGATGTGCATAGAATACTTGATATTAATAATCAGAATCCAATTAATTTATTTGCTCAACAATTGGTCTTAAGTATAGATAGACCAAAAAACAATTCTCATGAAGTTTTAAGTACGGTAATTGTTTCAGGTCTTAACTTCGCTAGTCAAGCGGGTTTACAAACAAGCATGGCTAGTTATGGTATATTACCAGTAGGACTTGCTGTTGTAGGCATGGGAGCTGCCGTACTTAAAAACAATGAGGAGCAGTTATCTTTTGGTTTATCCAGAGGAGATTCGCTGATATCAAGAAGGGAGAAATAAAAAATGAAAGAAGTACTAATATATGGAGCATTGATTGCAGCTGTGCTTGGAGCCTCGGTGCAGATTATTGGTGGGTTCACTAATACTCTGACTCAACAAAGCGTGGGTATTAATCAAGAAATTGTTAACCAAACTCAGAGAGTAATTGGTGTGGCATCTGGTAATTAAATAAGTTTAGCGAGGGGATTCAATAAATGACAATGCCACAAGTTGGTCTAGGAGGCGCTGCTTCAGAGCGCTTCTTCTGGGCTTTTACATTCAAAAATCGACGCGTTCTTTTGCCAATATTAATCATTTTGATTTTTATTGCTGTAGTGGTGGTGTTTAGACATTTTCTTTATCTGGATGCCCAGCTAACTAAGTTAAGTCGTTATGAGCCGATTAGAGTATTAGTTTTTGCGCGAGATCTAAATATTGGTGAGAGCATTAGTGCTGCTGATCTCAAGACGATTATTTTCTATAAAGATGAGTTTGCTAAGATGATCTACTCTGATCCAGTTAGCAAGACTGATATGAAGCTTCTAATTCGTTGTCATGATGTAGCTCAGCACCAGGGCGCTCTCTGTGAGGAAGATATAGTTGGTAGAGTAGTTAATCTGCCTGTAACTAAAGATACTTTAGTTTATAGAAATTTTCTGGCAGCTCCCGGTACAAGTCCTGGTTTATTACATTTGATAGAGAAGGGTCATACCTTGTTTGATATAGAGGTGGATCAAGTTGGTTATAACGTTTATATCAAGCCAGATGACACGCTCGATCTTTATGAATATGGTGATCATGGTACACGACTCTTAGCTAATAAAGTCAAAGTTATATTGGTTGATTCTTTGGCTCTTGGGCAAGCACCGCTACAAGTCGAGAATGATAGTCGCCGTAAGCGGCGTGTGACTTTGGCTTTGCCCTCAACTAAATTGGGTGAAGCTGCTAGAGCCCAACGCAATAAAGTTTTGGTGGCGACTTATCATAATGGTAGTGAACCTATGCGTTTTGTGGCTTCAAATAGGAAGTTACAACAGTCTGACTTCAAGTCTCTGATTATGATTCAGGGCGATCATAAGGAGCTAGTTACAAGATGATAAAGTTGATTTTGGTTTCCGAGACTAAGCCAAGTATGGTGTTTCAATTAGCACAAGCAGAGCTATCTAAGGAAGGTTTGTTAGTGTCTAATCCTGTTAGCTTCGAACAAACTATAGATGTTCTCAAAGCGAGTAAGGCTTCTTTTGTAGTTATCAATGCTGAACAAAGGAAATTAGAAGCTTTTGAATTATGCCAAAAAATTAAACATGATCTTAAAGGTGGAGTAAAAGTTTTTGTCTATCTGCCTGATGCTAGCTTGAATGAAGCTAGTAAATTTGGTTTGTTGAATGCAGAAGTAGAGGATGAACACAGCCTTGGTAATCTTTCTAGTAAGATTCTGATTAATAAGCCCCGACAATATCTTTATAATGAGACCACGATCGCTGTTTGTGGTTTATCTGGTGGGCTAGGAGCTAGTCATATAGTGGTTTTGATGGCTTATGCTTTAGGGCTTATTGGGCAGGAAGCCTTGCTTTTGGAGTCTACTAATAATTTTACTATTAAGCAAATATTGCAGCTAAGATCTAATTTAGCTTTGCTTGGACATGACAGATCACGAGACTCTAATCAGGTATTAGATGCTGATTGGTTTAATAATTTTGTTTCTAAAACTAAACTTCTGCCATTGACAAGCTATTTGAATTTATTTAATTCTCCAGAAGATCGCTTACAGTATCTATTACAATCAACAAAAACCTGTCAGCAAATTATAGATTTTGCGCAATTAGCAGAGTCTATATTAATTAAGCAGCAAGGTCTGACCCAAGATTTTAGTAGTTCGTTTGCAACTAAAGAAATAAAGCAGCAATTATTAGCGATTAAAACCTCTGCCCGATATTTAGAGAAAGATCTGCAAGGTCAATCTTTAAGCCTGTTTGATGAGATTATTGGTTTAGGCTCAACTTTAGCTTCGACTATGATTTTTGATTTAGGTTCAGATTTAAGCTCATCTCTTAATCGTCAGCTTTTGCATTTGAGTAAGTATCTTGTGGTTGTCTTGAAGGATGATGCTAATGTCAAAGCTAACTATAATGCTCTGAGGAACTTTGTTATTGATCAGTATCCTTGTATTGTTGTACCGGTGTTAGCTTCTAATAGCGAGCGCTATTTGCGCTATAAGGCAATTGATGATGACTCTTGGTTGGATATTTTGGGCGAGAAGCCTTTAATCTATCCATATAAACCTGAATCTATTACTCGTCTGTTATTTGAGTCGAGGGCTCTAGCGCGTAATGATGCCTTACTTAATTTTGCTAAAGAGCTATTACATTGTTGTAGGGTTGAGACAGATTATTTGCTTGATCAGAAAAAGATTTTGAACTTTTTGGTGGGTGGCAATGGCTAGTACTTATTACATGCATTCACTTTTGCCTACTGAGGAGTTCTTTGATCTTCATTTGGCTAAGGCTCTATCACTGCGTTTGAGTATATATCCTGTGCTGATGAACTATTTGAATGCACAGAATTTTAGTAAAGAAGCTCAAGTTTTACAGAAGCAACTTGAGATGACTAAGAGTGAAGGGCAAGACGCAAAAGAAATCTTGTTCTCTAGCAAGCGAGCTAAGGCTGAGGTTTTGGCTAAGTTTATTAATCAGCTTTTTGTTGAGCCGCAGTATTTTGGATTGCAGTTTGATATTGCTCCTACTGCTAATGATAGAGATTTGACTAGGATTTTGTTAATTTATGATGTTTTGTATTATGGTCCTATTACGATCTTGTTTTTTTGTAAAATATTGCGCCACTATGAGAATCTTGATCACAATCCCCTGTATTTATTATTGCGCCAAACAGTAGATTATCAGCAGATTACAGAGATTAGAGTTAATAGCTTCAAAGATATTTATTATGAAGCTGCTAATAATATTTTTGAGTGGTCGATACCTTTTATCTCTACACAGCATTTTATTAATGTCATTGAACGAATGATCAGTGAGAATAACTTAATTAATAATTCTTCTGTTTCAATTAATCCAGCGTTACCAATAGTTGATTTTGAACATCCTTGTGGCTATATCAGAGGAGCTGCTGTTATTCCACCAGTTAGCGAGGATCCATTTTTGACTTTGAGAGTGCATCCTAGTGATCCTTTTAAGCTGAGTGATCTTGTCGATTTCGGTATGCTGAGTCATGAGATGCAAGATTTTTTAATTGCTTGCCAGCAAGCTGGGACTACCATTGCCATTGCAGGCACAATGGGTTCTGGTAAAACTACCTTGCTGAGTGCCTTGTCAGAGTACTGGCCTAATAGAGGGCGTAAGGCTACTATCGAAGATACTCCAGAATTGCGACCTACGATTGATGATCTGGTGAAGATGCGTACCATTGATTATGATCGTAGCGATCTTAAGAATATAGATGTAACGCGTTTGACCAAAGCCTGTAAGCGTCATAGTGTGCGTTACGTGGTTCTCTCAGAAGCTCGAGATGGTTCTGCCTGGGAAATTCTACAGTTGTCGCAAGCCATATTAGGTTGTCTGATGACTTTTCATTATACTTTACGTTCTGATAAATTTTTGGTTGATCAAGCGTTAAATACTTTGGCTGCTTTGTGTAAGCAGAATCCTTTATCACCAAAAGGAGAAGATCTAAAGTATCTTATTGCTGATATGTTGCAGATTCTTATTCTTGTAGAACAAAGTCCCCAAGATAATTTGCGTCGGGTTATTAAAATTTATTATATTACTGGATATGATGAGTTGCATGGTGGACATTTTAAATATATTGAATTATTTGGTTTTGATAAACAGTCGGGATTCCTACTAGCCAATATTAGTAAAGAGTTTGAAGCGTACTTACAACAAAGAGGAGTAAATTACAGATTTAATTGATGGTGTATTTAATTCTAGTAATGATTACTGTGTTTCTGATTTTACTTTCTATGGTAATTTTCAGTAGAGCAGAGGATTGCTCTTATCCAAATTCGTTATTGCAGTCTAGGAGAGCTTTACAGTCGAATTTATTGCAAGCCATAGAATCAAGAATTAGTCTTTGGGCTCCTCGTTTATCTAATTTAATTGGGGTGAATATCTTTTTGTGTTTGATATTGCCAAGTATAGTGATTCTGCTATTAAGTGTATTTTTATTTGGTCCTTTTTTGGCTGGGGCTTTTGGGGGACCTATCATTGGAGTTGTGATTGCAGCGGTCTATGTTGCAAGAATATACTATTATTTATTTAGTCGCTTTAGAGAGCAAACTTTATTTCAATTAGAGAAGATATTAATGCTGATGAGCACTAATCTCAGTTCTGGAATGGCTTTTGATAATGCTATTGTACAGGCAAGTAAGGTGTATCACGCTCCGCCTATTGGTTTATCATTGCAGAGTTTTATCCAAATTAATCACAGTAATTTAGTTGCGATGTTTCCTTCATGGCTGCTTGCTCTCAAAGTAGAATACGGACTTGCTGATATAGATCAGGCAACGCAATTATTACAGCTTGAGTTAGAGCATACAACTAATCAAGAAGCTGCTCTTGCAAATGCCGCTAGTAGTATATCAAGAAGAATAAAGCTTAATCAAAGGCAAGCTAATACTGTCAATATCTCTCTGATCACTATGGATATCTTGGTTTTATTGTTTCTATTGATTCTATTCTATGTTATTCCAAGTATTAGCGCTGCTGATATAGATTGGTGGCAGACTGAGCGCCGGCAGTGGGTTGTTGGCATCTCAGCATCATTGTTGTGGCTGTCTTATTTGTCTGTGCTTGCAATTAATTTATGGAGGCAACAATGATAAATATACCAATTTTGCTTTCTGCGCTATTAGTTTTGATTTATTATTTTTTTTGTGTGCTTAATAGCAAAACTCTTTGGTTAAGAGAGCTTGCAAGGCAGAGTGCTTTGATTGAAGCCGCTAATAAAACAAGATCTAATCAGTTTAATTTAGGTCATCATTTGTATAAATTATTACCAAGTAGTTTTACTGATCGCTTGTATCATAATTATATCCTTCTAAACCGTTCTCCAGAAATGCTTTATAAGGATTTATCTGCTTACTTTATTTCTGTGCTTGCTTTATCCTCGATCAGTTTTTGTGTAAATAATATTCTATTCCCCATGGTCTTGATATTGTTTATTCTTTGTGCAAGTTTGGAGAGTTTTTTTGCTGTAAGGCAGATGCGAGCTTCACTTGATAAAGATGTTGAGCACCTTGTTAAATGTTTAGAGGTTTTATTAATTAAGTCTGAAGTTCCTTTGCTGACTGCTTTGCAGCTTATTAATAAAGAGCTTTCTAGCTCAATGAAATTGACACAAAGAGAGTTACAGAGGATTATTACTCAAGCTCAGAAAGATGGTCTTAAAGAGACACTGATGACCTGGCAAACAGAATCTTTTCGCTTTAGAACATTGATTGCTATCTTACTTGCAGCCAGTGATGGTGCGAGTAAAATAGCTCTTAGAGCGAATATCGCAAGCTTTTTACATCAGATTCAAGAGCAGAACACAGAGGATTTAAAAAATGAAGCTGAAAACCTACAGCTTTATTTGATCGCGCCAGCTTTAGTGATGTTGCTTATAGTGACTTATCCAATGATGGATGCAGTGATGTTTTTTATGAATAATATAAGGGGGAGTTAAGGATGTTAAGAATAGTTGTAGTGTTATTAATTTGGGGGTTAATGCGAGTTGGAGCTGCGCCGATATTATCCTTTGAGAACAAGTCAGCAATTAAGTTTGAGAAGTTACTTACTGTGGGTGAGGTAGAGATTTTGGAATTCTCTAACCCCGTTACTTTGGCACATTATGGGACTACCGACCAATATCTAAATTATATTGAGTTAGAGAAACTTGAGCCTCAGAAAGATGGTTATCGTAAATTTATGATTAAAGCTAAGGCTGCTGGTTCAGGAGAATTAACTTTCCAGTCTGGCGTAGATTTGATTAAAATTCGAGTAATTGTAAATAATGATTATCAAATTCTTGAGACAGAACTCAATCGTTTATTTGGCTTGAAGAATAATATTAATGATATTAAAGTTATCTCTGCTAATCTGAGTAATATTGATAACGGTGAGACTCATATTTATCTTCAAGGTAAGGTTCGTACAGCCAAAGATGCCTTGCTTGCTTTAAGCTTTGCAGCTAATGCTGTCGGAGATAAAGGTGTGAAGATTTACTCCAATCCAGGCGGGCAATTACGTTCTAAGGATTTGGACTCAAATAATATCAATCAGCAACAATCATCTCCGCTTTCTGGAGATAATTCTAGTTTTGTGGAATACTATGACGCCACTAATAAATTAATTGATACTGATAATTTACATAGAGACTTAGTGCTCGCCTCTGAAAATGAGCGAGTTATTTCCTTTATTCAGGTGGAAGAACCGAAGCGCTTCGCTGTTAAAGTAAGGTTTCTTGAGATGAATTCTCAATATGTCGATAAATTTATTAGCTCTTTATCTGTAGCTGCGCGTGGTGCTGATATTAAGGGCTCTATAGGCAGTAATGATCTGAATATACCCAATATAAGTGCTACTAATGGTATTAGTGATTTGAAAATAACCGATGCTATTGGTTCTCAAGGTATAGCTAGAATAGCGTCAGAGATTAGCAGTGGTAATATAGTGAGCGGGGTGACCAAGTTATTTGATAATGCTTTTTTGAACATTAATCTTAATGATTTACTACAGGAAGGTGTTTTGCGCATTGTTAATGAATTCTCTTTAGTTACTCATTCTGGTGATAGAGTAGCTTTGGGTAAAGGTATAAGATTCCCTGTCCCTAAATTAAATAATGGTCTTGGTAACAGCTCTATTACTGTAGAGTACATTCCGATTGGTTTCAAAGGAGAGCTTAAGGTTACTGGCTTAGAGAATTCTCTAATCGACGTACAAATGGCTAGTAGACTGTCTTCTGCTGAATCTAGTCTTAATAGCATTAGTGGCATTAGTATCCCAATTTTTAATGAAGAGTATGTTAATAGTGGAGCCTTGTTGAAAAATAATCAGGAAGTTGTTCTTAATGCTTTTTTGACTGAGACAGAAACAGTGGCTAAATCTAGCTCATTATTAGCACGCGTAGTCCCTTTTCTGGGTAGTTCGAAGCGTAAGCAAAAAAGTAAGAGCCTCTTATTTATTGCGATTAAAGCTGAAGAAGTTGAACTAACTTCTCAACAAGCATCTACCCCAGATTTAGCTATCCCGCACGTTAATCTTAATAGCAGCACTAATATTGTTGCTAATTATACTAAGCAATTAACTGCTCAACAGATTCAAGGTGTAGATATTCAGAGAATTAACGAGACTAAGCCAGTAGAGAAGATTGATCCTTTGGATATTAATATTGAGGAATTTTAATATGATTAATATTGTTTACGCAGGGATATTGTTTATGGCGTTGTTTATGTTTATTGCTAATGGCATGAACGGTTCTCTGACAGTGCTTGCTATGGATCAAAAATTTGCAAATGAGACTAGTTCATATATTAAAGAGCGTAATGTAAGATTAACGAATCAAAGATAATGGCAATGGGAGGCACGGCATTAATATTAGTCGCTACAACTTTTGTTGTAATGTTTGTTAATTTTATTTTACCGACTATTAATTTACATTTAATTCTAAATCGAGAACTTAGCTTACAGCAACAAGCGCAGAATATTCTTGATAAATCACGAAGTCGTAGTGTTAGTGTAACACAGTCATTGATGGACTTAGATATTGATGGGGTTGAGATAGAGGATATAAGAATGGAAGATATTGCTGACTATACAGTGTATAGTATTTATTTTCATCACAAGGGTTTGTTTTTTAATAACCACCTCAAGCACTCTGAGTTATATCAACAGAAGAAAATAGCTGTTGTAATTGATAGAGATATTTTAATAGGGGAGAGAATTTAATATGGAAGTATTGACCGCAGTAGTAGTAGAAGATCAACCGATTATTTGGGAGTACATCAGGTCTTGTCTTGAACCCTGTTATCAAATCCTTGAATTCTGTACTAGTACTAGGTCTGCTGAAGAGGCTATTCGTGTTCTTAAGCCTGATTTGGTTTGGCTGGATTGTTATTTAGGAGAATTCTCTGATCGAGGTTTTGGTCTTAAAAATAGTGGCATTGAGTTAGCTTATTGGATTAAAAAACATAGGTCACAAACAAAAATATTTTTGTTCTCCGCTTCTAATGAAGGCTCTATCTTGCATAATGCTAGAAAGATTGGTGTTGAAGGTATTGCTCCTGGTGGAAAATTTTTTAGAGATAAGCAGGCTATTATTGATGGCGTCAAAGCCGTTGCTAGTGGGCGTACTTGGCTCGCTCCTAGTTTGATAGAAGACATAGAGCTTAGGGAATTAAGCAATGTTACTATTTTTGAGTTTGCGGTATTGTGTTCTTTCTTGCTCGGCAAGGGTACTGCACAAATAGCTGATGATCTTGATACCACTCGCAAAAGTATTAATAACGTGATTTATCGCGTCAAACAAAAATTTTGTTTGCCAGAAAACTTATCCAGAGAGGATTTGCTGGAGTCCTTTAAAGATAGGCTGAAACAAGGTTTCAGTATGAGTCAATATTATTCACTTAGCGAAATTATTTCTGTTAATAGCGTCATTGAAACTTCTCTAAGACCGATGCTTGATAATTTAAGAGATCATGACTGGGATAGAATTAAAATACATACTGCGCAAACTCCTCTCTAAGCCCGATAATCCATTGTGGTATAAGGAAGCCAAATTTAGTACTTCTTTCTTGGGTTTTAAGAATACGATGCGCGACAATAATATCTTCTTCTATCCAAACAGAGCGGATCTTATCTATAGATTGCTGGGCGAGTTTAATAAAGCTGTAAGCCTGATCTAGATTGTTTTCTTTGGCACTAATGATAGCGAGCGATCTATAGGCAAGCCCCAGATGATATAAATCCATTGATTTTGGGAATAATACACCTTGAAGGTTTTTTATACTTGCGAGAGCTTCGGTTTCTGCACGCTGATACTCGTCTAAGGCAAGAAGATACTCAAAACGACTAGGAAAATAAGCTAAATCATTAGTTGTTTGACCTAATAGTTGTAAGATTTGATTTTTGGTATCAATATTTTTATTCTCTAAGTAATTATCCATGAGTTTCACTAATTCAATATGATTAGTTTCTAATTTTGTGTAGTTAAGTTCAGGATGATTGTAGTCTTGATAAAAAAAACTTAATTGCTTGCGTGTATATTTTAAATCTTGATTTTTTTTATGTCGAATAATAGCATCATCCAAAAAAATCTCTGCTCTTTCGATGTCACCGACAGTAATTAAACTAATGGCATAGAGATAGCAAATTTTAGGGCTGATTTTGAACTTATGCTTGATCCAATCTATGTCTTTTTCCGCTTCAACAGCCTTGATAACAGCCTCGCTATTGCCCAATAACAACATATCGCGCAACTCCTCATAAGCTGGTTCAGCAGACACAGGGAGTATCAACAATAATAGAAGGCTAAATTTTAAATAGCTCTTGAGCATTACTAGTTGTAATTGTAGCTAATTCTGTAAGCTCTAGTTGATAACAATCAGCAAGTACAGCAGCGGTATATTGTACGAAGCTAGGTTCATTGCGCTGACCACGCTTGGCTTGTGGAGCTAAATATGGGGCATCTGTTTCCACTAATACTCGATCAAGAGGTAGTTTTTGAGCAATCTCTCTAAAATGATTATTTTTTTTGAAAGTCAGTACTCCTGACCAAGAAACATAGAAACCAAGTTCAATAGCTGCTAGAGCGAAGTCTAAATCACCAGTATAACAATGCAGAACTCCAGAAGCATTATTACGATTAGGTTTGAAGGATTCTTGTAGTATGGTTAAAGTATCTTCCCATGCGTCTCTAGTATGAATTATCAGTGGTAATTTATGCTCTTGAGCTTTATTAATATGGAAGCGAAAGATTTTTTGCTGTTTCTCTCGGATTAGAAGGTCTTTAGCATGAAAATAATCTAAACCCGTTTCACCAATGGCTTTGATTTTAGATTGATTGCCTAAGGCTGTTTCAAGTAATCTAGAAAATTCATTTTCAGAATTATCGTTCCATGAGTCGATATTACAAGGATGCACCCCTAGAGCAGTAAACATATTGATTTGATTGTTACCGTTATAATGTTTCGTTAATTCAAGTAGGTAAGCAAATTCTGTTAATTTACAGCAAGGATGAACAAGTTTAGTGACACCCTCTTCAAAGGCTCTAGCCATGATAGTTTCACGATCTGTATCGTAATCATCAAAACAGATATGAGCGTGAGTATCAATTAATTGCATTTTAACCAAATCTACCGCGTGATATCCAGCGATTAATGTGGTGTATGCCAATACCGGTCTTGTCAGCTAATTCTGTCGGAGTTACTTTCTCCCCAAAATTCATAGAATTACGTGCTTTATTGAAAAGTTTTTCATCTTCATCAAAGCATTCTTTGCAAACGCCAGTAAGTGTATTTGTCGGCATGACCTTATTGCACATGTCGCACTTAGTTAATCTTTTTCTGTTATCTCGAAACATCAGTGAATGTTATTACCTAAGATCATTATGCCCTAATACTAGAGTTTTAATCGGCACTTTTACTTGAAAACTTTAATTTTTTGGTGAATTTATCTTAATAGGGACTTTTTCTCTTACCAGAAAAGCATTTCTGTAATATTCTAGAGTTGTCCCTATGTCCTGGTTGAAACAAAAATATTTATTATTAGAGCCGAGTAGATTAGAAACAGAATTCTATCATTTGCCTAATTTCGTACCATATTTTAGTAAAGAGCAGAAAAAACTTAAGTATGAAGGTTTTGATTGGGAGAAATCAGTTGCTGCAATGACTGCTTTAATTCAAGAAGGTGATTGTGAGGAATATAAGTTATACAAAATTTTCATTAAGAAATGGCCATTGTATCGTGAGTTAAATACCTATATTAAAGAAAAAAATTGGCGCTCAAGTGAGAAGCTTATCAATAAAATTTTACAAATTGATTTATTGGATCCATCGGCATATTTGAATTTTGGCTTCATACTGAGATCACAGCGTAAATTTTATCAGGCTGAACAATCCTATCTTAAAGGACTAGAATTAATTAGTCACCAAGCACCCTTCCTGACTGGATTAGCTAAGACTTATGAAGAGTTGGGTAAGTTTGAAGAAGCTGTGCATACTTGGAATAAAGTTTTTGAGGCTACTAGTAATTCTGAATCTTTAACTAAGCTAGCTGATTATAGAGTTTATGATGCAGTTTCGGTTAGAGAATTTTTGGATCCGAATAATAATCCTCATCTGGCAACTTCTCAAGAATTAAAATCTACTAATTCTGTACTTGAAGATAATTTGAATGATACTGTGGAGCCAGCCTTAAGTCATGAGGATAATCTTGCGCCTGGTGCTAACTTTGAAAGGCTTATGAGAAAAGAGTTTCAGGAGTATTATAATAATATTGAAGGTCTAACCCAATTAGGTGTGAAATTAGTTCATCATCAATATACTAAACTTGCAGTAAAAGTTTTTGATCGGGTATATCAGTTATCGAGGATCCAGGGGCGGGAGATTCCTGATTATTTAAAAAACTAATGTTCTTTGATAGAGGTAAAGCTCGTAGCCATTCGTTGATAGCAAGTTGTTCAACAGTTCTATTCAGAATACCTAAGATAGGATTGTTTGATTTAATAAATAACATTCTACATAGAGTTCTGCTACTGAATTCATCAATGAGAGTATTTAAGCTTAATTGACCTTTCTTGATTAGCCCAATTCCCATCATGGCGAATCTTGCGCCCAATCTGCTGATCATGTTCAATAGCCCTTTACCAGCGCGTTTGAAATAATTGGTTTCTCGATTGGGATCTATAATTGCTGATCCTAGCGTTATCTCTAAAGCCTTAGTTGCCCCGACTTTTAATAGATCTAACCCGACAGTATCTTGGTTCAAATGTTTCTGTAGGCTGCGAGAGGCAGTGAAGCGACCAAGCTCTGATAGAAAGCGGAAAGCTATTCTGATAAAGTAATTATTGATTTTAGTTTCAGCAAATCTTCCAATCCCACGAATCCCAGCATCTAATAAACTTGGTAGCCCAGAGATAGGAGAATTATTACTTTCATTGATAGAAATTTTGCTTATTGTCTCACTAGCCGCATCTTCTTTATGCAAAGGACTATGCTGAGGTCTAGAATACGGACCAGGAAAATTTTTTTGATTAATTCCTTGACCTTGAATGATATACCTATATTATAACGGTTTCATTGTTGGAAAGGCGATAACATCTCTGATTGAAGCTGAATCAGTAAGAAACATAGCTAATCTATCTATCCCAAGCCCCATACCAGCTGTGGGTGGCAGTCCAAATTCCAAAGCCGTAATAAAATCAGCATCATAGACATGAGCCTCCTCATCGCCAGATTCTTTGGCTTGGGCTTGTTCTAAGAATCTTTCTTTCTGGTCTTGAGGATCGGTTAGCTCAGTGAAGGCGTTTGCTGTTTCGCGTCCATAAATAAATAATTCGAATCTTTCAACGAAGCCCTCTTTAGTACGATGTTTCTTTGCGAGCGGCGAAACTTCAATTGGATAATCGTAAACAAAGGTAGGTTGAATTAATTTGCTTTCTACGTGCGCCTCAAAAGCATTGTTAAGAGCAATCCCAGTAAGGACTTGACCAGTATGTTCTTTTACCAAGTCCTGCATTGTTGCCCTAGCAAAAGGTTTAGAGAAATCAATACTTTGACCTTGATATTCAATAGTCTCAGAGCCTGTTACTTGTTTAGCAACATAGCGAATCAATTCTTCTGTGAGTTCCATAATCTCATAGACATCGATGTAAGCCTGATAGAGTTCGATACTTGTGAACTCAGGGTTATGTTTGATACTGATGCCTTCATTACGAAAAATTCTACCCATTTCGTAAACTTTCTCAAAGCCGCCTACAGCAAGTCTTTTGAGGTGTAACTCAGTTGCTATACGAAGATATAAGTCCATATCTAGAGTATTGTGATGAGTGATAAATGGCTTAGCTGCTGCCCCACCCGCTTCAGTATTGAGTATTGGAGTCTCAATTTCAACAAAACCGCGAGAATCAAGAAAGTTGCGAATCTCACGAATCATAATCGCACGTTTGTAAAGATTGTCTCTGCTTTTGTCGTTAACAATAAGATCTAGGTAACGCTGTCTGTATCTGGTTTCTACGTCAGAGATACCGAGCCTGCGGCGCTTACCTTCTACTATCTCTGGTAGTGGTTGTAAGGTCTTCGATAGAACTGTTATCTCAGTTATATCAACAGTCAATTCACCTCTTGGAGTGCGGCGTACAGTACCTTTAGCCCCAATGAGATCTCCTTTATCTAATAGAGGTAGAATCTGTTTAAGATGTTCAGAGCGTGAAGCCACATCAGAGAACAATTGCACCTTGCCTGTTGGATCATAGAGATCCACGAACATCCAATCATTACGTTGATTGTGCACTCTGCCAGCTACAACTACTGAGTCGTTGGTGTGTTCACCATTAGCTAAATTAGCGTATTTGGCTTGTAAATCTTTACTGTATAACTCGCGTTTGAAATTATAAGGATAAGGATTAATCCCCAAAGCTTTAAGCTCTGTTAGTTTGCGTAATCTTTCTTGCTGTAAATTTCCTAAATCGGTTTCTAGTTCTACCATAGTTACAATGATAACTCAGGACACCTATGTTTGGCTTAACATGTAGTCCTGACTTAACCGTTATCAAGTGCAACAACTATAGCTGGCTGACCTTTGACTACACCAATGCCAGTGACGACATAGCCGCCAACCATTGGTTCTAATTCTGGTTCTGTGTCGATACCAGCTCTAAATGGTCTAGCTAAGCTTACGTTTGGCTCATAGCCGAGGGTACCAGGTAGATCTTGTTCTGGATCTACAACACCGTCAATCAATTCGATTGGTTGTTTAGTAAAAGGATTGAGAAGTTTTTTGACAGCTCCAAGCTCTTCAACTTCGTAAGCTGATTCAGGAATAATACCACCACTATCAACTGAAGCGATTTGGATATTAGAAGCTAGTGCGCTAACTGAAGCAATCACATTAGCATTTTTAGCTTTGTCCTGTGCTTCCATTAGATTTGGAATAGCGATCGTTGCTAAGATACCGATGATCACAACTACGACCATCAATTCGACTAATGTCAAACCTGATGATGAACGTCTAGTAATGTATGTTTTTGCTTGCATTAATTATTATGGTAACACTTAATTTGTTTGTGTAAAGGGTCTTTTACATTGCCATGATTGAATAACCACAATCTACATGTAGTATTTCACCAGTGATACCACCAGAGAGTGGACTAGCTAAAAACAAAGCTGTACCACCAATCTCTTCTACTAATACATTGCGTTTGAGTGGAGCCGTCTCAGCATGTTTATTTAACATCGCGGTGAAGTCGGAGATACCGCGAGCGGCTAAGGTTTTGACGGGACCAGCAGAGATGCCATTAACGCGAATACCATCAGCACCAAGATCTGAAGCTAAATAACGTACACCCGCTTCTAGAGCGGCTTTGGCGACACCCATGACGTTGTAATTCTGGACTACTTTCTCTGCGCCAAGGTAAGTGAGAGTAATTATAGAACCACCCCCAGCTGCTTGCATTAAGGGGCGAGCTTTACGCGACATAGCTGCTAAAGAATAACTCGATACATCTAACGCAATGCCATAGTGCTCACGTACCGTATCAACATAGCCACCTTGCAAAGTTTCTCTAGGCGCGAAAGCTAGGCAATGTACCAAAATATCTAATTTGCCACCAGTTTGTTTGGCGACTACTTCAAAAGCTCTATCTAAGCTTTCGTCGTTACTGGCATCTAATTCAACTAAAGTCGGATTATCTATGACTCCATCAACTACTTTCTCAACTTCAGGCTTAAGTCTTTCGTTTTGATAGCTAAAAATTACTTCAGCACCAGCTTGATGTAGGGCTTGGGCGATGCCCCAGGCGATACTGCGTTTATTAGCAACTCCAGAGACTAGGGCTTTTTTACCCTTAAGGATCTGTGGGTAGGTTATTGTCGATTGTTCTTCAGTCATAGTGGTCATAAATCTCCATTATATCACGCTTAATCTAGTATAATCATATTGACGGATTTGTCGAGGATAACAGAAAATAATAACGGATAATATAAGTCTTAATAATAGTATTATCTCTCAGCCATTAGTGCGAGAGCGACAGGCTGCTGTCCCTGAACCCCTCAATAAACCAGTTGAAACTAAAGTTGAGGTAAAGCATCCTTTAAGAGAGTTTATTCGTTTGAAGATGCCTCCAATTGCTTATGCGATTTCTTCAATTTGGCATTTAGGTGTTGCTGCTTGTTTGCGTTTCGGGTCTTTTAGTAAATCACAAAAGGACAGTCTAAAAGAAACGGCAGCAGCTTTTACTAAAATCATTAATTCTCTTGTCTACACGGATTTAGCGGTGGAGGCTTGGAAGAATAAAGCAAGTTTTGATTTTTTGGGACGGATTGCTGAACCAGTTTTTAGTATTTTCTCAGATCTGAGTCATTATCACTTGTTTAGAGGTTTTAGTTCGGCGTTGAATCAGCTTCACATGGTGAACTTCCCGCGGCTTGAACCGAGTAAATCTTTATGGCAAAATTTTCTCGATAATATGCAGGCTTGCTATCAGGTATTTAGAGAGACTTGGCCTGATGGAGCAGTGGGTCCTGATCGTAAATTATTTAAGGGTCGCAAAGACGAGGGACATACACTTGCTTTCGCCTCTCATCTACAATTGGTTTTTAGTGGTCTGGCTTTGCTTAATGGTAATCGTCGTAATGTTTTGGATAAGGTTTTTGGGACTTTGCGTAATGTTTCTGGAGTTCTAGCTGATATTGGATTGTTGTGGACGAAAGATGTCGCGGCGCGTAGAACTGGAATGTGGTATTTGTTCCATGTTATTGGTGATACTGCTAAGCGTTTTGTATCTAAAGAAAGTTCTGACATTATTGATAATTTGATTATGCCTTTCTATAATGCTGCCCTTTACAATTTTGGTCTTACTACACGTCGTCAAAGTGATAAAGAATATCAGTCTGAAGATTCTCCAACGAAGGTTCATGTCAAGGTTGACGACGAGAAGCCAGCAAGTAATAAGGCTTCCGTTTTGATGGCTGTCTAGTTCTGCTATAATACTTTTCACGCCTCAGTAGCTCAGTTGGTAGAGCAGCTGGCTCTTAACCAGTTGGTCCTAGGTTCAAATCCTAGCTGGGGCACCATTAGAATGACACAGCTAACTATCATTAAAGTAATAGGTGCCGGACTTGCTGGTACGGAGGCTGCATGGCAATTGGCTTCTATAATCGCAGAACACAAATTACCATATCACGTTGAGTTATACGAGATGCGTCCCAAGGTAATGACCCCAGCTCATCACACTGATAGGCTTGCGGAATTAGTTTGTTCTAATTCTTTGGGGTCAGAGTTATTAACTACAGCACGTGGTCTTTTGATTTATGAGATGCAAGGTTTTGATTCGCTGATTATTAGAGCAGCTAAACATGCCCAAGTCCCTGCTGGACAAGCTTTGGCTGTGGATAGAGATGTCTTTGCTCAGCAAATTACGCAAGCCATTGAAAACAATCCTCATATAACTTTAATCCGTGAAGAATTTACTGGCAAGATCAACGAAGGACCAATGATTATTGCTACTGGTCCTTTGACATCACCATCCTTTGCTGAATCAATTCAGAGTTTGCTAAGAGAAGTTAATCCAGCAGCGGGCTCTAGTTATTTGCATTTTTTTGATGCAGCAGCGCCGATTGTTACGGAAGAAAGTATTAATATGGATATCGCCTTCAAAGCCTCTCGTTATGGTAAGGCTACTGAGGTGTCAAATGAAGATGGCGACTATATCAACTGTCCTTTCTATAACAAAGTAGATTTCGATAATTTCTATCAAGCCTTGATGGCTGCGGAACGAGCTGAGTTAAAGGACTTTGAGAAGGAGTCTATGAGGTATTTTGCTGGCTGTATGCCGATTGAGGCTATTGCTGAACGCGGGCAGCAGACTCTAACCTTTGGTCCAATGAAACCAGTTGGTTTAAGTGATCCTCGTCAGCCAGATCGCAGAGCTTTTGCTGTGGTGCAGTTACGTCAGGATAATGTTACAGGTTCTCTTTATAATATAGTCGGTTTCCAAACTAATCTTAAATGGGGAGAGCAAAAGCGAGTCTTTGCGATGATCCCAGGATTAGAGAATCTAGACATAGTGCGTTATGGCGTCATGCATCAGAATATTTTTATTAACAGCCCGCTGTTCCTTAATGCTGATATGGGTTTGCGGGCTATGCCTAATATTAGCTTTGCTGGGCAGATAACTGGAGTGGAAGGTTATACAGAAAGCGCTGCTACCGGGATCATTGCAGCGCGAGCTTTGATCGCTAAATTACGTGGAGATAGTTTTGTGCTACCGCGTGAAACTATGATGGGGGCTCTGGCACATTATGTCTCGCATGCTGACCCCAAAAACTTCCAGCCTATGAATTCTAATTGGGGGATAATAAATTTTGAACCTGAACTACTAGATAAAAATCTACGCCGCAACAAAAAATTACGTCAAGAGTATCTTGTCAAACGTTCTCAGGCAGTACTGACTGCTAGATTAGATCGTACTTTAGAAGCTTTTAAATAGTAATAATTAGCGAAGTTATTGATAGCAACGCCAAAGTGACTCAGGGTGCGCTTGCTTTCACCTGGGGCGTAATCTTTGATAATATCTAGTACTGAAACAGCTACGTAAGCCAGTCCTGCAATTAAGAAGTTTGATTCACCACAGAATAATTTAGCAACATCGGTGCTCATGCTGCCAAGGTTGCGTATTAAGGTGGCGACTTTGCGAATGACATCAGAACTCTTGCCAAAAGCCACTCCTAGAAAGGCTCCTAAGAAATTAAAATTACCACCTAGGAACATTAATGGATTAGGGGCTTTTTTGACATTAAGAACTCTAGTTACTAGACCACCCATACCATCTTGAGTGATTTCCTTCCACATAGAGCCAAATGCTTTTAGATTATTGATTAAGTTGCCACCAAGTTCTTTGTTTTCTGGCATAGACTTGGTTTTGTCTTGCAATGCTTTCTCCATCATGGTTGTACCACTACTGAAACCTGATGCCATATACATGTCCTCAAGATTCACAAAAGGAATCACAGCTGGATAAGCCGCTCTAGCAAGTCCGTCTACAGAACGCTTATGCAGGAAAGCATCTGCTGCCGTAACTATATAATTAAAAATATTAGCGCCTTTAGACAGCTTTTGAGCATGAGTGTCTAACAAGTCACCAATTGATTTTGGTAAGAACTTTACTAGACGATTAAGTCCGCTAGCACAGTGGGCGATAGAAGCCGCGCTGAGACCAATTTGTGGAATAGTGTCTCTGGCTATTCTATAGAAATCATTATTAGTTGCGATTAGGGCTTTGTGTTGATGCCCTTCTGAAGCGCTGAGTGAAGCATTAATATTTGGATCGTGTAATTGCTGAGCTAATTTCTCGGTAGCGGAGATGTTCTGACGTGGGCGCACAGAATCTAACCTAGGTTGGCTGGCCACCAAGGTGGTTGGATTCAAAGTAGTGGCAGCGAGGCTCATGACTTTGCGTATTAACTAATTATATCATGCTTAGAAAGGTCTAAGTTATTATACAGTGTATAGTGAAATTGTCCTTATATATTAATAGGTTATGGATTGAGACACCAGTTTTATTATACGCCGTATAATTAACTAGGCAGTATGCTAAATACTTTATCCACGAATGGGAAGAAATCTTTCATTGAATCGCTGGTAAGCTCTTTCACGGGTGCAAAAATACTTTCTTCTGGTAATGGTTTGTTTGATCTAGTTAATAAATTACCGGCAGCTGATTTGATTTTAGTCAAAATAGAAGCAGTAGATATTTCTCCTGGAACGACAGGCTCCTCTAACCAAGTGAGAGCCTGCTCGACTTTGTGAGCGGTCCAACTATTGAGATTACTTGCGATAAATGTTACCGCATGTAATAGTTTAGCTCCCGCTTCTTTAGTAGCAAGAAATAAATTCTTGAAGTCCCGACCATGTCGTTTAAAAATAGGCTCTAATTGAGTTCTAATAAGAGTTTCAAAATTAACATTATTATTAGTCGCGTCAATTATACCTAGATTCTCTATTTGACCAGAACTTTTTTGGAGTGCGATCTTTACAGTTTGGCTTAACTCATCGACTGAATCTGTGCGAAAAAGACGAGCTTGTCCTGTGATACCACGCTCACGTAGATAATTATTGATTTCAGCAGCATCCTCATCTTTCTTACTAACTATTACGATAATGCTGTTGTCAGTGCCGCTACCGCTGTATTTTCGGTTAGCAGGTTGAGGTTTTAATTTTGCTTGAGGAGTGAGTATCGGGGTTGTCTTATGCTCAAATCCACGTTGTGTTGGTCTTTCTAGTAATCCAGTACTCATACTCTGCATTGTAGCAAATTAGAGTAAAATATTACTATGACTGAACTAGCCGATAATTTTCGAATTGAGACTGACACTATGGGGCAGATGAAAGTGCCTAATGATAAGTATTATGGCTCTCAAACAGCGCGTTCTATAGAGAATTTTCGCATAGGCAAAGATCGCATGCCTATAGAAGTGATTAGAGCTTTTGGAATATTAAAACAAGCTGCTGCTTTGGTGAATGCGGATCTAGGTTTGCTTGATAAGGATAAAGCTAAGCTGATCGCAGCGGCTGCTGAGGAAGTGATTACTGGTAAGCTTGATGAGCATTTCCCTCTGGTTGTCTGGCAAACCGGGTCGGGCACTCAGTCTAATATGAATGTCAATGAAGTCATCTCCAATAGAGCAATTGAGCTTGCTGGTGGTGAACTAGGCTCTAAGAAACCTATTCATCCTAATGATGATGTTAATAAATCACAATCTTCTAATGATACTTTCCCGACAGCTATGCATATAGCGGCTGTAGGATTGACTTTGAGGCGTTTGGTACCAGCGGTATCTCAATTAAGAGATGCGCTGAATGCCAAATCAGTCGCTTTTGAGAAAGTTATCAAAATTGGACGCACTCACTTGATGGACGCGGTACCACTAACGCTGGGGCAGGAATTCTCTGGTTATACTCAACAACTAAACAAAGCTCTTGATCGTATCGATGCGGTACTACCAGATCTTATGGAACTCGCTCTGGGAGGGACGGCTGTGGGTACTGGTCTTAACACTCATCCCAAGTTTGCAATCTCTGTTGCTAAGAAAATCTCAGAGATTACGGGTTTCAAGTTCATCACAGCTCCAAATAAATTTGAGGCTCTTGCGACGCATGATGCTCTTGTGATGGCGCATGGAGCGCTTAAGACTCTTGCTGTTAGTCTGATGAAAATTGCTAACGATATGCGATTATTAGGTTCTGGTCCACGTTGTGGTATTGGTGAGATTAATCTACCAGAGAATGAGCCAGGTTCATCTATTATGCCTGGTAAGGTCAATCCTACTCAAAGCGAGGCTATGACTATGGTCTGTGCTCAAGTTATGGGTAATGATGTGGCTGTTAATATCGCAGGTTCTAATGGACATTTTGAACTTAATGTTTTTAAGCCAGTGATAATTTTCAATTATTTAAATTCTACTCGCTTGCTTGCCGATGCTTGTGAGTCATTCACGGAACACTGTGTTATTGGTATAGAAGCGAATGAAGCTAATTGTAAGAAAAATCTAGAGAACTCATTGATGTTAGTAACCGCTCTTAATACTCATATTGGTTATGACAATGCTGCCAAAATTGCAAAGCACGCCCATGCTCATGGATTGACATTAAGGCAGGCGGCTCTTGATTTGAAACTTTTAACCAACGAACAGTTTGACCAGTGGGTTAGAGCTGAGGATATGCTAACTTCTCTAGATTAATAGACATCTTTCGAAACCGCAGGTTTCGATGTAGATGTCGCCTAACAAAAATAGCAACCGCGCGGTACGTGCGTGTCGTCCTACTAGAAGATTTGGGTTTCAGAAGAAGTATAATGAAATACTTAATTAGGTAATGGAGCGGAAGACGAGGTTCGAACTCGCGACAGCCTGCTTGGAAGGCAGGTACTCTACCAATTGAGTTACTTCCGCATTACTCAATCTTTATTCTACTCGTTCCGAACATTTTTTTGTTAAAAGAAATATAAGTGATTTAATAAATCTGTAATTATTGCTACTCTAGGTCTTAATTAAAATCTTTGATATAATTGGTGTTCTATGAAAAAAATACTAGCATTTTCGGTTTTAGCAATTTTGAGTCTAAGTTTGGCTTCTTGTTGTTGTTTGACTTCTAAAAAAGAAGCTCCAGCTGCAGAAGAAACAACAGCAGCTCCAGAAGCAGCTCCAGAAGCAGCTCCTGAAGCAGCAACTCAAGAATAGTTAATTACTGTTAATCAAAAAAAAGAACCCTGATTGGATAATTTCTAATCAGGGTTTTTGCTTTTTATGGGATTTGGACTAATTTTCTGAAGTTTAATCTTTAGATACTAGACATCCATGGCTGCGGCGGGTTATTTTAATTGGTAATGTCTTTATTGCAAGCAATTGGACGTCCTTTTCAATCAAGTTGGGACTTGATCAAAAAGGTTGGCGGGGCCCTAGTTAGCCCTAAAACTTTATTGCGATCGAATCTAGTTGATTTACATCGAGCTCCGAATCTTGGTGAGAAATGTGGTGTCTTTGGAATGATTTCATCTAATGGTGAATCAGTTCTAGAATATTTTCCACTGGCACTTGCTAAATTACAACATCGTGGACAGCAGGCGGCTGGACTTGCCTTAACAACTGCTACTGGAATTGAAGCAGTTCAAACTCTAGGCTCAGTAGAAGAATTAATTACTCAAAGTAAGAAGTTAATGGAGAGTAATCAGAAAGCACATATGGTTATAGGACATACTCTATATGCGACTTCTAAGACTAAAGATGGCTCTCAAATTCATCCACAGCCCTATGTAGTAGAACATGCGACTAAGCCTCTTGCTTTAATACATAACGGTAATATTCCAGATTTAACTACTATTAAACAATTTCTTCACGATAAAGGATTGGCCAATGAGAAAATTAAGGCACTAAATGATTCTTCGATGATAGCGGAAGCAATAGCCGTACTCTATCAAAAAGAAAATAAATCAATTGAAGAAGCGATAGAAGAAGTTGCTAAGTTAATTAGTGGTGGTTATTCATTAATCATTATGACCAAAGACAAGTTAACGGCAGTGCGTGATCCACATGGCTTACGTCCACTTGTTATGGGATATACAAAGCAAGGTAATTTTGTTTTTACCTCTGAAACTGCTGCTCTCAAACCTATTCAAGCAGAGCGCATAACCGATGTCGATGCTGGTAAGATGGTTAGCATTGATAAAAATGGTCATAAAACTTGGCATACGTACAATACAAATGCCAAAACCAAAATAGATGCTTTTGAGTTTGTATATTTCTCCAGACCGGACAGTGTACTTGAAGGCATATCAGTGCATCAAGCCCGCAGGAGAGCTGGAATCCAGTTGGCAAAAGAATTTCGTCAAAACAATCCAAACACTCAAATTGATTACGTTGTTCCAGTACCAGATAGCGGTATAGCGGCAGCTTGTGGTTTTGCTGAAGAGTTAGGAGTGCCTGTAAATATGGTGCTTATCAAAAACAGACACGGACGGACTTTTATTGAAGGTGGCAATGGAGTTGAGAATAAATTTGCTACTGTTGATGAAGAGCTTAAAGGCAAGAATGTTTTATTAGTTGATGATTCTATAGTTAGGGGGAAGACTTCTAAAGCATTAATTAAATTTGTTAAGCAAGCTAAGCCGGCTACAATTCATATGGCAATTGCGTCCCCGCCAGTCGCTTATCCGGATTTTTATGGAGTAGATACTCCAGATCAACAAGAACTGATCTTTGCAAAATTACACAAGGATGATCAGAAACAAACAACACAAGCTATTGCGAGAGATTTAGATCTTAATAGTTTGACTTATTTGAGCGTGCCGGGCTTGGTTGAGTCTATTGGTTTACCACGAGAGCGTTTGAACCTCTCTTGTTTTACTGGAGAGTATCCAGCACACATTGGCGATACTCAGGCGGCTAAGGTTGTTGGCTATAAGCTAGCGGCTTAATGCTATAATCAAGATCCTTGGCTTTACTTGAAATAAGGACAAGAATATATGAACAAATTTGATTTAGAGTTATTAATGCCAGGCGGTAGTCTGGATAAAATTAAATACGCAGTAGCCTATGGTGCTGATGCGGTTTACGCAGGAGTTCCTCGCTATAGTTTAAGAGCCAGAGAGAATGAGTTCTGGGATCCAGAATTGGTTAAAGAAGCTGTTGATTACGTTCATGGCTTAGGTAAGAAAATTTATCTTACTTGTAATATTTATGCCCACAACAATAAAATTAACGGCTTCATGGAAGCAATGGCGGATATGGTTTCAGTGAAACCAGATGCCTTCATCATGACTGACCCAGGTTTGATTGCTTTGACCAAAGAAAAATTTCCTGAAGCAGTAATTCATCTTTCGACTCAAGCCAATAACACGAACTGGGCGCAGGTGAAGTTTTGGCAAGATTATGGAGTCAAAAGAGTAATTCTTGCTCGCGAATTAAATGTTGCGGAGATCCGTGAGATCCACGAGAAGGTTCCGGGTATGGAGCTTGAAGCTTTTGTTCATGGCTCGATTTGTATGGCATATTCTGGTCGCTGTTTGCTTTCCAATTATTTAAGTTATAGAGATGCCAATCAAGGTACTTGCTCGCATACTTGTCGTTGGGGCTTCAAGGTGCATGCTAATGATGCAACAACGTCATTGCCAGGAGCGAGTGAAACGAGCGACATGGCAATCCAGTTTGACGATGTTCGCACTGATTACATCCCACTAGAAGGTGATTTCTATCTTGAAGAGCGTGAGCGTCCTGGTGAAATGTTGCCAGTTGATGAAGATGAGTTCGGTACTTATATTATGAACTCTAAGGATCTGTGTGCAATCGATTACTTGACCGAATTGCGTGACGCAGGAATCACAAGCTTTAAGGTTGAGGGCCGTAACAAAACTGAATACTACGCTTCATTAGTAGCTCGTGCCTATCGTCGTGGCATTGATGCTATATCTAACGGAGATAGATTACCAAAGGAGCTCAGAGATTGGATGCTAGCAGAAGTATCTAGTACAGCCAACCGAGGTTTTATACCAGGTTTCTATGCACGTAATGCTAAAGCAGCAGCGCAGGAACTAGAGCGTTCTCACTGTGTGCAAACCCACTTATATGCTGCTCGTGTAGTGAATTATGATGCGACTACTAGAGTTGTAGAGTTAGAAGTTAAGAACCGTATGGATAAAGGAGATGTTTTAACTTTTATAACTCCTAAGACTGAATTTGAGATTAAGTTTGACGAAGTTTATTACAATGGTCATCCATCAGCGATAGAGTTCTCTGCAGAGATTTGGAAAGATCCTAAGAAGAAATTTAACGTTAATCAAATTCAAGCAACCGAACATGCTCATGGCGGTGGACAAAATATCTTTATACAAGTACCGCAGGACCTTTGTGCAGCTTGGGATACAGTAATAGTTAGAATGATTTATAAAGAGGCGACTACCTTGAGGCAGCGGACTCCATTATTAGCTTCTTAAGCTCCTTACTAGCATTAGGTTTAGCAAAGCTCATCAGCAACTTTCTTTTTTCTTTGAGGATATTTTTGTTGAGGCAGATATTGTTTATTAATTCGTATAAGTTCTCTTGGAATTCTGATTCGCTAATATGATTATTGCGAGCGGGTTGTTTGATGAGATAAGCTGCGTTCGCGTCTACAAGTGCTTGAGCGTTGAGTGTTTGGTGATCGTGCGCTGCCCAAGGTAATGGTACGAATATAGATACCACTCCTGATACACCAAACTCAGCGATTGTCATAGCTCCAGATCTACAGATAGCAACATCTGCCCATGAACAGAGTTCTGGCATTTCATGAGTATAAGGAAGAACTTTGTAATTTGGATATTTGTTTGGATTAGCAGCAAGAAAGTGATTTAAATATTCTTGGTAAGGCTTCTCACCAGTAATGTGTACTATCTCGATATCAAGTTTACAGAGAGTTGGTAGTAAGTTGCCAATAGCATTATTGATAGACTCCGCTCCTTGAGAGCCTCCTGTGATTAATAAACGCAACTTATCATCACTGCTCTTTGGGGCTGATGATAGAAATCTGCGTGAAATTGGATTGCCTGTTACAAATACTCGTCCATTTTTTGGTTGAGCGGCAAGTCCAGGAAAAGCAGTCGTGAGAATAGAGGCATTTTTAATAAATAGTCTATTAGCCAATCCTATATGAGCATCAAGATTATGAATGATATAGGGTATGCCTAAGAATTGAGCTGCCGCAAAAACCGGTGCTGCAACATAGCCACCAGTCCCAAAAATAATATCGATATTATTTTTTTGTAGAATTGATTTCACTTTGAGAGTTTCTTTTACGAAATGTATTAACCAAGAAAAAATTTTTAAAGGATTGACTTTGTTGACGAAGGGCCAGGCTTCAATGCCGATAAAATTAATATAATTACGATAAGATTGCCCCTGAGAGTCTTTGCAGTTATCACCCTGGAGTAAGCTCGCTTCAAGTTTATTATGATTACCGATATAATATAATTTGCACTCGGGCACTTGCTCTCGGAGCTCCTCGGCAATGGCTAAGCATGGGTAAATATGCCCACCTGTACCACCACCAGTCAATACTATATTAGCTTTTTTCACCTATAAAGTTAATTTTATGTGATTAATCGAATAAAGTGTTGCAATTTTAGGCATTTTGAGGAATAATGTAGTACAGGTAGGTGGATCATTGCAAAATCATAAAAATATTATAAATAAGACAAATCTAGTATATTTTACCCTGTTGCCGGTTATATGCGTATTTACTACATATTATTGGTTTAAGAGTGATTCTTTTAATTGGCCAACAATTATACTCGGACTGATTCTCGCAACTTTTGTTGAGTTGAGTATTACCGCTGGTTATCACCGTTTATTTGCGCATAGATCTTATCAAGCCAAATGGCCGGTTAGATTATTTTTCTTAGTCTTTGGAGCCGCAGCTTTACAGGGCTCCGCTATTCAGTGGGCACTTGACCACAGAGATCATCATAATTATGTAGATGATAATGATAGAGATCCTTATAGCATCGGCAAAGGTTTTTGGTGGGCTCACATGGGTTGGCTTTTTTATAAGCAGAATTATCAATTGAAGCAGTTACCAGAAGCTGGTGATTTGAGAAATGATCCATTAGTCATGTTACAGTTCAAAACCTGGATTCCTTTTGGATTTTTTGTTGGATATATTTTACCTGGAATAATTGCCCTTGCATGGCATGATTGGTTCGGTGGTTTCTTTATAGCTGGTTGTTTACGTTCAGTTCTTAATCACCATGCGACTTTCTTGATCAATTCTCTTTCACATTGTGTTGGTAGACAAACTTATTCTGATTCACACAGTGCGCGCGATAATTGGTTTACAGCCTTTTTGACTTTTGGTGAAGGTTACCATAACTATCACCACGAGTTCCCATCAGATTACCGTAATGGTGTTAGAGCGTGGGATTGGGATCCAACTAAATGGGTTATTCGTGGCTTAGCCTTTTTTGGTTTGACTGGACGTTTGAAGCGTATTAGTCATGAGATCATAGTTAGAAAACGTTTACAAATGAAAGCAAAACGTTTACATAAAAAAATCGCTAATTACAAGAGCTTACTTGCAAGTAAAGATTTGCGCATGATTGATAAATTGACTTTGCAAGTTGAGAGTACTTTTAGGCATCTTTCTAATCTTAGAGAAGAGCATAAAGATCTACTCAAAGCCTTTGATGCAGATAATTTACCGAAGTTTGAAGTTGGTGAAATCAAAGAAAAAATTCTTGAAGCTCAGCAACAGTTCTTCCGTTCAGTAGATCTTTGGAATGGTATGTCTCGTAGAGTCTTGAAGTTAGC
The DNA here is from genome assembly GCA_964551925.1 of uncultured Gammaproteobacteria bacterium. Taxonomy (GTDB): domain Bacteria; phylum Cyanobacteriota; class Vampirovibrionia; order LMEP-6097; family LMEP-6097; genus CAZKFA01. The sequence continues at coordinate 60,284 of CAZKFA010000002.1, forward strand.
TTACGCTAAAGCTTAAGTCTTACGATTGCTTTAGGTCTTCCCAGCTTTTATTATTGCGTTTGTATTCTTTGCCTTTCTCGTCAAAGAAGAAATCTACTAGTGGGTGATTGATATCCTCATCATTTTCTAGTGCCACCAAAGCCTCTTGAGGAAAGTATCCTATGGCATTAGTGTTGTCAATTAAGACGTAGTACCAAGGCGCATCTTTGGCTGGTTGATTAGGATTCTTGTTGTAAAGTTCTTCGTCATTGATAAAGTACATATCATAATCAACAACAATAGCTTTGAAGTCTTCTTCTTGGTGTTGTATGATTTGACCGCGATGAAATTGGGCTTTAGGGAATTGAAATAAATTCTCTGCTAAGAAAAATCTTGGAATCGGCACTAGGAAAAAATTACCTTCGTTATCAACAAACTCATATTCACCTTCCATCGTCCCAAAATTGGTCTCTAAATTACAGAAACTATAATACTCATGAGATTCTCCAGGAGCGAGTTTTGGCTGTTGCCCGATAACTCCAGCGCCGTTAACATCTTCTCTTCTGCCATTACCATCAATTATTATCCAGTGGCGGTTAAGTAGCTGCACAGTCTCAGGACCGTTATTGGTGATGTTGATTTTATAGCAGTACAAATATTCACTGGATGATGGCTTGGAGTACTCTTCAAGAAAGATAGTTTGAGCGCTCACTTGAACCTTATATTGAGTTAAATTAGGAGTATTCAAGTCCATAGTTTTATTTTACCATTTATCCATATCTCTTTGATTCTACTTAGCTTTGTATCCATTATCAATTCAAAAATATCAATATTGTTTAGATCTATTTTAGGATCTGTAATTTCTAGTACTGACCAACTTTGCGATAGTTCGTTTAGAGAGCCTAGTTCTAGTCTATTTAATATTTTGGCAGCATCGCTAGTAATCAATTCAAAACGTTTTTTTGCAGTCAATCCTGGAATCGCATTTACTTCTTTACGCAAATCCAAATCATAATTTGAGGCTTTGCTATCAGTACCAACTCCATATGCAACTTCTAATAAGTTCCAATTTTTATAATCAGCAAAACCATTCTCTAGGAGCTGATTTGAGCGCGGGCAAGTAACTAATTTGACATCATGTTTTTTAAGCGTCTCTAAATCCTCTGTAGACGCGTGTACGGCGTGAGTTAATAAAGAATTACAATTGAGTAAGTTATTACGTGCTAGGTAATCAATAGAACTTTTGTAAGGCTGCCAGTGATTGAGTTTGGGCTCTAATGTATTAATTGCTGACCAGAATTGAATTGCATTAGGAGCATTTTTTGATCTGAACCATTCTTCTTCTTCCTGGCTCTCTGCGACGTGAGAGAGTAGCGGTAACTGATGATCGTCACACCATTCTTGACAAAGCTGCCACAGAGCTGCTGAGACGTCGTAACTAGCGTGTGGTGACAGTGTGAATCGAATATGCGGATCTTGAGGCAGTGAATTGATTAATCTAATTTTTTCTTGGAAGATACTTTGAGCTTGATTCGGATCAGACCCAAAAATTTCTATACCAATGATCCCGGCCAAACCAGTCTCTTTCATAGCAAGGAAGGTCTCTAAAGGGAAGTTAGAATTATCCACCACAAAACCCGTACCACTCATTAAAGCCTCTTTGCAACCCAGCAAAGCTGCTCGCTGAGCCCATGCTTTAGGTGTAGGACCCTCCTCCAAATGCTGTATCTTTTGCACTAAATCAAGCATCCAATTAAATAAATTCCGCCGTTTTATCTTAATATCGGAGTAGTTTAGATGAGAGTGTAAATTGATAAAACTCGGTATAACTATTGAGTATTTGCCTTGAGAAGTACCTTGGACTGAGCTCTTTATAATATGTGTAATACCATTTTCCTTGTAAATACAAGCATTCTTAAGAATATTGTTAGAGGTTTGAATTACTAGGTTATGGGTATATTGATTGTATATCATCTGATTTAGTTTATTAGGACTAGTTATTTATGTTGAAACTCAAAATTAAAAACGACAACCAGCAAATTCTTGATTTAGAAGTTGGTGGACAGTTACTTTACAGTGATGCTGAGCATTTCAAAGAAACAGTACTTGCTCACCTTAAAGAACAGTCGAAAGTAAGAGTAGATTGTTCCGATCTTAATTTTCTTGATAGTGCTGGAATGGGTTCTTTTGTCAGATTGTGGAAAGAATGTAAAATTATTGGAGCGGAACTTGAACTGCATAATGTAGTTGATGATGTTCAGAGTTTGCTTAGAATAGCACGTTTGCATCAACTAACCAGAATAGTTTCTAAACCCTAATGTCAGAGAATGATCAAAAAATTTCTAAAGAATCTGAACTAGCAGAGCAGATTGATGAGCTAGCGTTGAAGCTTGAGACTGAGCGTAAATTAAACGAAGATAAAACATCAATAATGAAAAAGACGATCGCTGAGACAGAAGATCTCGCGCGTCATTTGCAGAATACGACTTTAGCCCTTATTCAGGAACGGCAGATTGCTAATGCTAGAGCCGAGAAGGAAAAGCTATTAAATAAATGGATTGAGAAGATCAATAGTTCTTTTGATCTTGATTCTTTATTATTCGTTGCAGTAAAAGAACTTAATGAGCATCTTAAGTCTAGTCGCTGTGGCGTTATATTGTTTGATAAAGATGAAATTATTGCATTAAAAGAAGTCTCTAAGAAAGATTTCGCGCGTAAGTCACAAGGTCAAGCTGCAGTGATCAGTGATCTTGCGCATGAGGAACTCAAAAGAAACATCTTGATTCGTAAAGTTCTTAAAACTAAATCCGTTATTTTAGAATCTTCATTAGAGGATATAGAAGATAAGGACATTTTTCTGGAAGATGTTAAGGCTATTGCACTGTTGCCTTTAAGTGTTAAGTATGAATTAGCGACTAATCAAGAAGATACTTTATTGATGAATGAGATAGTTGGTGTGATCTACCTTCAAGATTGTTCTGATGAGCGTGATTGGCTTGATAGAGAAGTAGATCTGGTTCAATCGATTCTACAGCCCTTGGGGACGGCGATTGAGAAGGCGATCCTGTATCAAGAGGCAAGGCAGCGTACTAAGTATGCTGAATTGCTAAATAATCTTACTGCTCAAATTAGATCTAGTTTGAATCTTAGTGAAATCCTGGCTCGTACTGTAACCGAATTGGGGATTGCCTTTAAGGCATCTAGGTGTTTTTTATATTTTGATGGTTATATTAGTGATGAGTACTGTGCTGAAGGTGTGGAATCTATTGTTGATAGAACTAAATATTTGATTCTTGATAAATTCCGTCAGGAGAAGTCTTTCAGAGCAATTGCTGTTAATAATTTACTGACAACTGAAAACCAATCTCGTTTGACTGATCCAGAGAAAGAGCAATTACAGCTTAGTAAAGCTGTTGCTGCTTTAGCTTGCCCCTTGCATTTCCAGGGGATAATGCAGGGTTGGATTGTGTTTCATGATGTTAATAAGCGCAAGTGGACAAATGATGAAATTGCCTTTGTTGAATCAGCAGCAAGTCAAGTTATCGTAGCAATGACTCAGTCGCGCATGTATGAGAAGTTGAATTCTTATCAGGAGAAATTATCACGTGAGTTAAAACAAGCGGCTCAAGTACAGACTTCATTAATTGGTGGTGATGTGCTTGATGTTAATATCGAGACATCGGTATTCTATAAAGCACATAGTAATGTTTCTGGTGATTTTTATTGGGTAGCAGAATTGTCTCCAGATACAGTTGGTGTCTTGATTGGAGACGTTTCTGGTAAGGGACCAGCAGCGGCTTTATTGACAGGATATTTGCTTGGGGAATTTAGCGCGGCTGTGGCTAATTCAGCTTTAGCTTGGTTTCCTGATAAGTTAATTAGTTTTTTGTGTCATTCGATTTTACATCAGAATTCAAGTTCAGATTTTTATGCAACAGCATGGTATGGAGTGTTTGATTTAAATGCTGGGACTTTGCGCTATACCAATGCTGGACATCTTAACCCTTATATTATCCAACAAGGAGTTGTTTCTCAGCTTGGTGATGAGAAGTCAATTGGTATGCCCCTTGGCTTGATTAATCCAAAAGAAATTGAAGAAGCTTATGAAGCTAGAGAGATTGATTTCAAGCCGGGTGATAAGATGGTCTTGTTTACTGATGGAGTGCTTGACCAGAAAATGCCTAATGGACAATTCGTGCCAAAGGATTGGGTGAAGACGGCTTTAGCTTCAATTAAAGATCTTGATATCAGAGAGATTACAGCAGAATTAGATCGTAAGTTGAATGAAATGGGTGATGATACTCCATTGACTGATGATCGTTTGATGATTTGTCTTGAGCAGGTTGGTTTCGAAATTAAAGATTTTCCTGCTGATGATTTCGATGAAACTGAAGCCTTGATAGATCGTATTATTCATCAAGTAGTAGCAGCTGGGATGCTTGAATCACAAATATTAAATCTGAGATTGGGAATTACAGAAGCTTTAACCAATGCTGTACGTTATGGTTTAGAGAAGAACCCTTATGGCACTATTCGTTTGGGTTATAAGATTAAACCAGGTTCTTTTAAGATGTCAATAATCGATCCAGGACCGGGTTTTAATTGGCAAGTCTATAATAATATTTTTATTGATGAGGTTCGCTTTGATAATGAAGGTGGGCGTGGCATTCCTCTACTATTAGAAATTTTTGATAAAGTTACTTGGAATTATTTGGGTAATCATATTGGACTTTTCTTTTATTGGTAATTTGCTTGTATAATTTCATTGGTGGCATATCAATTTGTAACTATTTTGGGTTTTGGTATTAGTTCAATAGGAACAATTAGATTCCTTTTGAAACATTGTCCGGGAACGAGAATTAGGGTTTCTGATTTAGAACCCAGAGAATCTTTTGATCAGGAGCTCATCTTAGATTTGATTGCTGGCGGTGTTGAATTTGAATTTGGCAAACAGACTAGAGAATTTATTAGTTTTGATGGTTTAGCTGAGAATCATTTTGTTATGATCAGCCCTGGTATTCCTCCGGTAGCACCAATTATACAAATGATTAAAACATTAGATGTTGAGTCTGGAACGGATTTTGATTTAGCACTTAAGCTTGGAGCTATTAAGGAATATATCGCAGTAACTGGTACTAATGGCAAAACCACTACCACTAGCCTGATAGCACATTTGTTAGAAACAGAGGCTCTTGGTAATATCGGTAAAGCTTTTATGACAATTGAGAATAACGCCCGAGCTCCTGTTTGTGAGCTTAGTTCTTTTCAATTATTCTATTGTCAGGCGCTTGCCAATGAGAAATATTGGCCTAAGGTTTCTGTCTATCTAAATATGACAGATGATCATTTAGATTGGCATTCGTCGCTTGAAGAATATCAAGAATCTAAAGCTAAGTTGTTTAATGTTTCTAATCAGATAAATAATTCTTTGATTTTTAATTATGATGATCTGATCCTTAAAGATTTATCTATCAGGCTTGCTAAGCAAATGCAGTCATCAGCTAGCTTACATACTAACATTGCTTTATTTTCTGTGGAACAAGATTTAATTGAACTTAGTGAGATTAATTCACGCACAGCCTTCCTAGAAGATGGAATTTTGTACTTAGTGAAATATTTACCTGAGGGAGTTGGCTCTGATGATAGTGGTTTGATATTACCAAATCCTGATGGCAATTATATTTGTAAGATACCAGTTATTGATATTAAAGATCTTAATATTGTCGGTAAGCACAATTATTCTAATGTTCTAGCTGCAATTCTTGCTACCGATGCTATGGGCTTAGATGTTGAATTGATCGCTGATAGGCTAAAAACATTTCAAGCATTTCCTCATAGGCTAGAGTATATTACAGAAATCAATGGCCATGCGATTTATAATGATAGTAAAGCTACTAATCCAGATTCTACAATTAAGGCTCTTGAATCTTTTGAGAAGTCTATTATTATCCTTGGTGGTAAAGAAAAGAACTTAGATTTAAATAAATTGATTGATGTTGTCATTGATAAGGCTTTTGCTGTAGTTTGTTTTGGACAGATAGGTAGTAAAATACAACAATTATTACTAAAGCAACATTTTACTAAAATTGTCTTGGCTTCAACTCTGCCAGAAGTTTTAAATAAAGCCATTGATTTTGCAAAAGAATCTGGCAATTTAAGTTATCCAATTTTATTTTCACCAGCGACATCTAGTTTCGATATGTTCACTGGTTATGAAGATAGAGGGGATCAATTTAGGCGGATAGTTTTGGATAAAGCACAATCCTTGACAGAAACGATTTCCTAGATAAGACTTAACTAATATGAATGATTTTGCTAGCCATGCTGATCATCCGCAATTGGGTTCAATTGATAGATTCTTTTTGTATATTACATTAAGTCTTATGGCTATTGGTTTAGTTTTTGTTTTGAGTGCTTCTTGGCATCAATCAATGACTTTTTTTCATAATCCATGGGCTCTTGTTTTGAGGCACAGCGCTTCGGTTATATTGGCTATGCCATTAATGTTTATTCTTAGCTTCACGCATTATCGTTGGTGGAAGCATTACGCATGGATCATGGTGATATTAATTATTATTAGTTTGATACTTACTGCTAAGTTTGGAGTCGTTACCGGTGGAGCTCGTAGATGGTTCTCTCTGGGGTTTTTTAAATTCCAAGCTTCCGAGTTTGCCAAGCTAGCAGCTGCAATCATTGCAACTAAAGTGCTAATAGAAAAAAAGAATAGAATCATAGCTTTGTTAGCGGTTGCAGTTATGGGGTACTTGGTTCTTGAGCAACCAGATTTAGGTACTACCATGGTTATTATGAGTGCTGTTGTACTTGCTTTATATGCCTATGGTTTTAATTTGTTTGTATTAATTGCGGGTTTGGCTGGAGCAGGATTCGTGGTTTGGCAGCATATTCTGAAGACCCCATATCAGCTTTTGCGTATTAAATATTGGCTTGATCCTTTTTCTGATCCATTAGGCTATGGTTATAATTTAATTCAATCAATTAAGGCTATTGGCTCTGGTGGCTTATGGGGAGTGGGTTTCGGGGGGTCTGTGCAGAAATTAGGTCCATTACCTGTTGCTTATGCTGATTTTATTTTCTCTGTGATTTGTGAGGAGCTAGGCTTCCTCGGAGCGATGACAGTGTTGATTTTGTTAGCAGCCTGGATTTGGCGAGCTTTGTATATTTGTTTTAATATAGAAGATAATTTTGCTAAGATTTTGGGATTCACCTTAGTAATTCAACTAGCGCTGCAAATCTTTATTAACATTGGTGTTGCGACTGGTTTATTTCCTATTACAGGAATGACATTGCCGTTTATTAGTTTTGGCGGTAGTAGTTTTCTAACTTCAGCAATTGTTGCTGG
>CAZKFA010000003.1:0-25976 GCA_964551925.1 uncultured Gammaproteobacteria bacterium
TAATAGTCTTGCTGATACGCATAGAGTGGCTAGCGCAATTATTGCCGAAGGTTTACATAATCTTGGTTATATCAAAGACAAGAATAATCCAGAGCAACTTAAAGAATTCTATATGCATGGCACCGGACACTCCTTGGGGATTGATGTTCATGATGTTGGCGTCGATAAGAAATCTACCAAGTACGTTCCAGGAATGGTTTGTACTGTAGAGCCTGCAATTTATATTCGCAATAAGAAGATTGGTATCCGCATTGAAGATGATGTGGTAGTTAACAAAGATGGTTGCGAGGTTATTACGAGTAATTTGGAGAAGTAATGGATCTTTAATATCTGATACATTTCATATACATATATGTTTCTGGTGAACCGTTGAAGGAAGTCGGATAACCATAATCATTTGCATCCCAAGTTCTTTGGCATCTTGATTGTATTTTTACAATTTTACTTGAGCTTAATGTGAATTTAGTTTTTAGGTTAGCTGGTGTTACTACATAAGAATCCGAGCGAACTGATTTACCATAAACCATTACAACTGCATCAGTAACATTATAAAGCCTTATTTGTGCAGTCTGAGTATTATACATTTCAGCATCTATTTCACATTCATAAGTACCTGCTGGTAACGTGGCTTGGTTGCTAGAAATGGATATTAATCCGGTATCATCAGCAAGAATTGTATTCAGTGCTCTTGTGTCCCAAGCTGTTGTACTACAAGCACCTCCAACAGCTCCATCGGCTCTTTGATCAGCAAGTAATATATAATCTCCTGCACCAGCAGCTGTGAGTGTAGTCCAAGTACCAGAACCATCACAAAATTCCATACCATTAGTTGTAGAATTATATCTCTGAGAGCCTTCTGTCGTTGAGTCACAGAGACTTGATGTGCCAAGTTTAATAGCACCATTGACCTCAAGCTTGGCATTGGGGCTGCTATCACCAATCCCAATATTACCCGTAGAAACCGTTAGCCCAGTGCCATTGAGACCTGTGCCGTAAATTAAATTACCAATAGAAAGTTGATTATTGCCAGCTGGAATAGGCGCATCTATTATAGAACCAATAACAATATTTGAAGAACCCGTCGTAATATTGTCACCTGCTTCAAAGCCAATAGCTGTGTTATTGTTGCCTGTGTTTGAATATAGAGCGGCATAACCAGTAGCGGTATTTTGATAACCTGCGGTATTTGTATAAAGAGCAACAGTACCAGTAGCAGTATTATAATTACCCGTATTACCGTAAAGAGAATAATAACCAGTAGCAGTATTGCCATTGCCTGTTGCATTAGCCTGAAGAGCATAGAAACCAAAAGCTGAATTATATAAACCACCACTATTATTAGTGGCTAAAGCATTGACACCAACAGCGGTAGAGTAAGTAGTACCAGCATTGAGCACTCCAGAACCTGAACCCAAGAAGAGTGAATTACCGTTGCTGTTGGCATCTGAGAGCTGTCCAATGCTTGTAGCCCCAGTAGCGGTAGACCAAGTGGCATTACCAAGAGCATCAGAAGTTAGAACCTTGCCACTGCCAAAATCAGTAGTCAGCTGAAACCCATTACTAATGATAGTTCCATTGATATCTAATGCTGAGCCTGCGCGCGGCAGAGTACGTATACCAATATTGCCAGAAAAATATTCACTCCCAGCTCCATCATTCAAAGCTTCAGCTGGCCAATGATTGAATAAAATCATAAGCAATATTATTGCTAATAATTGTGGTTTAGAGTGCATGCGTACCCTAGTATTAATCCCTTAAACTAAAAGTTAAGAGTCAACTAATTAACCTAGGTGCAGGTTTATAGTTTACAGTCTTTGTGGTATAATCTACACTATAGCGAAGAAAACACCGGCTTAATCTTCACTCTTATGTATAAATCACCAATCAAACGTAGAATAGAGTCACAAATAGTCAAAGACCTAAAACGCAAAATGGTTTTTGTTGCAGGCCCACGACAATGCGGTAAAACAACTTTAAGTAAGGGGTTGTTAGATGATGTCTCTGCGACTTACTACAATTGGGACTATGAATTGGATCAGAAAAAAATCCGTGATTTGGATATTAATCAAGATTCTCAATTATGGATTTTTGATGAGTTGCACAAATTTAGTCGTTGGCGTAATTGGCTTAAAGGTCTCTATGATGTTCATCATGAGGGACATTCAATTCTTGTCACGGGGAGTGCCAAATTAGATATCTATAACAGAGGAGGAGATTCTTTGCAAGGGCGTTATTACTTACATCATTTACATCCCTTTACTTTGTCTGAATTGCTTAATATCAAAGGAGATTTTGGGCTGGAACACACTATTAATCTAGCTTCTAGCATTAACAAAAATCAAGCTATAGCAACATTGAATCAATTGATTGAATTTGGTGGTTTCCCGGAACCCTTTTGTTCTGCTTCATCTACAGAATCAGAAAGATGGAGAATTTTTTATTCTAGTCGCTTACTTAGAGATGATATTCGCAATCTTGAAAATATTCATGATATAGATAAATTACAAGATTTATATGACCATTTGCCTAATACTGTTGGGTCGGTGCTTTCAATTAATAGTCTCAGAGAGGATCTATCAGTACACGCGCAGACAATTGATAAATGGATTAAAATTTTTGAAAAAAATTATGCTTGTTTCCGTCTTGCAGCTTTTGGCCCAAGTAAACTTCGTGCGGTCAAGAAAGAGAAGAAATTATATTTTTGGGATTGGGCAATGGTTAGTAAGCCTGCTGCTAGGCTCGAGAACCTGGTAGCTATGCACCTTCTGCGTTACTGTCACTGGTTGACAGATATATATGGCAAGAAAGCAGAACTTAGATTTTTTAGAACTTCAAGAGATCACGAGGTTGATTTCGTTTTATTGATTAATAATAAGCCTTATATGGCAGTTGAAGTTAAGGAATCCAGAGCTGAACTTGATTCTAACTTAGCTTATTTATTAGAGAGAGTTTCTATACCATATGCTTTCCAGATACATTTTGGAGATGATAATTATCATAGAACTATTGGCATGAAAAACAGCACCGTGAATATTTTGCCAGCATGGAAATTTTTAGCTAATCTACCTTAACCCCAGCAAGTCATATAACTCAAGCAAAGCTCGTTGATAATTAGTATAGAACTTCTCGTCAGCCATCTCAGCTAGTGTTAATTCATTACTATAGTAGGATTCAATCCAAGACTGGATTTGAGCAAACAATTTATCGTTCAATAATACACCTTGATGCATCTTTGCTAACTCATCATCACTCATAAGCACACGCAAACGCAAACAAGCCGGGCCACCACCGTTACGCATACTTTCACGTAGATCAACGTATTGGACTCTATTGATGGGATTAGAAGTATCTTGAATTATTTTTTCTATATAAAATTTGACGCGAAGATTTACCTTGCATTCAGTTGGGGCTATTAGTATCATCTGCCCTGCTACTGTAACTAATTGAGAGTTAAATAAATAACTTGATACCGCATCTGCTACTGTCAGATCTTGCTCTGTAACCCTTATTAATATTGGCTTTGAGGAGTGAAGCTGATAATATTTATCATTAATCTCTGCAATCAGAGTTTCACTATCCATAAAAGATTTCTCATGGTATAAAAAAACATTTTCGTTAGCAGTACTGATGACATCATTATGAAAAACTCCTTGGTCAATCACCGCAGGATTCTGTTCGGCCAAAATTATATTAGTAACACCGTGTTCTTTAGCAATCAGGGAGCTGGCTTCATAGCTTTGGCGAGCGGGGTATTTTTGGGTTTTGCCGCCATAAACAAAAATCTCTAGCCCCTTAGCTGCGTGATTAATAGCAAGCCTATTATGATTCGCTGCTCCCTCATCAGGCGCAGCGACTGGCTGGTGTACCCGAAAACAATCAGCCTTAAAAACTTCTTTGAAATATTTATAAGTATCTTTCGCCTCAATAGCGCGATGACTATTGGTTGCTAGATTGGCGATAGTAATATGCAAACACTTGTCGCTAGTATCAAGACTTGGGGAGATGGTAGCGGCATTTGCTGCCCACATACTAGAAGCACTGCAAAATTTTGCAAACAAGTTAGGATCATCATTGTAAGCGGACTTGAGGATCTGGGCTCTAGAACCTTTATAGCCAGCATATTCTAGAGAAGTGATATCTGGGCGCAACTGTGGTGGAATAATTGCTTGCTTAAGACCCAAATCATAAAGTAAACGCATCTTAGCTAATCCCTGCAAGGCTGCCGCACGCGGATTGGACACTAGACCACGATTATTAGTCGAAGCCAAATTACCATGAGCCAAACCAGAAAATAGATGGCTTGGACCAACTAGGGCGTCAAAATTTACTTCATGATATTGCATCTCTAGACTTGCCATAATTATAGTACGCAGTTAATTTTACAGTGCTTAATTAATTGCACTCACAATTTTGGTGAAATTACCATAAATTATCTTAACTCACCTGCTTTATAGAGGAAAGAGGTATTAAATTATGGTAGATTCGGTTGGTTACGCAATAGCACAAGGTCCAAAAGTTCCTGTAAAAGAAAAAGAAATAGATATATTAGTTCCAGCTCCACGAGAAATCGGAGAGCGGATCAACAAAGATACTCAAGGAGAAATTTTTGAACCAAGAAAACTCAGCCCAGAAGAAAAACAATTACAAAAAGAAAAAGTTATAAATTTAATCAGAGGCTGGTTTGGTGCTCAGCCAATTAAGCTCCCAGGTACCACTCCAAAAGCGGGACCTGGTCCAACACCAGGTGAGAGAAGGCCAATAGAGCCAACTCCCCTAGATCCAACTAAAGTTCCTAAAGGTTCAGATTTAGAAAGAGATCTTGAAATACAGAAGAACGATAAAGAAATTGATAAGCCAGTTCCAGAGCCTATGGACCTTCCACCGAGAGCTTTCGGTCCCTTGGTCTAAAAGCTAAATTAGTTTTGAAATATTCTTGCCAATTAGGGAACTGCCTGCCACGATTACGATAGCTGATATATTCTCTATCAAGGATCTTAGCAGCTGCTTTCTGTAAACGCTTAGATTGCATAAAGATATCAAATTTATCAAAACGGCCAAGCTCATTATCAAAAAATTTATACCAAGCAGCGCGCAATTGTAGAAGCCCTTCAGGATCCTCTACCAAAGCAGGGTTCGCGATATATTGCCGCCATCTTGCATTAAAAGAATCTGGGCTCTGAGGATGGAAATTACTTCTACATAGCTTTTGCCAGTTAACTTGAGCACTAAGTTCTTGACCATTAGGGATCAACTCTTCTGTTAGTAATTTAACCATTAGAGTTTCTGTAACATATTTAGGATGTCGATTATCAATTTGCCTGACATTTGGTCCTTCTTCAGCTATCGGATGCATAACAATACTTGAAATCGCATCAGCAAACACCGAACGTGAGTCATAGTTATCATCAGCAAGCACTCTTAGCTTAGCTTCTAGATTCAGAAAATCATTAACCACCCAACTTGCTTGAGAATTATCCAGCTTAGTAATATCATCAGTCGGATACTCCTTTGTCAATTCCCGGTATATCCTAAGCAATTGAGAATCATCTTTAAATAGCATAGGCATTGCTTCTTGTTCTAAAGATGATCTAGCACCCCAGAATAACTCTCCATTGTGCTTCAACAAATAACTATCCAAGAAAGCTCTAATAACCATCGCTTCCATATCTTCTCTCAAGTAATAATCTAAATATCTGTCTCTAAACTCATCTTGATTAGTCCCTTTATCCAAAGCACGATAAATATTGGCAGTAAAGTAATCTAATAAGAGTACTGGATTATGATAGAACCCCACATCAGGTCTTGCTGCAAATAATCTGTCAAAAGCAGTCTTGATAAGCCTCCCATTGAGAGCAACAACTAGAGCATCTTTCTCTAGAACTTCTAAATTGACATAAATATTACCACCGCGATTAATAGTAAGATTTGGCTCTCCTAATCCACTAAGATAAACATTCCTATGTATTGGCATGTCAAAACCAGCTAAAGCTCTACGATCTATTTGTGGAGTGAACAAAGAATAAATTGGCTCTCGTTTGTTCTTCGGGAAAAATTCCTCTAAGTAAACACCTTGTCGATATAATTCTCTAGGTACCATATATCCAACAATATATTTATTGATAATTCGTTGGCCAAGAAGAATGTCATCAGACCTATCTTCTGGCTTAGCCTTCAATTCATTAAGCTGTGCAATTTGCTCCCCAACAAAATCAATATACTCTGCTGCCTGAGTAGGTTCCAGCTTAAGGGTATTAGTCAAGAAATCTTTTAGCCATCTTACAACTGGGTCATAACGTTGAGTTTTGGCATTGAGTTGAGAGAATAGCGCAAACCATTCTTGCAATTTCTTTTCGGTCCAATGACAAAGATTCAAACGATATGCTTCGTCTTTACAAGCAGGATTACTACGCAACTGTTGGTATAAAGCTTGCGCCCTATTAGTGACAAGTACTGGTTTATTAGCGTTGCAATCTAAAACTTGCTTTTCTAGTGGACCAGTCTTTGCCGTTGCCACCAGGGTCTTCATACGAACAGCTAATTGATCAACTAATGCTTGTCGATTAAATTTATCAGCATAGACCCTAATATCTACGAAAGGTGATTGCTCTACTCTAGCCAAAGCTCTTGGGTCTCCTGTTGAAGACAGTTCTCTAGTTTCTGTTACTTGCGGGGAGGCTAGCACTGCTGCTGATACAACAGGTGGGGTTGATGATTGTTTAGAGATTTTTTCCATACACAGGGTCGCCGAGTCTTATTTATAGCACATTCTTATCTTATAATCTCTCACTGCCAAGTCTATAGTGGCACTATAGGCTTATGAATGAAAAATTCCTTACAAATAATGGTTAGTTTTGCTAGAATCATGCGCATGGGACTTTTTAAAAGATTTACAAAGAATATCGGCATAGATTTAGGTACGGCGAACACACTTGTCTGTACATCTGATGGTGGAATTATCCTTAGGGAGCCTAGTGTTGTTGCCGTTAATAGAGACACTGGTGAGGTTGTGGCTGTTGGTGAAGAAGCTAGGGCCATGATAGGACGTACTCCTAATCACATTATTGCAACTAGACCATTACGTGATGGTGTTATTGCTGACTTCCGTCATGCCGAAATGATGCTTAGATATTTTATGAATAAGGCTTACGGCAAAGCGAATCTTAGTAAGCCACGTATCGCTATCGGTATCCCAAGTGGTATCACCGAAGTAGAGCGTAGAGCTGTACGCGAAGCTGCTGAGAATGCTGGCGCTGGTCAAGTTTATTTAATTGAAGAGCCGATGGCAGCTGCTATTGGAGCAGGGCTCGCAGTAGCGGATCCTATTGGTAGCATGATTGTTGATATCGGTGGAGGTACTACAGAAGTTGCAGTCACCTCTCTCTCAGGAATCGTAATCTCCGAGAGCATTAGAATCGCTGGTGATGAACTTAACGAGTCTATCGTTTCATACATGAAAAAAGTTTACAACTTGGCAATTGGTGAAACGACAGCTGAGAATGTCAAGATCAAACTTGGTTCTGCTTTCAAGGTTGATGATGCGTCTGATGCTGATCAGCTTGAAGTCAGAGGACTCAATCTATTAAATGGCTTGCCAAGAACTGTACTTATCAGCAGACCAGAAGTTCGCGAAGCAATGGCAGAACCATTACAAGCAATTATCGATTCAATCAAACGCACACTAGAAAGAATCCCTCCTGAGCTTGCTGCTGATGTCTATGACAGAGGCATAGTACTTGCTGGTGGCGGAGCATTACTCAAAGGCTTAGATGAGATGGTTAGCCATGAGACTGAAGTGCCAGTGCATGTTGCTGATGATCCTCTTTCTTGTGTGGTGCTCGGTGCTGGACGTGTACTAGTAGACAAGAGTCTCAAGAGAGTACTAGATTTGGCTAGCGAAGAAAATGCTTACGCATTGTAATTCATGGATCTGAAATCTTTTCAACGGCTTATTATTCCTTTACTAGCGACGGCTGCGGTGCTATGGGTCTTTAGCAAACCCTTATCAGCACTAGCGTTGGAGTTATACAATATTAGTGGTCGCTTCCTTTATCAAACGGCTGAATCAATCACTAGCACACAAAAAGCAGCCAAAGAAATTATTGAAGCAAAACACCACGCCCAAGCAGTAGAACTAGCTAACCAGAAGCTAACTATTGCTAATCACGAACTCAAAGCTCAATTACTTGCTCTTGAGGATTATCGTCAAGCATTAGGCTTCAAAAATACATTTGGTTATAAATTAGTAGCCGCTCAAATCATAGGACGAAGCCCTGACTCTTGGCATCAGCAAGCAATAATCAACAAAGGCACTAGAGATGGCCTCAAAAATAACCAAGGCGTTATCACTAGTAATGGCGTGATTGGACAAATCAAAAAAATTAGCGCACATAATGCCATCATTCAATTAATCAGCAACAAAGATTGGCGCATGGGCGTCAAACTTGCTCGCCTAGGACAATATGGAGTATTGTTAGGTAACTTCCCAGAAGCTGCCACACTGCAATTTATCGCAGTTGACAGTGACGTACAAGTTGGTGACGAGATTGTAACTTCTGGGGTTTGCATTGATAGCGACAATTGTCCTTATCCAGAAAACTTTCCTGTAGGTAGAGTTATTGAAGTTGATAAAAATCCCAATATCATAGATCTAGTCGTTAAAGTAAAATTTAACGAAGACCTTAGTCAAATCAGAGAAGTTTTTGTTCTAAATTAGAGGTTCAATATCGGAGTCAGAAAGTTAAAAGTAGCAGAACAAATCGAAATGGATGCAAAGTCCATTGCCTACAAAATAGCTGAACTTGCTGAAGATAAAAAAGCCAATGATGTAGAAATCTTAGACATCAGGAAATTAGCCGACATCACAGATTATGTCATCATCGGTAGTGCCGACAACCCAGCCCAACTAAAAGCGATTGCACGCCATATCGAAGACTCTCTGAGTAAACTAGGACTAGAGCCCAGCTACACTGAAGGTAAATATGGTGATAGATGGTTTCTACTTGATTACGTCGATGTAGTCGTACATATTATTCATGAAGAAGCAAGGGAGTTCTATAACCTTGAAGAATTGTGGTCTCAAGCAATCTTCATACCACGAGAAGAAGATTTAAGGACATCCTAAATAATATATGAACTCTCATTTGAAATATCGTCCCGAAATTGATGGACTGCGGGCTATCGCAGTCTTGGCTGTCATATTTTGCCATGCAGAGATGACAATGTTCAGTGGTGGCTTTGTTGGCGTTGATATGTTTTTTGTTATCAGTGGCTATTTAATAACACTCATTATATTACGCGAGAAAATAGCTGGAACCTTCTCCCTTATTAAGTTCTATGAGCGTAGAGCAAGGCGCATCTTACCAACATTATTTTTTGTAATGTTTTGCTGCTTACCCTTTGCTTGGTTATGGATGCTACCTTATCAACTTAAAGAATTTGCTCATAGTTTAATTGCAGTTCCACTTTTTGCGTCTAATTTCCTTTTTTGGCAAACAAGTGGTTATTTCGACAATAGCTCGATCGAGAAGCCATTACTACATACTTGGAGCTTAGGAGTAGAAGAACAGTTTTATTTACTCTTCCCTTTATTGATAATCTTAGGTTGGCGCCTAGGTCTCAAAAAATTACTCATAACATTAGTAGTTATAGCTGTTACGTCTTTAATACTCAGTGAATGGCTTTGGTCACATGGCCAATCAATGACTAATTTTTATTTAGCACCCACGAGAGCATGGGAATTATTAATCGGCTCGCTAATAGCCTTCGCTTCACTCAAAGCTCCGATTTATGAGGGCAAAAATAATATATTAAATAATATATTATCCTTTTTGGGTTTATTGTTAATTGGCTATTCAATCTTTGCTTACAATGAAACAACTCCCACTCCAAGCTTATATGCTTTAGCACCCACAATTGGAACTGCCTTAATCATTGCCTTTGCAAGTAATCAAACGATAGTATCTAAAATACTTTCACTCAAAACTATTACCACTATTGGAGTAATTTCATATAGTGCTTACCTATGGCATCAACCATTATTTGCTTTTATCAGAATACATGGAGCTTACCCCGGTACCAGAAAAACTTTTCTACTAGTGTTCACAATGCTGTCATTATTATTAGCATATCTAACTTGGCGATTTATAGAACAGCCTTTTAGAAACAAAACAAAATATTCCAGAAAACAAATATTTAATATCGCAGGCATTGGCAGCTTGGCTTTTATTATTATTGGTCTTATAATCCTTTGTAACAAAGGCTTTGAGGCTAGATTTCCAAGACAATGGGTAGAGATAGCAGACACCGAGATGCATAAGTCATACTTCAATAAAGAACTCAAGGCTATGCAATCACCTTTCACAAATAATTCTCAACCAAAAATCTTAGTTATTGGTGACAGTTTTGCTAGAGATTTCTTGAAAGGTGTTTTTGCAAATAATTACCTAACAAATTATGAAATAAAATTACTTTATATACCAAGTCGCTGCCAAACCTATGTTGGCAGTGAAGATATTTCATCATTTATTGAAATAGTAAATAGCAATACTTGCCGTGAGTTTCATAAGACCCTACAAACAAATCAACAAATACATCAAGCAAATATAATAATTTTTACTAGTCGCTGGAGACCATGGGCAGCAGAACGATTAAATACAACCATCACCAATCTTCAATTATCATCCTCTCAAAAAGCCTTTGTTGTCGGTAAAAAACACTTTGGCGTACCACATTTACAGAAACTTATGAAAATGCAACTTGCTGAACGAATTGCACTAAGAAATAAAACAAAACAAAAGCATCTAGATATTAACAAAAAGCTATCTCAGAGCTTGACTCAAGCTATATTTATCGATCAACATTCTTTAATTTGTGACAGTAATGGCTATTGTCCTCTATTTACAGCAGAGGGTGATTTGATTTCATATGATGGGGAACATCTTACCAAGACCGGTGCTAAATATGTTGGTCAGTTATTATTTACACAATCAGCCTTAAAAACCTTACTGTGATAGCTTTTTCAAGACCTGCTCAAGTGCTGCAAGTCCAGTCAAGATGTCCCTATCAGATACAAATCCCAAATGTCCCATTCTAAATATTTTATCCTGCAAATCTTTTTGTCCATTTGCAACAGTGATCTGCCAATCATTTTTGAAGGCAGCACGGATATCAGGCACTAGAACCCCATCAGGCGGATAGATCGCAGTAATAGCAGAAGAAGCAGTAGAATCTTCTGTTAACAACTTCAAGCCAAGATTACGCACACCATTACGTAAGGTGTCGCGCAATCTGGTGTGTCTGTTAATAATATTCTCCAGTCCCTCAGCTTGCATTATGGTAAGAGCTTTCTCTAGGGCAACAATAAAAGATACATTGGGAGTCCAAGGTGTAGTACTGTCTTTGAGAGCTTTTTGGGCTTGCTTCCAACAGAAATAATAACAAGGAGATTTGCAAATCTCCTTGGCTTTGTAAGCAGCCTCTGATACATAAATAAAACTCAAACCTGGTGGCAACATAAAACCTTTTTGTGAACCAGAAATAACAACATCTATCTTAAGCTCATCAATATTCAATTCCATACAACCTAATGAAGTAACAGCATCCAACAAAACCAATGCTCCATTAGCTTTGATCAAAGGTACAAGCACTTTAATGTTATTAGCAGTGCCCGTAGAAGTTTCTGAATGTGTAAGTGTAACTGCTTTGTATTTATTCTTATCCAAAGCCTCAGTTAGAGCTTCAACACTAATAGCCTGTCCAGCTTCTACCTTTAGCTCAGTAACCTCAGCACCATAGAGCTTAGCTATATCAGCAAAACGCTGTCCAAAAACCCCAATAATCAATGATAAAACTTTATCACCAGGATTAATAGTATTAGCAATGGCTCCTTCCATAGCACCCGTACCACTAGCGGTATAAATAAAAACATCATTTTTTGTTTGTCCGAGCCACTGTAATTTCTCAGTAGCTGAAATAAAAATTTTAGAGAATTCTTTAGATCGGTGCCCGATAGGATGCTTCGCCAAAGCCTGCAATACCGATTCTGGTACTGGTGTTGGCCCGGGAATCATCAATAATTCTTTTTCTTTCATCAGCCCAATTATAGCAACTAATTAGATTAAACCTGTTTCAAAAGGAAGTTTCGATAAAACGGGTCTATTTAATCTCTAAATAAGTCTTAATTCCAAAATTCTGGCTACACCGAAGAATAGTTGCACCTAAATCAGCAAGACCACTTCTATGAGTTATTAGTTTTTGTAGTTCTATTTTATGAGCGATGACTAGCTCTAAAGATTCTTTAAGGTCAGATAAATTAGGAGAGTAGCTAGCCATCACATTTAATTCTTTATAATAAATGTCATTATTAGCAAATGCTTTCCGCCCATCTTCAACACTCGCAAACACCATTATTGAAGCGCCATCAGCAGCATGCCGCAGCGCCAAATCTACCGTAACATTTGACCCCGCGCAAAGGAAAATACAATCATACTTGGCATCTAACTTAGAAATGGTGTTATCAAAACCCAATGCTTGAGCAAGTTTTAAACGAGCAGGAATAATATCACAGCCAATAACTTGCTCTTCTGGGTAATAATACTTAACCAACTGCCCCATAATCAAACCAATAGAACCTAATCCCAGAACCAGATTCCGTGTTTTATAAGGACTAATACTTTTTATTTTCTTTATGGCTTTGATACAACAAGCAACCGGTTCAATAAAACTAGATTCCTCATCACTAAGATTCTCTGGAATTTTCTGTACAGTATATTTCAAGTGGGCTTCACTCAATTCCAAATACTCACAAAAAGCACCAGGATTAAAATTAGTTGCTTTAAATTGCTTACACAAGCTCTCTTGTCCAGCAAGGCAATAATTGCACTGCAAACAAGGCACATGATGAGAAGAAACGATCCTATCTCCTACTTGTAGATTATAAAGCTTAGACATCTCAGCAGAAATTTCACTAATCACCCCAACTAATTCGTGTCCAAGAATAGCACCAACAGGAATCAGCCCTCGATTGAGCTTTAGCAAATCTGATCCACAAACACCAACGCCAGTCACCCGAACAATTGCATTGTGCTTAGTAAGTGTTGGCTTAACGACCTCAGTTAAAGACAGGTGTGCTGTCTGAGATGCTTGAGGATTGTAAGTTAGTGCTTGCATTATTAACTAAATCAACTAAAGCCCTGATGAATAAAGGATTAGCCTTGGGTAATCTTGTCACCCTAAAATTAATTATACCATTTTGCAAAGCTAATTCTTGATACTGCATACCAATCTCTTCTAAGGTTTCAATGTGATCACCAACAAAACTAATCGGCACAATAATCAAGTCCTTAATGCCTTGCTGAGCAAGCTTGACTATAATCTCATCCGTATAAGGTTTAAGCCATTCGACTGGGCCTACCCTACTTTGATAAGCAATAGAATAATCATAATTAGGCAAATGTTGCATCACCAAAGTAACATTATTTTCTATTTGTTTTTGATAAGGGTCTCCCTTTTTGATATATTGGACAGGCAGGCCATGAGCTGAGAATAAAACATAAGGCCGATTCAATCCACAAGCGGCTTTCTGAATACGCTCTTGAATCAATTGAACAAATAAAGGATGATCATACCAAAATTCAACATAGCTAATTTGAGCTCGCAGTTTATATTGCTTGAACATTGCCTTACATTCTGCGATACTAGAACCCGAAGTTGCTGTTGAATACTGAGGATATAAAGGAATTACAACTAATTCATCAAGCTCCTGTAATGCACCAATACTATCTTTCAGGAATGGAGCTGAGTAACGCATGGCAATATAGACTTTATACTCATCAGCTAAAAATTTCGCTAGAGACTTTGCTTGACATTGAGTTTCAAACAAAATAGGTGAAGCGCCGCCTATTTTTTTATAACTACGAGCAACCTTAGATGATCGCCTAGATGCTATAAACTTTGCCAATATTGATTGAAACGGTCTGAGGAAATATGGTAATTGGATAATATAAGGATCACGGAAAAGATTAAAAAGAAAATTCTCCACGTTAGCAAGTGAAGATGGTCCACCCATTTGCAATAATAAAATACCTTTTTTTATCTTCATTCTTGTAATGCTAATAACTAAAATCAGCCAACTATAACAGTCCTGTGTATAATTATAGCAATGCATCCTATCGCCATACGTGGAGCCATCACCATTGAACACAATAGCGCTGAAGAAATAAAAGTCGCTGCTTTGCAATTAATAAAAGAAATTATTAAAGAAAATAACATTGCTACTAGCGATATCATTATGGTATTTCTAACAATGACTGATGATCTCACTGCCTACAACGCTTCATCAGCAATTCGCTTAGGCATGCATTGGGATGATGTTCCTTTCTTTACCTCTCAGGAACCCAATATTGATGGTATGTTAGAACGTTGCATCAGAATATTACTACAATGCAACAGCAATAAATCCAAAACTGAAATCAAGCATATATATTTAGGCAAAGCAGCAGCTTTGAGACCAGATTTAACAAAGAATGCGTGAGCCCATATTAACCATTCCCAATCTCATAGTGCTATTAAGATTAATTCTAGTCCCTATAGCATTTAGAAACTTTCTAGCAGACAATAACCAATATTATTTCCTAGCCTTCACCGTTCTGATAATTATTCTTGATGGATTGGACGGTATTGCCGCACGCAGATTAAATCAAGCGACTGTTTGGGGGGCTAAATTTGACATCTGGGGGGATCGCATTACTGAACTTGCTTATTGGTATTTTTTTGCATATTTGGGTATATTACATATTTGGGTGTTTTATTTCTTCCTGGCTAGAGGGTTACTGGTCGATTATTTAACATTCAAACAAGATAGACCTCTTGGTGATAGCTTTCTACGCTCTAGTAGAATCATGCGCGCAAGCTATGGAACTCTAAAAGTCTTGAGTTTCTGTAGCCTTATTATTCTTCCCCATCAACCTATAACTTATATCTTTGTCTATCTGACGACTCTATTATGCTTCTTAAGGGCCTATCCAGTTCTAAAACAAAAATTCTAGTGTATTCTTAATATTAATGATCGATTCAAAATTCATCGGTAAAACTTATCCAGCTGTTACTTTTCATATCGAAACTGAGAAGCTTAAGGAGTTCCTGATTGCAATCAAAGCTGAGAAAGAATTATTTACAGAATACATTCATCCTACTTTTCCAGTTGTTTTCCAACATGATCTCTTAGCAGCAGTATTATTTGATCCCGAGTTGAAATTAAACTTAAAAAAATTAGTCCATGGAGAGCAGGAATTTATTTATTTAGCTCCGATTCGTATTGGAGATATCATAACAACGAGCGGGACTATAACGCAGATTATGGTTAAAGGCAAACATGATTTTGTAGTCTTTGAAACAATCTCGCTGAACCAAAATAATGAGACAGTCTTGAAATCAATTTGGACTTTTGTTATCAGAGATGGTAATGATAAAGATTTCAATCTACAGCAGAAATTACTGATCAATCTATTAGCCCTATTACCACAAGCCGCAGATCATGTAGCCTCTAAAAAACGTAAGTCTCTTGAACAAAAAACTAATACCAAGATTAATCCTTGCAAGGCTAAACAAGATTTATTGATTTATGACCAAAGCAAAAAAACACTCGAAGTCTTTATCGATAAATACATGCCACAAGTATATGCTGGAGCAAGTGGAGATTTCAATATTATTCACCTAGACCCGTCTTATGCTCGCCAAGCAGGTTTGGGCACTAATATACTGCATGGCATGGCAACTATGGCGATGGGCATTAATTTATTTACACATCATTATAATCCCTTGAAATTAAAACGTTACAAAGCTAGATTCACTGGAATTGTTAGACCAATGGATATTTTATTATATGAGGGACAAGAAAAAGATAATGCGTTCAAATTTAAAGCTAGCAATCAGCATGGACAAGAGATCCTCAGCTCATGTGTATGCGAGTTTACATAATCTCAATTAAGAATCCATTAGACATCTTTCGAAATCGCAGGTTTTGAAAGATGTCGCCTAAGCTTCATTACTAACCGCTTCTTCAACAGCTTCCTCAATAACAGGTCCAGTGGTTTCTGTGACAATTTCTTCAGTCGTTGCTTGTGACTCATTAACCAAAGGTGAGAGCTTTAAGGTACTAGCAAACTTAGCCTGCAAATCTTGTACTTCTGTTAAAGTAGCATTGCCTGCATAAACAACTAATAATGCACAAAGGATATCAATCACATAGAAAGTAAATTCCAATAAGGGCTTATTAGTACCAAGATCAGTTAAATCAATGGCAAATTGCTTCTTATTATCAATCCGAGCGGAGCCAACAAATCTCAAATATTCCTCTACAACTTTAACCCTATCGGCATGTTCATTACTAGTATTCATTTCTGCACTTTGAGCAAAAAATTTATGTCGTAACTTTGATATTCGATTTAACATTTGTTGATCTGTAATTTCTTTCAACTTATAAGGCACCGCTCCAACTAAAAGAACCTTGGAATCCAAAGCTTGCTTGAATAAAATTTGTGTGAATTTGCGCTTATGAGAAGCTGCCAAAGAATTGCCATCATCAAATAATAAGTCTGGATTCTCAATATATAACAGAAATGGCTTCTCCATTGTTTCTAGAATATTGTTCAAAGCAGCGCAGTTATCTTTGTTTTTTATATCCTCAATATTTATATAAGCAAATCCGCTACATTTATCACCAGCAAGAGCTTTACTGAAATAAGCTTTCTCAAGTTCGTTATCACCAGTAAGCAATACTCCACCAAGTGGTTTATCACAATTCGCATAAGTCTCATCATGTCCATGCTTTAGAAATAGTGATTTAAAGTCTTCAAATTTTTTCTTTAATGATATTGGGATGGGTAATTTATTTTTAATATCTAATCTGAAAATTTCTTTGATATCAAAAGTCACCGGTATCTTCTGAGTAATAATGTTATTAATTTCACTAAAATCTAAAGTGCGATATTTACCGAGCGCTTTACGTAACTCAGCTTGATCATTGTCTCGCAGCTTCAATAGAGAATATAATTCATAGGGGCTAGGAACAGTAAGATTATCTTCTAATAATTTGATGATGGTATTAATAATATAACGATGGAAAATTTGATTCTGTGAAGCTTGATCCAAAACTTGGAAAAAATCTGCTTGTCCAATATTTCTAATAGACTCTTTGATCAAATCCTGAACGATTTGCGAGTCATCAGTTTTAAGTTCTCGATTCTCATTACGAAACTTATTAATCATTGATCTAAAGACTTCTAACAAAATACTTCGCCCAGACTCGCCTCTAAAATTCTTGTACTTTCTTAATGCCTGTGATCTAACGGCAAAACTCTCAAACGACGAAAGTACTATTTCTACAATCAAAGAAGACCCTTTTTCTTCTAGCATTGGTAAGGTCTCAATGATAACGACCTTACGCTCTAAAGAATTTTGAGATGGATTTTTCTGATCAAACTCTGCCTTAAACAAAGTATAAGCTGATTGAGGATAAATCTCAGCTAAAACCTCTGCTGTCTTCTGATAATAATTAGACACACTTTTATATTCACCCCAAAGTTGAATATTTTTATCAAAGAAGTTTTTCAATACAGGTTCTACATTCAAATCTTTTAGCACCTTCAGCGCATCAATAGCCTCAAGCGTTAGATAACCCCAATGCTTTGGCTTATTCTCCAAGTGTTCTTTTATTTTCTGTAAAGCCGTTCTTTTGACTTCATTACTTTGCTGAGCGATCCAAGCGAACCATTCTTTCTCTGAGTTATGATTATAGTTGAAAAATATACTTTGCTTTTGCGCCAAATCAGGATTAACATATCGTATTTTTAGCTGCTCATCCTCTGATCTTCTGTTATGGAATAATTTATTATTGTCAATCAAAAACAGCATAATGATAAAAATCACTACCAATACTAAAGCTATGGCAAATAATAAATCGCCAATTCCATCCATTACAAGGATCCCCTGCCTTTAAATTCAACACTGTCAATTTTTAAAAAGTCATTTGATGGGATCAAAAAACCATTAGCTAATAAAGATGCTCTGAAATATTTAGTTAAATACTTTTCGAACTCCATATAAGTCATGTCATAAGTAGGTTCCAGAATATTGTACTGTTCCACATTGTCTTGCTCACGATTGCTATTTAGTCCTGATAACTTAGACTGTAAAATTTTATTCTTTTGCGCCTCTGTCAGATTCGTAAGCTGCATTCCTACTGGAAAAATAATTTTGGCTTCAGTTGTATTTGCCAAAATAGCTGGACTACCATCTTTATTAATCTCACTCTCTTCTCTAATTGATCCAACCAAAAATACCATAGGATCAATTGACAAGTGTTTGAGATTCTTCGTGAAACTATTTTCTGGATTAGACAACAAAGAATTAATATCATTAAAATAAAGCAGACAAGGCTTGTTAGAGTGAATGATATCCAACAAAGTACGTATATTAGAACTCATCGCAATCAAATCATCATAAGTTGCATAAATGAATGACCATCTTTTTTCTGCTGCTGCCGCTCTTGCAATTAAAACTTTCTCTAAATCAGAATTGCCAGTCAAAAGAATGCCACCATGCTCACCATTTTGCTTCATCATGGCACGCACCCTCAATTCTTCTTTAAACTTCTGAAAAACTTCTTCAAGACCTTTTGGTATCTCTATTGTACGTGTTAGGACTTCATGAGCCACTGGTGCTTTAGTAAACGGATATAATTTCTCAAGATCCTTGTATTCAACTAAATCCATCTCCGCTGAATTGAGGTTATAAACCATACTCATAGTTTCTTGTAGAGAAGCAGAAACATCTCGCTCAAGATTAATCAACTGATAAATCTGCCTCGAGTTAAAGCGACTAAAATGGCTCTTTAATATAAACTCCATTGTCTTAATTGTGACCTTGGAAAGGAAGTCTGAGTTACAAGCAGCAATAATGACTTCAAAACATTCATCGTTAATATATTGAGTAACAAGATTCAATAAGGTCTCAAAGATTTTAATGTCATCACCAGAATACACTCCAGTAGAATGTTCTGTAATATACTTCAATGTGTATAAAAATATTTTATGTGAAGCTTCTTCACCTTTCTTTTCGACACTTCTAATCGCAAGATTGCGGCACTGATAGCTTTCTTTATTGTCAATGATAATTTGCTTATATAACTCACTAATGTCAGTATCTTCTTTAAATTGCTCCATTGCACGTAAGATACAATTTACTTTATCCTCATTATGCGTCTTCATTCTGTTACGCAACTCTTCCGTTAAAAGCTTAATTCCGGATTCTTCATTAATAACAATAATGCCTTTACAAGCCTCTTCATAACAAGCTTCTGCAATTTTATACTTATGCCATATTTTCTTTGCCGTAGCTATAACTTCTTTAAGTATCGGAATATGTTCCTGACTCTGAAACTTTGCCAATGCCTTAATAGCTTCACCAGTAATCACTCCCCAACTAGAAGGCGTGCTTTCTATATGTTCTACTAATTTATTAATAGCAAAACCTTGAGTTTTAAGATCCTGAGCTAAAATCCACTCAATCCAATGATTAGTATCTCTGTGTCGATAACGGAAAAAGATTTGTGCAAGTGGTCCAAAGTCGTTTTCTCTATTCTGAAAAAACTGGACGCCCATTTTTTCCCCAAATAATTTCTGCACATGAGGAAACAGGACCAGCATCAGAACAACAACGACGATCAAAACTAAGATTAACATTATTGTTATTTCTAACATCTACTTAATGCCCTCCTCCTGATGCCGGAGTCTCACCTGTAGCATCTGAATCCTGATGAGATCTTGCAGAATCAGCATCCTTCACTGTATAGCCAAATGGGTGCTGCTTATAAAAAGCTTCTCTTGCCTTCTTACGTTTTATATCTTCTAATGTTAGAGGCTTATCACTTCTACCTGCCGTACTACCAATAGACTTCGGCGATATAATACCTTGTGTTTTAACTTGTGCATCCCTAACTCTCTCTTCCTTGATCACTTCATGCAATGGGTTTGCAGCTTCTGGATTAACATATTGCGGCTGAAGAGATTTTGTTGCCTCTTCCTCTAATAGTAGAATTGTAATTCGTCTATTAATTGCAGCCATTGGCTTGTCTGGGTTCTTTAACTGAGTGTCAGCATAACCCTCAATACGAGCAAATCTAGTCGAGTTTACACCGCCATAGACCAAAC
Source organism: uncultured Gammaproteobacteria bacterium (assembly GCA_964551925.1). Lineage (GTDB taxonomy): Bacteria > Cyanobacteriota > Vampirovibrionia > LMEP-6097 > LMEP-6097 > CAZKFA01. The sequence goes on from CAZKFA010000003.1 coordinate 20,208, forward strand.
GTGTTTTCACCGCGATAGCTCTATCAGTTGATAAGTTCCAATTATCGTAATTACCAAGACTAAATCTTCTACCATCTGTATACCCAGCAACAACAATAGGGCTGATTCGATTTCTCAAAACAATCGCAAGTTTATCAATAATTTTCCTTGCCTCTATACCTAATACCGCCGATCCAGAAGAGAAAGTTTCCATAGTATCTGTATCTTTCAGCTCAATTAAAATTCCATTACTTACTAAATTAAATTCGACTTTTGCTAATAGCTCTTCATCAGAACTGAGTTCCAGTTCTTTCTGTAATTCAGTCTGGATCACTTTTTTGAGGTCCTCTTTATTTTGTCCAGTAAGAATTATTTTTTCAAACTCAAAGAAACTTGATCCACCCTCAAAATGCCCTGGCTGAGTAGGACTCTTCGCTCCACCAAAAATAAAAAGATTACCTTCCATTGGACCAGTCTGTGTTGGTTGTCTAAAAAAATTAGCTATAGTTTCTTTGGAGCTTGGGTCAACATTGACTAACCATAACAAGAGAAATAAACACATCATCGCTGTAACGAAATCGGCGTAAGCAACTTTCCATGCACCACCATGATGGCCATGGTGAGCAACTTTTTTGATAATCTTTTTAACAATTATCGGTTCTTCAAGATTGTTTTTATTGTCAGCCATTTGAGAAATGGTCCCTAATATAGTTATTCCTAACTAATGAAGACTCTTAATTGAATCTATGTAGTATAAATAGTTGATTTTCTTATTATCCACTCAAGTCTTATCTCTAGACTGCCGATTGCATAAACCATAAGGATCAGGAATATTAAGATAACCAGATGGAAACTAGTTCAAAAACCAAATTGCAAAATCAGAAATTTATCAAAACAATGGTAGATTCAGCAAGTCCATTGCATTTGATTCTCATACTTTTGGAAGGAGCTTCCCAATGGCTCAATTTAGCTAAACAAGAACTTGCAAAAAACCAAACGGAGACTGCTCCAAATTGGACTAATTTTAGCCATTACATGAATATGTCAATTGACATACTTACTCATCTTCAAGAAAGTTTAGACCACAAACAAGCACCAGACTTTGCAGAACGCTCTTTTGCACTCTACGACTTCCTCAAAAATCAATTATTCAAAGCCAAAATAAATCACGATGTCAATGCAATAGACACTGTTGTCAAATTCTTAAAAGAGCTCAAATCACACTGGCAAGCTATAAAGACCTAAGCAAGCACTTATAAGCTATTATAAAGCTCAGATGTTGCTGTTAAAAAAGCTTAATAAGTCTTTTACCCAAGAACCTGTTCTGCAAGATATTAACTTAGAACTTAAAGATCAAGAGTTTGTAGTCTTAGTGGGTCCTAGTGGTAGCGGTAAAAGCACCCTAATAAGAATCATCGCTGGTCTAGAACAACAAGACTCTGGTGAAATAATTTTTAATGGACGTAATATCGAAGCTCTAGAACCCAAAGACCGTAACCTTTCTATGGTCTTTCAGAATTACGCACTCTATCCGCACAAAACAGTTTATCAAAACATTGCTTTCCCTCTAGAAATCGCCGGTAAGAATAAATCTGAAATCCAAACCAAAGTAAAGAACCTTGCAAAAAAATTAGGATTAGAATCTTTCTTACAACGCAAGCCCAAAGAGTTATCTGGCGGACAAAGACAAAGAGTAGCTCTGGCGCGCGCTATGGTACGAGAACCACAGATCTTTCTATTAGATGAGCCTCTCTCAAACCTTGATACTAAGCTACGCACGCAGATGCGCCATGAAATTCACAATTTGCGCAGTGTCTCTAAAGCTACTTTTATTTACGTGACTCATGATCAAATTGAAGCACTCAGTCTTGGTGATAGAATCGCAGTACTCAAAGATGGACAAGTACAGCAATTTGACAGTCCAGAGAAAATTTACCAAGAACCAGCAAACACTTTTGTTGCAAGTTTTATTGGCAGTCCAGCTACTAACTTATTACGCCTAAAGAATTATCCTGATTATATAGTAGGGATTCGTCCAGAAAATTTTCGTTTAGAGCCAGACTCCACTTTTGATCAGCCTTTGAAGGTACTATTAAATACTGTAGAATTACTCGGCAATGAGTTTTTATTTTACTTCAAACTAGAACCTTCTCAGGCAGCGGACTTGACAAACAAGGATCAAGATCTACTTTACAATCATACATTGACCAACTCAGATCAAACCCTAATTGCAAAATTAGCCCTTAGTAGTGAGACTAATGCTCTCTACGACTGGTATATACGGAATCAACGGACTAGCTTAAGTATTTCTAATCTTAGCAATTCGCAGAACGATTCCGTCAATACGAATGAAAACCCTTATACTGACGGTGTTGCAGAGTCAAACACGAAAAGAACAACAAAAGAATCAGTATTAACCGTATTTTACAGTAAAAATCTGCTATATTATTTTAATAGGAGTTCTGGAGATAATATAAAAGTTAAAGAATAATGCAAAAAACCGACCCATTCATTGCAAGACAAATAGACCTGAACTTGAACATTGGCCAAGGCTATGGTGATTTGTTATTTGAAAAGAACTTATTACCCTATGCAACTTCTGTCAATATATCAACAGGCGCTCATGCTGGTGAAGCTTGCTACATCAACAAAGCCATCAAAGCTTGTAAAGAACATGACGAGCTTGCTTTAGGTGCCCTAGTCTCTTATCCAGACTTGTTAGGTTTCGGAGAACGTAAAATACAACTCAGTAATGAAGAGCTAAAAGCCACTGTTATTGCGCAATTGGGGGCAGTAGCTGCTCTTGCTCGCAGCAATGGTTACGAATTACAGCATGTCAGAGCACATGGATATCTTTATCAACAAATTGCTACTAATTATTCAGTAGCAGAAACTCTGGCTAAAGCAATCCAAGAATTTAGCAAATGGTTTATTCTCGTTGGTCCTTACAGCCCAGTGCTGGCAGAAGTCAGTTCATGGACTAACCTAAGAGTAGCCTTTGAAGCGCGTTTTGATCTGCGCTATAAAGCAGACGGGCAGCAGATTCCGTTCGATGTTGAACGGGATGCAGACTTATCAATTGATCAGGTAGCTCAAAGAGCTCGTGATTTGATCTACAAATCAATTGTGAAGACAGAAGAAGGTGAAGAAGTGGCTCTAAAATTTGAGACAGTTCACTTACCTTCAAGGCTGAAGAACTCAGAAGAAATAGCAAAACTTGTACGGGGTATGTTACTTAAACCACTGCCATTGAAGTCAGTGGATTATGAACCATATCTATCTGAGTTTATTTGACCTATTGCCAAAAAGTGTTAAATTAGGAATAAATCGGGTGGTATTAAAAATAAGAAGGACTAGAAAGTGAAAGAAGAATTAATCAAAAACTTAGTTGAAAAATATGTTGAAACCTTAGAAAAGGACAACGACACAGTCAAAGCTTACAGACTTGACTTAGAGAAATTTGTTGAAGCTTTTGGAGAGCGCGTGCCGACTGAACTTAAAGCTCCTGAAATTAAACAATATCTTGACTCACTGACAACACGTAGCGGCAAACGCGTTAGTGTTTCAACTCAGAACCGTCATTATGCAACCATTAGCTGTTTCTTTAATTGGTTAATTAGAGATTCTAAATTAATTGAGAATCCAATCAAAACAGTTGTCCGTCGCAAACCGAATAAGGATCTTGGTGAGATTAATTCCAAGGATATTATTCGTTACTTAGACAAACTTACTATCAAACGTATTATGGACAACGCAAAATCAACAAGAGAAGAGTTCTTGTTTGATTTACTCTACAGTAGCGGACTGAGAATTTCAGAAGCTCTGGCTCTTAATGTACAAGATATTCGTAATGGAATAATCCAAATCAGAGCTGGTAAAGGTAACCGTGCTCGCGTTACCTATCTATCTAAGAATACTGAAAGACTATTCAAAAAATATCTAGAGAAGCGTGTGCCAGATAGAGAAGCTCTTTATCGCGCAAAAACTATTGAAGATGCTCAGAAACTGAAATACGAAGGTGCTTTGTTTACCACTAATAATGGCACGCGTCTTGGTTACCATAGAGCAAATCAGTTGTTCAAACAATCTGCTAAAGACATCTACAATGCAGATTCTACCCCATTAACGATCCATCAATTAAGACATACTTTCTGTACTGAAAGAGTTGGTCATATTGATATCAGAGTGTTGCAGAAACTAGCTGGTCACAGCGACATCAGGACTACTTTACGTTATGCGAAGGTGGCTGATAAAGTTGCTAGAGAACAGTTTGAGAAGTTTGACAAGAGCAGAGGTTTCACTGACGCTGGTGAGTTTATACTACCTACTCAAGAAGACTTCGAAAAAGCAGAAGTACTCGTCTAGAAAACTTAGCACCGAGGATATAAGATGAGAGCCTATAGCGGTCTAAGAGTGATTTGGTGCCAAGCCTAAACGCTCACCAAGACTATTGAAACAGTATATAGTGATAAAAATCATCAAAGCTGGGAATAATATTAAATGAGGATCTGTTCTCAGGTACTGCCACGAGTCTCCAGCTAAAGTCCCCCAGCTAGTATTCGGTGGTGATATTCCTAAACCAATAAAACTAAGAGTGCTTTCAGCAAGTATTGATCGAGCGACAGTAAAGCTCAAGGCTACTACGATCGACCCTATAATATTAGGCAAAACGTGACGGCTAATAGCTTCTAGATTATTCAAACCCAAGACTCTAGTAGCTTCAATAAACTCTTCTTCTCTTAATCTGCGGACCTCGACTCGTACTAAACGCGCAAGGTCCATCCAATTAATAAATGCCAGTCCAACCACAATGCCACTGGTAGAGCGCGATACAAACAGAGCGATGATGCTTAATACTAACAAATCTGGCAATGAATAAATCAAATCTATACTACGCATCACTAATTCATCAACAGACTTAGTCCCATAAGCTGCTATCAAACCAACACCAACTCCAATAAATAAAGTAATCAAACCGGTCAGCAATGCAATTAACAAACTTGTTTGAGCCGCATGAATAATACGAATAAAAAGATCACGACCTAAAGCATCTGTACCAAACCAATGTTCTAAACTTGGTTGTTGCAGAATCGCATCTGTATCAATTGCGTTATATTCATAACTACCAATGGGCAATCCAAGTGCGTACAACATTGTCAGCAAAATAGTTACAGAGATAACACCATAAAGCCAATAACGCATTTAATAAATTAATCCATCTTTGCGAATATGCACAGATGGTTCTTGTTTATCATTAAGAACTTTACCATTAATTATTTCTAGCATCACTATAATATGATCCTCGCTTTGCATCTCTGAGTGATACTTACATTCTAAGTACGCGACTGAATCTTTCAATATCGGCACGCCAGTTTGATCAGTAAAGGTCTCCAACTCATCAAAAATACTACCTTCTGCTGGAGCAGGTTTGAAGAAGCGTGACATAGTCTTGCCATTGTCTTTCGACATCACATTCACTACTAACTTACCACTACCAGTTAAAAGAGCAAAATGATTTTTGCGTTCTTTATTAAAAGCAACAGTCAGCATTGGTGGTTGAAAACCAGCCTGCTGTACCCAACTTGCAAGAAACCCAGCTTCTTTATCACTATCTTTCAGACTGATTATATAAAGACCAGAAACAACCTTACCCAATGCCTGTGCTAGTTGACTTGTTGACATACTTTCATTATATAACGATTTTGAATCTACTAGAAGATTTGGGGTTCAGAAGAAATCTACTGAATATTACCCAGATTCATAAGCATATTCAGAGTATCTAACTGTACT
>CAZKFA010000003.1:26076-58671 GCA_964551925.1 uncultured Gammaproteobacteria bacterium
AATCTACTGAATATTACCCAGATTCATAAGCATATTCAGAGTATCTAACTGTACTTTAATGGCTCTTTGATTAGCCTCATAACTGCGCATTACTTGTATCATCTCTGATGATGATTGAATTGAACTGACGTTAGATGTCTCAATAAAACCCTGCAATAGGGTTGTCAACTTCGCATCAATCAAAGATGACGATTGATTTGATGGAATTAGTTGAGTAAAAGGATTTGCGGGGACAAACTGATCATTACTCTTCTTTAGAATAGGAGCAGCTTCTGGGAATTCAAATGTATTTAACGTTGTAATTAATTGACCATTAACACTCAAATTACCATTGCGTAGTAATGTGATATCAGAAACATTTTCGACGCCAATAAATATTGGTGCTAAACCATTGTCTAAAAGGTATTCACCACTTTGATTGACAATAAAACCATTAGCATCAAGCGTAAAATGCCCATTACGAGTATAAGCAACGCTTCCATCATGAGATTGTATTGGCAAGAAACCAGCACCATTAATGGCTATATCTAAAGGATTATCAGTTTGCCTGAACGCCCCTTGCCTAAAATCAAACGCCGTATCATAAGTCTCAGTACCAAAGGACATTGATCCAATATCTTCACCAGTCATGGAGTTATACAAGTTAGCATCAGCATAGCTTTTGTAAACATGACGCGCGCCCTTGAAGCCATTGGTACTAGCGTTGGCCAAATTATCAGCAATAACTTGTTGCATATCTCGCTGCGCTTCCATGCCACTAGACGAGCTATAAATGCCTCTAAGCATACAGGTATATTATTCAGCGAATTGGATTATTTTGACTAGGTTGAATGGTTGATTATAATCAAGCTTATAAACTTTGGATTAATTCTGCTCTAGTGCTATCAGAAGCTTGTAAAGCTTCGTCACTGTCAACTGCTTCATCAAAACCAGTACCAGAAGGGATTAACCTGCCGATAATAATGTTTTCTTTGAGTCCATGTAACCAATCTACCTTACCTTGAATTGCTGCTTCAGCAAGGATTCTAGTTGTTTCTTGGAAAGAAGCTGCTGATATGAAACTCTGAGTATTCAAACTAGCTTTGGTCAAACCAAGCAACATTGAAACACCTTGAGCAGGGGTCTTACCTTCTTCAATCATTTTACTATTCACAAAATCAACGTAACTACGCTCATGCATTTCACCTTGCAATAGAATAGTATCGCCCGGATCTTCGATTTTGACCTTGCTAGTCATCTGTCTAACAATAACCTCAATGTGCTTATTAGCAATTTCTACACCCTGAGAAATATACACTGACTGAACTTCATCAACTAAGAATTGTCTAACTTCATCAATACCCTTATACTCAAGGATCTCGTGTGGATTAGGTTGTCCGTCAGTCAAAACATCTCCGACTTTCACTGTTTCACCATTAGCGACAATGATATTCTGTCCAGGTGGTAAATAAATTTCTTTACGCTCATCTTGACTCTTAATAAACAAGGATTCATTATTACCATCAGTAATGACTTCAACCACACCGGCAACGCTAGCACTCACAGCTGGATCTCTTGGCTTACGGCCTTCTAACAATTCTTCTACTTTTGGAAGACCCTGAACAATGTCACCGGTCTTAATTCTTTCGTAGACGATAGTTGCAAGTTGATCACCCTGTTGTACCAATGAATGATTATCAACATGTAATCTTGTACCCATACTGACTAGAAACGGTCTAGCCTTACGAACAGTAACAGTATTACCGTCAACTGCTGTAACTAAGCCAGATTCATCAAGAACAGCATTCTTGTCTAATGAATCTCCAGCAAGTACATAATCTCCTACTTTAACTTTTGGTTTACTAGAAGTCTCAACTTTGAAAGTATTAGAATCGGTTTGTACCAATATTCTATAACGATCAGAATCACTAAAGAACACTTCTCCATCAGAACTAGCAAGCGTTTGGATCTTAGCCAAAGCAGTACCTGCTTCTACTAAATCTCCAGGCTCAACTAGAATCTCAGTTACAGTATTAATACTTCTGTCGCTACGTAGAATAATATTCTCTTGGAATACAATATTCATTTCATCAGTAGCTAACTCAACGATACCCTTAGCTTCTTTGTATCTATCCTTACAATAAAGGATCAAACTAGTTTTAGTTAACGCACCACCATTGATGTTACGCACTCTATCACCGTCTTTGAAGTTCATCTGAGTTACAGGAAGTATATTAATACCAGCATCTGTTGTCTCTGCTGCAAACTCGATCTCACGTGGAGTGATTTCAAATATTTGCACTTCACGCAATAGCAACTGCGTCTCGCCTGTTTCTTCATCAGCGAATAAAGTAATCATGCTTGGTTTCTTCGTCTTGATACCAGGAAGTACTTCAACACCTTTCTTGACGATATCACCATCAGCAAATTTTAATTCTGAGATGTCTTCAATAGTATAAAGTTCACCTGGAGTAATAGTTACTTCATGAACAATATTATTATCGATAACAACCCTGACAATACCATCAATAGTGGCATGTACATCTTTAACGATCTCAGTACCAGCCTTAACGTAATCACCAGTTTTGTTATTAACTAAGCTTGAATCCTTAGACAACACATGGATTTCTTCTGGAATAAAAATTACTCTTCCGTGTTGAGTAACAATCTTACGATCATCAATCTCAAGTCCATCAAATCTGATCTCACCAGAACAAGGCAGCATCGGTGTTTGAGCGTCTTCGATCAACTCAGCAAGAATCTTACCATTCTCTATAACTTCATCATTAACTACTTTGATAACATACTTCTCGTTCTCTAGAACCCAAAGATTGTTACCTTGTTGTGTTTGTTCAACATTGGCATTCGAAGCACCAATAGAAGCATTAATAACATTAATAGTTCTACCTCTGACTAAACGATTAATAGTTCTAGTACCAATATTAGATTTCTCTACAAGCACATCAGGAGTATATCTAACTTCACCATCATACTCACATTTGATGATAGTTTCAGCTAGAGTATCGCCCTTCTTGACTTTCTGAGCTTTATTAACAATGATACGCCCACCACTCGGCAAAGGCAATACCTCACCGGCTTGTACCCAAATCGTACCTTGCTTATTAGCTTGCTTAGAAATATTACCCTGACGGTCAGTTGTTTCATCAACCCCAAAATCAGAGAATTCAATCAAGCCTGATTGTAAAGTAATAACGTCTTTAGAAGCTTTCTCTGTAAGAACTTTTTTCTTACTTGCTTCTGGAGCATCGCCTAAATAATCGCCCTCTTTAACAGTGCTACCATCTACAACAGACAATCTTGCACCAACTGGGATCTCAAGAGACTTAGAGCCAACCGTAAGCTTACCACCCTTGATAACCTGATACATAATATCGCCGTACTTAGTTCTAATCTCACGAGTAGCAAATGAATAAGAAACTTGACCAGCAGCTGGAGATTTATAAATCTCTCTTGACTTACCAGAACCAGCAACCGCACCACCAGTGTGGAACGTTCTCATCGTAAGCTGTGTACCCGGCTCACCAATTGATTGTGCTGCGATAATTCCAATTGCTTCGCCCAAATTTACAGGTTTATTATCGGTCGTAGACCAACCATAACAAGCCTTACAAACACCATATTTAAGTTCGCAAGAAAGTACAGATCTAATCTTAACTTCTTTGATGCCAGCCTTCTCAATAGCCTTAGCTTCTCTTCTTGTGATTAAATCACCCTGAGCAACAATAACTTCACCAGTAACAGGATCTTTAACCTCTTCAACAGTATTACGTCCTAGAATTCTAGCGCCAATGCCAAGAACCTCTGTATCACCGTCTTTGAGAGGACCCATAGTAATAAATTTCTTAGTACCACAATCCTTACTTCTAATAATTACATCTTGAGCAACGTCAACAAGTCTTCTAGTCAAATAACCAGAGTCAGCTGTTTTCAAAGCTGTATCAACGAGACCTTTACGTGCACCATATGCTGAAATCACATACTCAGGCACTGACAATCCCTCACGGAAATTAGACTTGATCGGCAAATCGATAATCTTACCTTCAGAATCCGCCATCAAACCACGCATACCAACTAACTGTCTTACCTGAGATATATTACCTCTCGCACCAGAGAAAGCCATCATGTAGACTGGGTTTAAGCGATCAAAGTTCTCAACAACAGCTTCTGTGATCTTCTCATTAGTCTCAGACCAAGTATCAATCACCTTGTTATAACGCTCTACCTCCGTAATCTCACCACGCTGGAATCTTTCAGTTGTTTTAGACAACTCAGTATCAGCTTCTTCAATCAACTGCTTCTTGATTGGGGGAACAGAAAGATCTTGGATACTGATGGTTACAGCAGCCTTGGTTGCATACTTAAAACCTAAATCTTTAAGGTTGTTACCAAGAGTGGCAGCAGTTTCGTTACCAAAATTCTCATAGACGTCCGCAAGTAAGTTGCCCAAGATTTTTTTGTCTACCGTTTGGTTAACAAAAACCGGGTTCTTATTGCTTCTCTTCCAACTTGATTCTTTTTGTGCCATTTTAACTTCCTTATAAATTCTTCTAAATACCTGAAACTCAATCCGTGATTAGGTCATAACCATAGACTCTTTGTTAATAGAATCCATAATCAACTTATTGAAAATAGTTCTACCCAAAGTAGTTTCTACGATTTCAGGCTCACCAGTTTCAGTCATAGTTGTTCTTACTTTAACCTTCGCAAATAAATCAACCACGTTATTGAAGTAAGCACAGATCGCATCTTCTTCACTAGCATAGAAAGAGCCTGCACCTTTGTACTTAGCTGGATTAGAACTATCTGGTTTATCTATCGTTAGATAGTAGATACCAAGAACCATATCCTGAGTAGGAGTGATTGTAGGTTTGCCACTTGCTGGCGTTAGAATATTAGTGTTCGCTAACATCAAAGTTCTAGCCTCAGTTTGAGACTCGATACTTAATGGAACGTGCACTGCCATCTGGTCACCGTCAAAGTCAGCATTAAAAGACGAACACACCAATGGGTGCAATCTAATAGCTCTACCTTCTACAATAACTGGTTCAAAAGCTTGAATACCCAATCTGTGCAAAGTAGGAGCGCGGTTTAACAACACTGGATGTCCTTCTGTAACTTCTTTAAGGATATTCCAAACAATCGGAGGTCCTTTCTCTATAAGCTTCTTAGCAGCTTTAATATTCTGACAAATCTGACGATCAATTAATTTATTGATCACAAATGGTTTGAATAATTCGATTGCCATCTCTCTTGGCAAACCGCACTGATGCAATTGCAGACTAGGTCCTACAACAATAACAGAACGTCCAGAATAATCTACACGCTTACCAAGCAAGTTTTGTCTAAATCTACCTTGCTTACCTTCAATGATATTAGATAGAGATTTAAGTGGTCTACCATTAGTACCAGTTACAACTCTGCCTCTTCTACCATTATCAATCAAAGCATCAACAGCTTCCTGTAACATTCTTTTCTCGTTACGGATAATGATTTCAGGCGCACCCATATCAATCAATCTTGCCAAGCGGCTGTTACGATTAATCACACGACGATACAAATCATTCAAATCAGAAGTAGCAAATCTACCACCATCCAATTGAACCATTGGTCTCAAGTCTGGCGGACATACAGGAAGTACATCCAAAACCATCGCACCAGGATCAGTCATTGATAGTAATAGAGAGCTGACTAGTCTCATTCTCTTAATACACTTAGTTCTCTTTTGTTGTGAGCCTCCGGCCAAAGCTAAATCAGCTTGCAACTGATCTCTCATTTTCTCAAGACCCGGCAAGCCCAATAAAGCACCGCGTTCTGTACGTTTATTCTCAGGGAATTCATATTTTGGTTGAGCTAACTCTTCTAACAAGAGAAGGATCGCTTCAGCACCAATACCAACTTCAAATTGACCAACTTCATTATCTATCAAAGAGTCATATTCTTCTTCAGACAAAATTTGATTCTTCTTCAAAGTCTCAACATTACCCGGATCAAGAACTATATACGAGTTAAAGTAAACAACCTGCTCTAAATCTTTCAAAGCAATTTCTAGCAATAAACTCAAATAACTAGGGATACCCTTCAAGAACCAGATATGTGTAACTGGCGCAGCAAGCGTGATTGCACCCATACGGTGACGTCTTACTTTAGATTCGGTAACTTCAACACCACATCTCTCACAAATAATACCTTTGTGCCTGATTCTTTTGTACTTACCACAAGAACATTCCCAATCCTTAACTGGACCAAATATTTTCTCACAAAATAGACCATCTTTCTCTGGCTTAAGAGTTCTATAGTTAATAGTTTCTGGCTTAGTGACTTCGCCATGAGACCAGCTTAGAATTCTTTGCGGAGAGGCAATCTGAATCTTAAGATTATCAAATATATCATTGTCTTCAACGAGTCTTGCTCTAACGATATCATCGAAATCATCGATATCTACTTCGTTCTCAGCAATTGCTTCATCAATTAATCCATTATCTAGTTCTGCCATATTCTTCAAAGCCCTTTGTTACTATTACTACGCTTGATTGAAACTAAAACCAGTTTTAGTCTCTATCTTCACTTTCTTATCATCGTCGTCGTCACCATCAGTTAATTCTTTGATAGTTTCTTCTAGACTCTTAGTTCTAAGATTTCTACTTCTTAGTGGATCAAAGCTATCAGCATATAGATCTACTTCTTCAAGTGCATCTTCTGCTTTATTTGACTTCAATGCGTGTATATCCAAACCAATCGATTGTAATTCTTTCATCAATACTTTGAATGACTCTGGAACATTCGCTGGAGGTATATTCTCGCCCTTAACAATAGCTTCATAAGCACGCGATCTACCAGCAACGTCATCTGACTTAATCGTCAACATCTCTTGTAGAGTGTACGCAGCACCATAAGCTTCAAGTGTCCAACACTCCATCTCACCAAGTCTCTGACCACCGAATTGAGCTTTACCACCCAAAGGCTGTTGAGTAACTAATGAATAAGGTCCTGTCGAACGAGCGTGAATCTTATCATCAACTAAGTGAACAAGTTTAAGCATATACATCACTCCAACTAGAGCTTTGTTATCAAATTTCTCACCGGTTCTACCATCTATTAATTGAACTTTACTAGAAGTATCTAGCCAAGCATACTCACCACCATTAGCTTCACGAGCTTTATTCATCTCATCTACTACTAGATTGTCGGAAGCTCCTTCACCAAACATCTCATCAAAAGACGGAACTTCATAAGCGTGATTAAGAATACTCGCTGCTAGACCCAGAATACATTCATAGATCTGACCGACGTTCATACGTGAAGGAACACCAAGTGGATTAAGTACCATATCCACTGGAGTACCATCTGGTAAATGTGGCATATCTTCTACAGGAAGAATTCTTGAGACGATACCCTTGTTACCGTGACGCCCTGCAACCTTATCTCCAACAGAGATACGGCGTTTTTGTGCAATAAAAATACGGACGACTTTATTGGATACTGGAGGTAACTCATCACCTTTGTCTCTGTCATAAACTCTAACGGCTATAACTCTTCCAGACTCACCATGTGGCACTCTCAAAGAATTATCCTTAACGTCACGCGCCTTCTCACCGAAAATCGCTCTCAATAAACGCTCTTCAGGAGGATTGTCAGATTCACCCTTTGGAGTGATCTTACCAACAAGCACATCATTCTCATTAACCATCGCACCAACGCGAACAATACCATTCTCATCTAAATGCTTAAGAGCTTCTTCGCCAACGTTAGGAATCTCTCTAGTAATCTCTTCTGGTCCTAGTTTGGTTTGTCTAGCATCAATCTCATACTTCTCTATGTGAATAGAAGTGTAGACATCGTCAAACACTAATCTTTCAGAAATCAAGATCGCATCCTCGAAGTTATATCCTTCCCACGGCATGAAAGCAATAAGCAAATTCTTACCCAAAGCCAATTCACCTTGGCAAGTCGCTGCTCCATCCGTCAAAGCCTGTCCTGCTTTAACTTTGTCCCCGATCTTCACGATAGGTGTTTGGTTTAAGCAAGTATCTTGGTTGGACCTTAAGTACTTCAGAAGTTCATAAGTTTTAGAACCCATAGACTTATTCTCAAACTCAACGGTAATCCTAGTCGAGCTTACATAAGTAACAAGACCATCAGCATCGGCAATAACAACCATGCCACTATCTCTAGCAACCTGACCTTCAATACCAGTACCAACTAAAGTACGCTCTGCTTTAAGCAATGGAACGGCCTGACGTTGCATGTTTGAGCCCATCAAAGCACGGTTCGCATCATCATGCTCCAAGAAAGGAATCAATGATGTTCCAATAGAAACGATTTGAATTGGTGAGACACCAACTATATCAACGTTCTCTGGAGATGTTTGAATATATTCATTTTTGTATTTAACTGGTACTAAGTCACTAGCAAGCGAGCCATCAGCATTAATACGGGCGTCCCCAGTAGCAACACGTTTAGTGTCCTCATCGTGGGCAGAATAATACTTAATTTCGTTAGTTACAATACCGTCAACAACAGTTCTATATGGAGTTTCAATGAAACCAAACTCGTTAACTCTAGCGTGTGAAGCCAGAGATCCAATCAATCCAGCATTAGGACCCTCTGGAGTCTCTACTGGACAAAGGCGACCATTTTGTGAAGGATGGATATCACGTACCGCAAAACCAGCACGCTCTCTAGATAGACCACCGGGTCCCAAGGCAGAGATACGACGCTTGTGCGTCAATTCCGCTAGTGGATTGGTTTGATCCATAAACTGAGAAAGTTGAGATGATCCAAAAAATTCTCTGATCGCAGAAACCAAAGGCTTAGGATTAATCAAATTAGCCGGAGTTAAACCATCTTGTTCTTGTAGGGTCATTCTTTCACGAATAATTCTCTCGATTCTGCTTAAGCCAAGTCGGAATTGGTTTTGGAGCAACTCACCTACAGAACGCACTCTACGATTGCCTAAGTGATCGATATCATCAACTTGAGCTTCATCAAAGTTAAGCTTAATCAAATAATCGATAGCAGCAACGAAATCTTCTCTAGTTAGTACACGCAAGTCATCAGGAGCGTTTGGTCCTAACTTGCTGTTAAGTTTATATCTACCAACAGTACCAAGGTCATACTTCTTAGCATTAAAGAATCTTGACTCAAGTAATTGACGCGCACCTTCGATACTAGGATGCTCGCCTGGGCGCATTTTTTTGTAAAGTTCGATCAATGCTTCATCTTCAGTCTCAGTAGGATCTTTCTCTAAAGTTTTAGCAAGGTAATCATAATGAGCAAACAAGTCTTTCATGTCTTGCACTCTATAACCAAGCGCTTTCAAGAAGATAGTTACAGGGATCTTACGAGTTTTATCGATCTTGATGTAGACATAGTCAGAAACATCAGTTTCAAGCTTAACCCAAGCTCCTCTATTAGGGATAAGTGTCGCATTAAATACACGCTTACCGCTGGTTTCAATTTCTCTCTTATAATAAATCCCAGGTGATCTAACAATCTGCGATACAACCACACGCTCAGCACCATTGACGATGAAGGTTCCGCGCTCAGTCATCATCGGAATCTCACCGATAAACATCTTTGATTCTTTAATCTCGCCAGTATCGCGATTAACAAAACGAATCTTTATATATAGCTTCTTAGTGTAGCTTTGCTCATTGAGCCTAGCTTCCATTGGGTTTTTGGCTTTGTTTGGCTCTTGGTGCTCTTCGAAAGTATAATGATCATGCAAGAAATAAAGCTCTAATCTGCCAGTGTAATCAGTTACTGGAGAAAAATTCGCGAGTTCTTCAGCTAATCCTTTTGTTAAGAACCTATGGAAGGATTCTTTTTGTACCTCGGCCAAATCTGGCAACGTGATGCTTCGCTGTCCCTGATAAGCTTTGACTTTAGGGATTACTCTTGAATAATTCTTTCTCATACTTTCTCAATAAACCTTTGATTTTTGGCCAAAATGAGCATTAGAAACCCATTATGAAATACTAAATTATAAAGTAGTGAGAGTACAAAAGCAATGATAAGCAAGCAGGAAGGGGCTATTTTAGCATTTTTATAATGATTAGACCAGTCTATTCAAAATAACAATCGCCATATTTTGAAGTCTTTCGTGAGTTTTTTGACGTTAGCTGCTGATTCTTTGAGATTCTCACGGAATTCAACATCTTGCGCAAAGTCAGAACTAGCTTGTATCAATTTCTTGATATTCTCAGCATCATCATTGCCAAATAGGGCATTAACACGATTAGTCAGATTAGTAATCGCCTCTGCTGACTCAACATTAGATCTTATCAAACTATCTAGGCGAACGGGTTCTAAGACAACAAACTTAGGGATAGTACAGTTAAATTCTTTGCGATAATCCTCATCAACATCAAGCGTTACTATATCTACATACTGCTCACCAATTACGCCTGAGGGCACAATAGTAACTTGATTCAATGGACCAATTGGCACATCTTCCATGGTAACGACCACTCGCACCTGCACAAAATCACCAGCAATAATAGCTGTTTGCATATTACTAGCTTTGCCCAATGCAATCTCTAATTGAGCACGATTAACGCTCTCTCGTGCCAGGACCAAATCCTCTATGTGTTTGCTTTTAAGGGCAGCAGTAGCCCGATTCAAATGTCTACGACCAAGATCCATCAATGCTTGAGACGGAAAAGGGTCTTGCTCAAAGGATTCTCGCACTGGCTTAATGCTCTCAACAACACCAATCTTCAGTCCGTTCCAGCGCAATGCAGCACCTTCTTCTAAACCATTAACATTGCGAAAATAAAAAGTAAACTTCTCGTAATTATGGAACTTATGCCCCTTCAACCAAAAAATAAAAGCCACCAAAGCCGCCAAGCCCAGTAAAGTTACTACACCTATTTTAATTAAATCTTGGCTTCTAATTCGGCCCATCGGCATTAATTCTACACTAGATTTTTTGGCATTAATTTTACAGTGCTTAATTATTCTAAGCGGGGCGCTTGGACACTAATTACACAAGGCATATTTAAAGCTATACTTGATGCTCACAATGCCAAGTTTTAAAACGAATCTCACTAATCAAGTTATTCTTTTTGCTCTACTTTTGTTATTAAATTCCTGTAGCCGCTCTGCCGAAAGATTAGTTGTAGTTCTCGATTCTTATCGGGGATACAATGAACTCTCTCTTAATCAAAAATTTGGGCAACCTAGTAAATCTTTTTTATCTAACGGCAGCAAAGTACTAGAGTTTGAATTTGTAGAACACAATTTTAATCTAAACAGTTCCAATGGTTCCAACTTATTTGACAATGATTCTTTATCTATCAACTCCCAGCCAAACTCTAAGTACGCATCAGTGGGCTATGGTGATGTTAACGCTTCTTATTCTATCAATGAGTGCACATTAGCTTTTACAGTAGATCCAAGTGGAATTGTTAGAACTTGGGATTATCGTGGTAATAGTTGCACTCGTTATGCGACTCGCAGCAATGTCAACCGCCAATATTTAATTGATCTGCCTCGTATCATGGATAAAACTTATGCTTTTAATTTTAAAAAAACAAAAAAAGGTTTACTAATTACCGATCTCAGTCCTTTGAGTTCAGCTTACCAAACAGGTTTACGGACTAAAGATTTGATTATCAAAATGAATGACCTCGATTTAAGGGGAGTTCCAATAGAACTCGCTCATGACCAGATTGCTAAGCATCAAGAACTTAATTTAACTATTCTACGGGGGAAAGAAGAAATTCCTTTCTTGATAAAGAAATCTGAAATTGCTCGACTCTACTTATACAAAAAATCAATAAGAAAGTTCCTTGGGTTTAATTAACTATCCAAAAGTTTCGATTACTATTGTAATGAATTAGAATCAAAAGCATTTTGCAAGATCGACTCAAGACTATTTTCAAGACTTTTTTTGGTAGACTCATCTAAATTCGCAGGAATACGCTGCTTAGCTTGTTCAATAGTTGTAAATAAATTTCTAATTCCTGTCTCTATACCAAGCTCTCTATCTGCGATAATTTTTGTAGCCAAAACTGATAATAAAGTTGTTAATCTCTGCTCTGCTGCGTTAAGAATCAAATCAGCCAACTGACGCTCACCATCAACAGCATCGTCAGCTACTGGGATCTTCTCAAAAGTCTGGCAGAAATTAATAAGCATGTGGCTAAGTTTTAAACCCTCATGATCTTTTGCTACAAAAGCTGCACCAGAATCGGGATCTCTATCAATAACAGTCGTAGTGTCTGGTCTATGGCTAGCATATCTCTTAGTAATCTCTGACCAAATATCAGAGATTATTGAGTACATAGAATCTGATCTGTTATCATCACCAATTCTTTTGTCATCAGCAACAAGAGCATCATAGTGGAAATATAAACCATGCGCTAAAGTATTCAAATCATCACTGGAAGCTTGTTTGATTAATGGGCGCAGTAGATTTTCAGGTCGGGTTGACATTGCAGCAGGATTAAAAAGACTAATAGCCCTCAAGACCTGATCTGGAGTCCATGAACTACTATGAGACAGCGTTCTAACGTAGTCATTATATGCATTAGCATCTGGTCTAGCCTCACCCCAGAACTCTGCTGATAAACCACGACCACCAAGAATTTCTCTACCACTAGTACCTGCTACACGTGGATCAATAAGATGCTCTGGGTTACTTAATGAAGCAAGAGCTACAAATAAATCTGTATCTACTGCTGTTATATTATTGGCTTTCATAGACAAAATAATACTCCCTGGGGCTACCAGAAGTCAATATCTATATTTGCCGCACTAAATACCGTTTAACCGGGTATAATGATAGTGTATACCACAAATATCAAGGTAACTAATGACAATTAAACGTGAATTAGAAATTATCAAAACCAAAAGTTTTTTTCTTTTGGGGCCAAGGCAGGTTGGTAAAAGTACTTTTATAAAACAGAATTTTCCAGCAAAAAATAGTCTTTATTATAATTTCCTGCTTAATGAAGAATACGAAAAATATATTCAAGATACCAGCCTGCTGAGAAAAGAAGTCCAAGCACGCAGCACTAATATTAAATACGTGATTATTGATGAGGTACAAAGAATCCCAGAGATATTAAACGAAGTGCATTATTTATTAGAATACTTAGCAAAGCCACCAGTCTTCGTACTCAGCGGCTCAAGTGCACGCAAATTAAAACGTGGTCAGGCTAATCTGCTTGGTGGTAGAGCTTTAACCTACCATATGTATCCACTAAGTTATCATGAGTTAAAAAATAATTTTGATTTAGATTCTGTGATTAATTATGGTTCCTTACCAGCAATATATTTTGAAAAAGACGAGCGAATAAAAAGAGAAATGCTAAGTTCATACGCTGAAACCTACTTGCAAGAAGAGATTCGAGCTGAAGCCTTAGTTCGTAATATCAAAGGATTCCTT
This sequence comes from uncultured Gammaproteobacteria bacterium, assembly GCA_964551925.1. Taxonomy (GTDB): domain Bacteria; phylum Cyanobacteriota; class Vampirovibrionia; order LMEP-6097; family LMEP-6097; genus CAZKFA01. The sequence continues at coordinate 39,470 of CAZKFA010000003.1, forward strand.
CGTTTCTTAACTATCTCTGCACAAGAAAATGGAGAGTTAATTAACTTCTCCAACATAGCAAGAGATACTGGCACTGACAGAAATACAGTAAAAGAATTTTTCCAAATATTAGAAGATACACTAATTGGATTTCATTTGCCGGCTTATTCTAAGTCAAGTCGAAAAAAATTAGTTAGTCATTCTAAATTTTATTTTTTTGATTTGGGAGTGGTTAAAGCTCTGGCAAAACGCTTAAGTCTACAAATAGAAAAACGTAGTTCGGATTATGGTAAAGCCTTTGAACATTTTATTATTTTAGAACTGATGAAATTTTCTCGATATAACAGAAAAGACTGGGAATTTTCTTTTTATAGAACCAATGCTGGAGCAGAGGTAGATTTAATAATAGAAACCCCTTGTAGTAAAGTTTATGCAATAGAAATCAAAGCCCAAGCTAATCCTAGTATGAGTGGACTAAAAGGGTTAAAATCTTTTGCAGAGATTAGACCTGACGCTCAATTAATTTGTGCTTGTTTATGCTCCAAAGCTTACGAAGATAGGGATATAAGAATATTGCCATGGCAAGAATTGTTTAGTTATATTGAGTAGTAACTATATTGACAATTATATGAAATAATAAATACTAATGTCCTTACGCCATGACCTAGCTCACAAATCATTTGTAATAACCGCTGAACTCAATCCACCAAAAAGTTCTGATCCAACTAAGGTATTGGCAAATGCAGCCAAACTCAAATCTCTAGTCTCGGCTGTTAATCTTACTGACAATTCTGCCGCCGCCATGAAAATGTGTCCGCTAGCATTAGGCTATCTTATCCAACAACAAGCCCAGCTAGAAGTCGTTTGGCAATTGACTTGTAGGGATCGCAATAGATTAGGCTTACAGTCTGATCTACTTGGTGGAGCAGCTCTCGGCTTAAAGAATCTTCTTTTACTTAAAGGCGACGCCCCGCAGAAAACTACAACTCTCAGTGAAGACAAATGCTTTGATCTTGGTACTGAAGAATTATTACTTGCCGTACAGAAACTTAAACAAGGCGAAGATTACGATGGCAACAAACTAGAACCTTGCAAAATTGACTACTGTGTAGGAGCCGCGGCCCATCCAGCTTTGCCTAACCTACAATCACAAAAAGAAACCATGCTGCGTAGATTAGATCTAGGAGTAGAGTTTTTTCAGACACAGATCTGCTTCAATATCACCCAAATAGAACAATTTGTCGAAAGCATTGGAGACGAGCTAGCTTCACGCACTCTACTTGGAGTAACTCCACTCAAAAGCCTCAAGCAAGCACAGTTTATTGACAAGAATATTTTTGGTGTCAAAGTTCCTGAAGAATTGATGCGAGCGATGGACATAGATCCTAGCTTACAACAAGCTCAAGGATTAACTTTGGCAAGAGAACTTGTTAATGGCATCAAGAAGACCCCGCTCAAAGGTATCCATATTATGGCGATAGGACAAGAAGATAATTTGGATAATATTATTAAAGGAATAATATGAAACCAACCAGTATAACGTTACTAGTTCTTATTTGCCTAAGCAGTAATCTAACTGCCGATGCTCGCAAACATCGAACAAAGAAACGCAAACATAATGGTCCATTAGAAAAAATGAGCAGCACAAAAAACCTCAAGCCATTAGATCTAATCAAGAATCCTATCCACAATGACGAACTAGCCAAGCATCGTCAACTACCTTATCAAGCAGAGCCAAGCAAGCCAGCCAAACCCAATCGCTGGGCAATCTTTGGGACCCAAACAAAATGAGTGAAGTATTAGTTAAAATTAGAAATCTATCAAAAAGTTTCCCGCTTGAAAAGAATTTCTTCGGCAAAACACTGAAATCGTTGCAAGCTGTCAACAATATTAATCTAGAGATCTATGAAGGAGAGTGCTTATGCTTGGTTGGTGAATCGGGTTCCGGCAAATCAACTACAGCTAGATTAATTCTCAATCTTATTAAGGCGGACTCTGGTGAAGTTATTTTTGATGATACTAATATTCTAGATTTAGATTACAATGCTATGCGCAAATACCGCCGCAATATGCAAATGGTCTTCCAGAATCCTTTTAGCAGCCTTGATCCGCGTTACAAAATTTTTGATGCTATTGCTGAACCACTAGAAATTCACCGCAAGGATATGAGTCGTGAAGATATCAAAGCAAGAGTGCTTGAGCTACTCAAACTAGTGGAACTCGATGAAAGTATCGCCAGTAAATATCCGCATCAGTGTTCTGGTGGTCAAAACCAACGAGTTAGTATCGCAAGAGCAATAGCACTCAACCCTAAATTTATTATTGCTGATGAAGCAGTGAGCGCCCTTGATGTTTCTATTCAGTGGACAGTCTTAGAATTATTTAAAAAACTACAAAAAGAATTAGGTTTAACAATTCTATTTATTGCGCACAACCTTGGCGTAGTGAAGTATATAGCCGATCGTGTGGCAGTAATGTATCTAGGCGAAATCGTAGAGCTTACTAGCAAAGAGGATTTATTTACTAATCCTCTACATCCTTATACTAAAGCTCTACTAGGTTCCGCTCCAATAGCCGATCCCCATCAGCGCAACCGTCCCAAGACCCTACTGACTGGCGAAATCCCAAAAGCCTCTGAAATCCCCTCTGGTTGTGCCTTTCATACACGCTGCCCAATTGCAGTTGAGAATTGTTCTAAAGTGAAGCCATCACTAAATGCTAAAGCAGAAGCACATTTGGTTTCTTGTGATTTAGTTTGATGAAATCAACATATCAAGATCACCAGTCTTGAGAGCAACATATCTGTCTCCATCAGCATCCAACTCATCTCGAGCAGGCTCTGGTAACGAATCTCGACAAACACCATCAACAAAATCTATCAAGTTGCCTACTATACCATTAAGAGTTTTAAAAATCTGTGTATGTCCCTGTTTGGATCTCTGTATCTCAAGTATGCCATGCGCAAAATGTACTGCTTGCGACATATCATAACAAAGCTTCTCACCAACAACCGTCATCTCATGCTTTTGATCATCAAGCGGGATCTCGTTCGCTAATTTAAAATCAAGGGTCATTAATCTATCAAAAAATTCAAAGGCTCTATGAATACCACCTATAACTTGCTCTAAGTCTCCTAGTTCTTTAACACCAGATTGTTTTAGAACCCGCACCAATGTGATGAAGTCTTCTCGAGAACCTGGGAAATTGCACTCTGCTGATGCTTGCCTAAATAAATCTATTTGATTGATCCAATTAATCACAGACATTATCTTAACATGTCGCAGTTTGCTATACAGTGTATAGTCATTTTATCGTTATAAAATAATAAGTATTTTATAATATTAGGTAATTTATTATACACTGTATAATAAATTATTTGACTTTGTATTAAACTTATAACTAATGCCCACCGAAGATCTAAATGACAAAAGCAAAAATTTAAATTCTTTATCCACTATAGACTACGTTAGTTTGCATATCAATGAAGAGGCTCAGGTACTTAACGCTCTCAAACAAGCTAGCCAAGCAATTGCTAAAGCTATCGATTTAATTCACCAGCATTTTCTAGCTAATAATTGGTCTTACGCCGCTGAGTCTCAGATCCCGTATCAAGCTCCACGACTGTTTTATATTGGTGCCGGTACCAGTGGTAGGTTGGGGATTCTTGATGCCGTTGAGTGTCCACCAACTTTCTATACACCAGCAGAAATGATACAAGGACAAATTGCAGGCGGTGATGGCGCAATCAGGCAAGCAATCGAGGGTGCTGAAGATGATGAAGTTACTGCTCAAAATTGGGTCAAGAATACTCTTAGCCCAGAAGACGTCTTAGTTGGCATTAGCGCTAGTGGCTCAGCACCTTATGTAATTGCTGCCCTTGAAGCAGCTCAGAGATTGGGTTGTCTAACTATTGCAATAGCTAACAATCAAGATGCTTTAATATTCAAACACGCTCAGCACAATATATTCTTAAATACCGGCGCTGAAATCCTCAGCGGTAGCACTCGCCTTAAAGCAGGCACTAGCCAAAAAATTATTCTTAATATTATTAGCACTGGCTTAATGATCAAACTCGGTAAAACTTATAACAACTTGATGGTAGATGTCAAAGCAAGCAATATCAAATTGCGCAAACGCGCTGGACACCTAGTGCAACAAATCACCAAAGCCAGTATAGATGACTGTTCCAAAGCCCTGGAAATTTCAAAATACAGAGTTAAACATGCAGCTCTAAAGATCGCATTAGGTTTAGATTATCAACAAGCTGAGGAATTATTGATTAAACACAATGGTGATTTAAGGTCCATATTGCCTTAAGTTCTCCATAAAAGTTAACAAGTTATCAAGATTATATCCATTTACTTTATATGCTTGGCGAGACAAAGAATCATAAAGTAGCTTCGTTACAATAAGCGGGAAATGCCTTTGCATTTTAGGCAACAATCCTGGCAACTTGCTAGCAGAAACCTTCAAACAAGCTTCTGTAGCAGAGTATAACCACTTATCCACCTCTCGATTCATCGCAAAAAACTTATCAACCATTTGTTCAGCTTGCTGTGGATTTAATTGTCTATTGGTTACTAAAGTATAAATTCTCGGCAAATGCTTAATCATAACTGCTTGCTCAGACTCAAAACTTTGCCCCTCATCTTTATCACCAATCTCAATTACAGATCCATGAGTACCAGTCGCTAGTTCAGTCACCAAAGAACGCAACTCACTCTCCAACAAAGGTCCTCTAAAATAAGTAAAAGTCTCTAAAAGATAAGGATCGACTCTCACAAATTCTGACTCGGTAAATTTCCCTATATTCTTTAATCCAGTGTTGAAATCATCTATAGCTGTAAGTAAAGCGTTCGGATCTGCTTCTCGCGAATCAGCTGCAATATTAATTAGACATGAGAACCTATCAATCAACAATTCCCTCAAATCATTCGCGGTTGAATCTTGTCGTAATACTCCTAATAATGTCTCAGCGACCAGCCAAGCCTGCCAATCTGATAAATTTGCTGATAATTCTTCAGTAAATTTAGGTTCTAATTCTTTACCCTTCGATAGATGGAATTTTTCTAATGCTTCAGACCAGTAGCCATATTGTTTAAGAGAATTAAAATTACCTCGACAAATTTGCTCTGCAATCTTAGCAAGCTCTGTTTTATCAATTTGCACAGCAAAAATTAAGGCATGAATATCTTCCATGAAATGAACTAATTTAGTTTTATCTCCAGATTGGATATTAGCCGCTTGCTTCGGTAAAGTTTTTACAGCAGCTTCAATCATAAAACCTATCAACTGATCTAACTCCGCGGACTCCTGCACTTGTGGATATTTATCAGCAAGAAAATTATTCAAATCAAATTCTTCATGCTGTGAGTTAAACTCTCTAATAATATTCAATAACTCTCTAGCACGTTGGCGTTTAGCTGAATAATATTCCATTAAAGCTGGTCCTTGAAGGTGCCCAGCGACTTGATCTTGCAAAAATTCAAAAAGCTTGCGAGATCTAGTTCTTATATCAACTGGGTCAAGAACGGTCTTAGTCGGTTTAATTGGTGTTGATATTTCTTTAGCGGATAATTGCCTTAGCACTCCTCGTAACTGCTCTTGCTGCTCAGCCACAGCCTGCAATCTGGCATGCTCTGTAAGCGATTGCCGACTATCAGCTAATAGCCACTGTTCAAGTGGATTAAGAGCACCTAGTTGAATCATTCTTGCTGCAATCCTCTCGCTAAAACACTTAGCTTCTCTTCTGCTTTTGCGCTAGCTTCGCCATCACCTCTAACCACATCAACAATAAGATCTGTTAAAACCAATAAAACTTGGTCTCTAGTTAATTCAGCTGAATCTTTAAGTAATTGCTGATCGGCAGAGTTTCTAACTTGCACAGCTAATGGTCGCTCGTCAAAATACGCTTCTATAGTTGCTTTGACCATAGCTTCACTAGCTTTGGTACCAGCAAATAAAGCATAGGCTAATGACAATAACTCCGGTAACTGTCCTTCAATAAAATTTTCATTATGATAGAACTCATTGGTCAAACCTTTAGCAACTGCAAGCATATCAAAATCATCATCTATCTCTCGATGTATATTGTTTCTAATAGCATTTAGTCTATTTAACAAAACCTTCGCTCTATCTTCATTTGTTAGCTGTGTCTTAGTCGCAAATTTTGCTTGCTTAGGATCTTCTACAAAAGCCTCTAGCTCATTCCATATCTCTTGTTCAAGTTTAGGATTCTGCCGAGTTGATTTGCTTCCGAATCCAACAGCTTGACTGACTTGTAATAAAGAATCTAACTTAATTTCTAATAAGTCTTTAATCTGTGCTGGATTCAACTTAGCACTTTCTTTAACCAATTGCACAAAAGTCCAATAAACCAACATTGAACTGAAACCTACATTCATAGATTGGTTAGAGTCCTTCGCTTCTAATTTAGTGAGCACATTCTTGGGCAGGACTTGCGATCTCTGATCACGCAAATAAGTTTGGAACTCTGTTGTCAAAGCATCATATTCTGTATCGGTCTCGATACCAGCATCCTGAGGATCCCCTGGTAGAGCAAATCTATGAGCAAAAATAATCGCATGGAACAAATCCATCGCTGCAATTAACTCTTGATTATGCACCAAGCTTTCTGCCTTGGTTGTTTTCAAAAGAGGCGTTAATTTATCTGCTTGCTGATCAATAGCAAGCCTCAGAATTTGTGGTAATTGTTTTTGAGTTAGAGTAATAATAGTCTGACTATTTTCATTAAGCCCAACAGCCTTATAATAAGAGGCTTGTGTATCTACTGCATTACAATAACTCATCATGCTTGCCAAGATATCTTGAGGCTTCTCTGATTTAGGTCTATGAGGAACTTCTCCCATCTTAGCGATGTCTTCTTTGCTTAAGACAGGAACATCAAGTCCATCATCTTCCATTGAAGTTTTAAAGAACCTCAATATATTTGCTGCTGTTGTTTTAACTGAATTAATTAATCTTTGTGGAAGTGCCACTGGTTGAACTGGCTTCAAAGTCGCAGGCAGGGGAATACCATATCGCCTTGCTAAAGGACTAAGAGCCGTATGCAATTTACGCGTATCGGCTTCCATTGCCCTGAGCCGCGCAGCTGTCTCAGCATGACCAAGCTCTTGCCTTGCAATCGTTGCAAGCAGAGGATTGCCTTCTAAAGAGCGAGGGATTCTATTCATAATAATATTCTACAATAAAATTCTTGCAAAAGTTGATATTATCTAATCGAGCACAACCCTATAGTAACACTATAGGGTTACGTCAAGGAGACCAAGGTACTTCTGCTGTAACTGCGAGCTTCTTATAGTTATAATAGATAGAGCATGGCTAACCAAAAAGAAATTAGAAGCAAAATTAGTTCAACCAAAAAGACAATGAAAATAACTTCAGCCATGAAGTTAGTCGCAGCAGCTAAGGTCAATAAGATCCAAAAAATTCTGCTTGCTAACAGACCCTATGCTCAGGCCATCACTAATATTTTTAGCAAACTTAAACAAGCCCTCAGCGAAGAAGATTTAGCTGTTAATTATTTACTCTGCAACCATGATCAAATCAAATCTGTGCTACTACTAATCGTCAGCTCTGATAGAGGTTTATGCGCTGCCTATAACACTACTGTCATCAAAGCAGCGAAGCTTCGTATTGAAGAATTACTAGCTGAAGGCAAAAAAGTTTCATTAGTAACTATTGGTCGTAAAGCAAAAACCGCCTTCCAAAAAGCAAGTTATCAAGATCGTGGAGTAGATGTTCTTAAATCATACATTCATCTCAACTCTATTCCAACAAAAGATGAGGCAAACATGATTGCAACTCATTTGATTGAAATGTACACTTCTGACACTATCGATAAGGTTGAAGTTCTAAGAACCAAATTTAATTCATTAGTAAGTAGCGAAGTCGAGCTTATCAATTTCTTACCAATAGAAGCGAGTGCCATTTCTAATGATGCCATAACACTAGAGCCTTATGTCATCCTAGAACCCAATGCCCAAGAGCTAATCAACACCTTAGCTCCACTATATAGTGAGAATAGAATTTATCAGAGCTTACTAGAAGCGACCACAAGCGAACTTGCTGCCCGAATGACTGCAATGAGTAATGCCACTAACAACGCTAAAGAAGTAATCAAGAATTTGGTTCTTGCTTATAACAAAGCAAGACAAGCAAGTATTACTCAAGAGATCTCAGAGATCGTTGGTGGAGCGGCTGCCCTTGCTTAAGACTTTGGATAAAACAAATATTAGTAATCATATACATCTAGAGATGTTGAGCTTCATCGAAGACAAGAAACAAGGACTAGCTCATAACACGGATAAAATAAACTGGTTTATTAATAACTTGGATCATATCCCTGACTACCAAGTAAGCGCTTGGCTTATGGCGGTTTGTCTAAATGGGCTTAATGATCGTGAGACTCAAGACCTCACTAGAGCAATGGCTTATAGCGGACATGTTCTGACTCTAAAACGACACTTGCCAGAATACGACCCTCAACATCCAGAGCAAATCCTCACTAATAGGGGCTTTGTGGACAAACATAGCACCGGTGGCGTTGGAGACAAGGTTTCAATCATTCTTGCTCCCGTCTTAGCAGCACTTGGTTTCAAAGTCTCCAAATTCTCAGGCCGCTCACTTGGGCACACTGGCGGCACTATCGATAAGCTAGAGTCTATACCTGGCTTCCGTACAAACCTCTCAATGAAAGAATTTGAGAAACAAATCGAGGAACACGGACTAGCACTTGCTGGGCAATCTATGGAATTCGCTCCAGCTGATAAAAAACTCTACGCTCTAAGAGACCAAACATCTACAGTTGATTCAATTCCACTTATAGCTGCTAGCGTCATGTCAAAGAAAATTGCTGGCGGTGCTGACATTATTCTATTAGATATCAAGGTCGGCTCTGGCGCCTTCATGAAAGATATAGCTTATGCTCAAAAACTAGCCAAACAAATGGTTACTATTGGCAAAGCACTGAAATTAGAGACTAAGGCAATCATAAGCAATATGGATCAACCTCTAGGAGCCGCTGTTGGTAATAGTTTGGAGCTAATCGAATCCTTACAAATACTTGATGGCAGCTTAAAAAATGATGCTTATGACCTAGTCATAGAATTATGTTCTACAATCGCAAGTAAATCAGAGGTCCAAGATGTTATTAATTCCGGCAAAGCCTATGTCAAAATGCAAGAATGGGTTAATGCTCAAGGCGGTGACATTAACAAAATTGCTTCTGCCAACAAGCCTGCTCATATACTTGAATGTCATTCTGAGATTGATGGTTACGTCAAATCACTTGATGCTCTTGGTGTTGCAAAAACAATTCACGAACTAGCCTACAAAGCACAGGCTAACGGCACCTATCAAATAGACAATAGCGCAGGGGCTTGGTTCCACGCCAAAACCAGTACTAGAGTAGCTCCTGGCGATGTATTGTTTACAGTACAAGGCAACAATCTTGCTGAACTAGAACTAGCAAAAGAAGACTTACTAACAGCTTATAAGTTCAGTGCAACAAAAGTCAAAGAACCAAAGTTGGTTTTGAAGAAATTTTAATAACTCTTATAACTCAATAATAGAAATCGTATTAGTCTGATTGATGATCTTGTGTTCAATCACAGCAAGCTGATCTTGAAACTCTGTAAGATATTTTGTTTTAGTAACAAAATATCTTGGGCTAGAATTATTATCTACCAGAAATTTCACTGCTGCTGCTTTATTAAGATTGACTACTCTCTTCTGACTATAAAAAGCAAAATTGGTCCCATGCACTTGGTAGGTTGCCAAATCCCCAGCCAGACTGGCTTTGGTGGCAATCTCCTTGGCACCAGCATCTCGATACTTAGCATAGCCAAACAAAAAAGTTTGTGTCGCAATCAAATATGAAATCGCAACTGCACAAGACAAAAAAATAAAAGCCAGCCTAGGATTATTAAATATTGCTGTCATAGCAATCAAAACAGCAGAACAAAGAAGAAAAGCAATAAATAATATTACTATCCTGAAACCAGCAGGGTCTATTTGTTGCAAGGCTGGTTGAGCAAGAGTAAGTGCGGCTATTACAGCAACAATAATTACGGCTAATAATATTATTAAGCCAACTAAAGCATCTTGATTCAAATAACTTTTACTGCGAGAGACTGTAATTTTGTCATAGAACCATTTGGCAATAATAATACTGAGTGGTAAGTAGATTGGCAGTATATAAGTTGGTAATTTCGTTTGTGACACAGAATAAAACACCAATACAACCACACTCCAAGTTAACGAAAAGCGCATCAATAGTGCGATCTCAGCTTTCTCTGATTTAAGAGTCAGTGTTGATAATTGAGAAGATTTAATAGCAGCAAGGAGAAAGGGTGACCAGGGAAACAATCCTAATATAACTACTGGTATGTAATAGAATATACTACCTGAATGCCCGGTATGCACATGAGCATAACGTGCTAAATTATGTCCAATAAAAAATTCTTGTGTAAAAGCTCCTTGAGTTTTGAGATGAACCCATAGAAACCAAGGAACCGTAATTAACAAAAAGATCCCAACACCCATCAATACATCAATCAAAGTATGCTCAAAAAAAGACTTAAGGTCTTTTTGCATAAGAAGAAAAATAAAAATTATTAGTAATGGTAGAACAACCGCTACTGGACCTTTGCAAAGCATGCCAAAACCCATACTAATCCATGCTGTCACAAACCATTTAGAGCTGAGCTTCTCTCTAAAAGCCAGTTTAGATCTAGATTTGAGACGCTTATGATAACCACAATAGAAACTCACCAAGGCTGCTGAGATAAAGAAACAAAGCATCATATCGGTAATTGCAAGCTTACTTGCCAAAAAAATAGACAAACTCGTCGCTGTAATTACAGCAGCAATAAATCCAAAACCATAAATATTAGATATGAGATAAGCTAACGCCACCATGCCAGAGCCGGCAAGTACACTGGGCATACGTGCTGCAAACTCATTCAAACCAAATACCTTAAAAGAAATCACTTCAAACCAATAAAACAAAATTGGTTTATCAAAACGTGGCAGGTAATCACAATATGGAATAATAAAATCCATACGCTCTAACATCTCACGAGCAGTCTCAGCGTATCTAGGCTCATCAGGGCTAATCAACGGAAAAGCAGCAACACCCCAGAACATAAACCCAAAGACTAATACAGCTGCAAAAACTAATATCGGATTTGCGAGCATATTAATCTTTGAATGTTGGCTTCATATCCAAAGGACGATAAATCAGAAAAGCTGCTCTACCAATAATGCGCTCACGTGGCAAGAAGCCCCAGTAATGACTGTCGTAACTCTCGTTACGATTATCTCCTAGAACATAATAATGTCCTTGTGGGATTATTGTTTCTTTAATCTCATATTCTGGTAAGAAATCAGAGCTATTAAAATGATAAGGCTCTTCCAAATGCTTGCCATTAATAAACACTCCCTGATTGCGTTTGATCTGCAAACGATCTCCCGGCAAACCAATGATACGCTTGATATAAGCCTCTGGTTGTGGCAAAAAAGGCAGACCCGTTAAGCGAGCAAAAATACTTATTGGATCATTCTTCAATACATCTTGATTGTCTTTGGAGCTACTTGCCGGTGGATAAAAAATCACAATATCACCACGCTGATATTCTCTGCGAAAAGTTTTAGATATTTTCTCTACAAAAAGCTTGTCCTTAACGTGCATAGTAGGTTCCATGCTTTCACTAGGAATATAACGAAACTCACCTATTCCCTCACGAATCAATATCAATAAAATCAAAATTACTACTATTTGAGCAGTAAGTTCCTGCACAGCCCAGAAGCGCCATTCAGACGACTTAAGATATTTTGACCAACCTAAATCCTCACCAGCGCTGGGCTTTTGACGAGAATCTTTATTCCAATTAATAAGATCAGTGAAGCCTTCTTTAAGACCCAAGAGAAAAGCGTATAGTAAATTTGTTATTTCTTCAATCATATTTCTTCTTGTAGCATTATATAGCACTGCTAGACCTACAACCCTATAGTAGCGCTATAGAGTTAGCTTATTTCGAACTTCTTATCAAATATAAGACGAAATACTACTTATATAGTTATGGCCAAAGGAATTATTGCAAATTTACACCAAAATCTCGCTATTCTTGAGAGTAAAAGCGATTTTGTTAAGGATATTCGCAGCAAAATCAACGAAATGACCTCGAAAATCCCTGATTTAATGGGAAGATTTGATATAAGTGAGCATCTTAGCCTGAAAAAGACCAAGAGTAAAATACTACAGAGTCTAAATAAGAAGCGCGGGAAATTTCGACTTGCCTTAGAATCTCTAGGTTGGGGCACTATGGCAGATTTACTTGAAGCTGCTTTTTGCGGCGAGAAATTAAATATCTGGGTTTAATTTTACTCAAATGCGACTATCCGGTATGAGTTAATATATTGGAGTGGAATCTTTAAGTACTTTGCCAGAGCCAGTACTACTGGCAACAAGAGAATTATGGTGGAATGTTGGACCCTCTTGGTCCAAGTTAGTTTTTTATATTTTGGCTTTTGCTTCTGTCGCAATTTTTTGCTATGGAATTTACGGTAAGTATAAAAGAATTAGCTCTGGCAAAAAACTTAAAGAAACACGTACCGAAAATCCCAAACAACGCTTACTCAGCTTCCTAAAGCATACTCTTTTACAAAGCAAAATATTGCGTCAAAAGGTACCAGGAATAGCCCATGCTCTGACTTTGTTTGGTTTCCTAACTCTATGGATTGTTACTGATATTATTGCCGTTCAAGAACACCTAGTTAAAGATTTCTATTTTTTTCAGGGGCTCTTTTACAAAATCGTTAGCTTCGCCGCTGATCTTGGTGGCTTACTGTTATTTCTTGGAGTTATTGTTTTTAGTATTCGCCGCTATGTTTACAAATCCAAAAAACTTGATAACACTCAACTAGATTGGATTCAACCAGCTTTTCTCTTAGCATTTGTAATCACTGGTTTCACTCTTGAAGGTTTGAGAATGGCTGCCACTGACAATATTGAAGTGTTTGCACCAATAGGAGCAGTGCTGGGTACTTTCTGCCAGTTTATGACTCCAGAAGATTTAGTGCATAGACACCAGCAGCTATGGTGGTTTCACGCGGTCTTGACTTTTGTGTTTATTGCTTTAATTCCTTACACAAAATTTATTCATATCTTCTTATCGCCACTTAGTATATTTTTCAAATCCTCAAGAGCGCGCGGACAATTAAGTACTCCTTTTAGCTTACTTGAACTGATGGAAGCTGAAACTAACGGTAGCGAAGTAAATGAAGCTGATTTCACTGCTGGAGTATTTGAAGCCAAAGACTTATCATGGAAAACCTTATTAGATAGTGAGGCTTGTACCGCTTGTGGTAGATGCCATGTAGTCTGTCCAGCTCAGAATACTGACAAGCCTCTATCGCCAAAGTTTCTAATGCTTGATATCAAAGCACTAGCCACCAAAGACAATCCCCAAGAGATTTATAGCCACATCAGTCCAGAAGTCTTATGGTCTTGCACCTCTTGCGGAGCCTGTGTTGAAGAATGTCCTGTTCTAATTGAGCATGTTGATACTATAGTTGATATGCGCCGAGGCTTATTACAAAGCAACCAAGCACCGAGTAATTTACAAGCGACTCTCAAAAATTTACGTACCAAGTCTAATCCTTGGGGCTTGGATCCTAATGATAGAGAAAAATGGATCACTGAATTAAAAACAGAGACTGGCATCGATGTCAAAATCGCCAAACAAAATAAAAATAATTTTGAGTATTTATATTGGGTTGGTAGTCCTGGCGCTTACGAAGACAAAAACAAACAAGTTACCAAAGCCAATGCCCAATTATTTTTTAAGGCTGGGTTAAACTTCGCAGTATTAGGCAACGAAGAAAAAACCTCTGGAGATCTTGCTCGTAGATCTGGCGATGAAGGCTTATATCAAGAAATTGTTCTTGAAAATATCACTATCTTGCAAAGCTATGGCGTAAAGAAAATTATCACCCAGTGTCCACATGCTTTTAATACTTTCAAAAACGAATACCCAGAGTTTGGATTAGCAGGAGTAGAGGTATATCATCACACTGAGATCTTGGCTAAATTACTACAAGAGGGTAAATTACAAACGAGTAAGTCAATTGATGAGGTTATCACCTATCACGATCCTTGCTACCTTGGTAGATACAATGATGTGTTTGATGCTCCTCGTTATATACTAGAATCCATTCCAGGACTGACAATCAAAGGCATTGAGCATGAGAAGAAGCGTAGCACTTGTTGCGGCGGCGGCGGGGCGCAGATGTGGTATGAAACTACTGGTAGTCATATCAACGCTATGAGACTGGATGAACTTAATCAACACACTCCTAATAAAGTGAGCGTAGCTTGTCCTTATTGCAGCATCATGCTCACTACAGCGACTACAACAGCCTTCCCTGGTACCAATATCCCGATAATAGAAGATGTTGCGGTGACTTTGGCGAAGAGTGTTTGTTAGATTATTTATCTAACCTTCGGATCAAGCTTCAATAGAAGCAAATCAGCGAGTAAGTTCCCGAGGACTAACATCACACTACCAATCAACAAATTAGCCAGCACTAAATTGATATCTAATTTACGAGCCGCTTCAAGCGTGAGATAACCAAGACCCGGATAGGCAAGTACCATCTCAATCAAAGCCGATCCAGCAAATAAATTAGAAAACTCATAACCCAAAATAGTTACAAGTGGGTTAATTGCGTTGATTAAAGCATGCTTATATACAACCTTATTCTCTGATAGTCCTTTAGTACGAGCCGTGCGAATATAATCTTCTTGCAAGACATCTAGTAAATTGCCGCGCATCTGTCTTTGAATAGCAACGAAGCCACATAGAGTTAGAATAATCACCGGCAAAGCCAAATGGCGACTGATATCTAGGATCTTAGCAAAGAAGCCCAACTCATCAAAATAACTACTGGTAAGACCGCCAATTGGAAATAATCCTGTTTGCAAAGTAAGCAAAAGTAAAAATATTGCCAGCACAAAACCTGGAACAGACATAAAACAAGAACCGAGAAAAAGTAAAAAAGAATCAGCGAATTTATTTTTGTTGACTGCGGCAATAATACCTAGTGGAATAGCAAGTCCCCAGGTCGTAAACAAAGCAACGATATTGAGCAGTAAGGTATTCAACAAAGCTGGTTTAATTAAATCAATAACTCTTTGGTTACTCTGGCTCAAACCCAAATCACCACGCATAACATTAGAGAGCCATGTTAAGTATTGCTTAAAGAAGCTTTGATTCAAGCCCAAACGTTTAGCCTCAGCATCTATTCGAGCTTGTGAGATAGCAGGATTGAGTTTCAAGTCAGCAAGCGGGTCTCCTGCTCGTATTTGCGTTGATGGATTATAGAAATCAAGTAAAGTAACGTTAGTGAAAGGGACTGTGAGATGTAATGAAAATTCTGGTACCGTAAAATCAATCTTCATTACCCCAAAGGTAACGAATGAAACAAAAAATATCAAAACAATGGCGCTGATACTTCTTTTAATTAAAAATCCAAACATAAGGCTTACTAATAATCTAATTCTTTATTAGCTTCAAAATTAATAATATCAGATCTGGTTATTATACCAACCAACTTAGAAGGATTATCATCAGCAACCACAAGCAAGCGCCCTATCTTAAATTCATAAAACTTCAAAATTGCTGTGTGTAAATTATCATTAGAATGAACCACCTGTAAGTCTCTTGCCATTAGATCAGAGGCTAGAGTGCTCTCATTGAGCTGATTATCATAAGCCTCGTGCATATCATGAGTGGTGATAATACCAGTCAAATTACCCTGAGCGTCCAAAACCGGGAAACCGCTGTGATGACTATGGTCAAAAACAGCTTGTAATTCTTTTAAAGTAAGGTCTTCGGTGATGGTATCAACTTTACGAGTCATCGCATCTTCAACAGCGAACCTCTGTAAATATGACGGACGGCTATATTCTTTGATGTTGATTCCGGCTTTCTCTAGTAGGTTCTCGTAGATACTACCTTGCTTTAAACGCTCAGCACCGATATTAGCAAGGATACAAGAGAACATAAGCGGCAGGACCAAATCATAATTACCAGTAATTTCAAGCATCATCACAATACTAGTAATTGGTGCTCTTGATACTGCTGTGAAAAAAGCTCCCATACCAACAAAAGCAAAGCTAGCAGTATTAACATCGAAACCCGCAAAATCAATAAAGTTGCCCAAAGTCGCTCCTAGTAAGGCTCCTAATATTAACGATGGCGCAAAAATCCCGCCCGGCACGCCACTACCATAAGCAATCACAGTGACTAAATATTTAACTGCAAAAATCAAAGGCAATAAATACCACTGAAAGCCTTGCGCCAAAACACCTTCTAAAGTATCATGCCCAGCTCCAATGGCTTGTGGCAGAAAGAGTCCAACGATACCAGTTAATAGACCAGCAATAGCACCCCAAGTCCATTTAGGAATAGATTGAAAAAGCTTGTTATAGACATCTAACGAAGCTAATACTGACCTCTGAAAATAAGTCCCAAATATTGCACAAATCACTCCCAGAAAGAGATAGAAAGGCATACTTGATAATAGATTAATACTATCAGTAACAAAAGGTAAAGTAAAAAAATTACCATATAGTACTCTACAAGTAACAGCTGCTGATACCGAACACACAATAGCTGGTCCAAGAGATACACTAGAAAAATTCTTATCAAGTTCTTCGATAACAAACAAAACCCCAGCAATAGGAGTATTAAAAGCCGCTGCCAGACCAGCTCCTGCACCACTAGCAATCGCTCGCTTACGATGCTTACCACCAAGCAATTTAGAAATTTTAGAACCCAAACCAGCACCAATTTGGATAGTAGGACCTTCTCTACCTAATGATAAACCAGAAGCGATACCAATAATACCAGCGAAAAATTTTACTACAACAGTACGCAATCTAATAACAACACCACTTTCACTAAGAGCATGTTTAACCTGTGGGATACCACTACCAGCAGCATCCGGAGCAAACTTCTGAGTAAGATAGCTAGCTACTAAACCACCAGTCATGCAGATTAATGGTAGATAAAGCCATTCATACCAATACTCTTTAGTGTAATAATCTTCATAAAGTAAATGTGATAGCTTCTCTATTGCAAGACGAAAACCAACCGCCACAAAACCAATCACCACACCAATTATGGCGACACGGATGAGAATTTGGGTTTTGATATCAAAACTAGTTATAAAAAAATTTTTTAATTTTTTTAACTCTTCCACCTATTCATCCTTATTTGATCGGAAAATAAATTCTATTGGGCTCCCCTTAAAGCCAAAATATAACCTAAACTGCTTCTCCAAAAATCTTTTGTAAGTATCTGGTACTAACTCTGGATAATTAGTGAATAACAAGAATTTGGGTGGAGCATTACCAATCTGAGTAATATATTTAATCTTAATTCCTTTCTGCTTCACTACTGGTGGTGGATTGATAACAAAAATGTCGCCAAGTACTTTATTGAGCATACTAGTAGATATTTTACGTTTGTGCTGAGCATTGGCATCAATAATCATCTGCCAAATCTTGCCCAAGCGCTGACCAGAAATAGCCGAAATAAATTCTTTATCAGCAAAATCAATAAAACGCAGCTCATAATCAAGAGCATCTTTGTATTTCTGTAGTTTTACTGGATCTTCTTTAATGTCCGCCAACATAGCGTCCCATTTATTAATAAGCACGACACAAGCCTTACCACGACTAAGAATGAGCGAAGCAATCTTTTGATCTTGATCGGTCAGTACCTCATCAGCAGTTGCATCCACAATTAACACGGCTACATCACAAGCTGCAATTGCATGCGTCGTACGCACTGTAGAAAATTTCTCTACTTCTTCTGTAACCTTCGCTTTGCGTCTCAGACCAGCAGTATCAATAAGTTCAAACTCTTGACCTTCGCGAGTTAGCCTAGTGTTAATAGAATCACGCGTAGTCCCGCTCACATCACTAACAATAGAGCGATCATAACCAAGTAATTTATTGAACAAGCTAGATTTACCAACGTTTGGCTTACCTACGATAGCAACTTTAATAATCGTATCTTCCGCTTCTTCACTAATAGCAGCATCGCCACCATGATCAGCAACAATAGTAGTAAGCATGTCACTCAATCCTAGAGAGCCATGTAGGGCAGTAATAGGATATAATTTATCAAATCCTAATTGATAAAATTCATAGATCAGATTCTCTCTTTCTGGGCTATCAACTTTATTGACAGCAACGTAAACTGGTTTCTTACATTCCTTACGTAATAACTCAGCAATATTATTATCATCTTTAGTTATACCAGTATTCACATCAAGTAAAAAAACAACTGCATCAGCTTCTGAAATGCCTAACAAAGCGTGCTCTAGAATTTCTTTAGAAAAAATTTGATCTTTGTCAGTACTGATACCACCAGTATCAATAATAGTGAATTCTCTGCCTTCCCAATCAAAGTCAACATGGTTGCGATCTCGAGTCGTGCCACTTTCGGCACTAGTGATTGCAACTTTTTGACCAGCAAGACGATTAACAAGAGTACTCTTGCCAACGTTCGGCCTACCGATAATAGATATTTTTATTTTTTTCACGTAATTTATAAGCCTATAAAAGGGTAATGTTGCAAATCCCTTCTATAATTATCAGGGATTGAAGCAAAAGCACTCTAATAAGTTATACAATTCTTAATGTTTAATGAAAATCCTTATTGTTAAATTGAGTTCTCTAGGCGATATCATACACGCTTTACCGGTAATATCTTTGCTGGCTAATTTACCCTCTAAGCCGGTAGTGGACTGGCTTATAACTGATAGCTTAGCTAGTTTAATCGAAACCCGTCAAGATCTTAATAAAGTACATAAAGTACCACGCAAAAACACTCAAATCCTCTTAGCAAAAGCACTTGAACTACGTAAAGAAGAGTACGACTTAATTATTGACCTACAAGGCTTAATGAAAACAGCTATTATTGCAAAAATTATCGGCGCCAAAAAGATTCTTGGCTTCGCTAGACCACGTGAAACGATTGCATCTTTACTTTATACCCATAAATTTGATGTTTCTAACATTCCTCATATAGTCGATAAAAATATTGAGCTGGTGAAACAGTTTTTTGTCTTAGAGAAAGTTACGGTTGATTTTGGAATTAAGATTAACAACGCAGATGGGGCTTTGC
>CAZKFA010000003.1:58771-65231 GCA_964551925.1 uncultured Gammaproteobacteria bacterium
TAACAACGCAGATGGGGCTTTGCGGGCAGGCTCTAATAATATTTGTGTTATACCGGGCACTACCTGGGAGTCCAAATTCTGGCCAGTAGATCACTGGATAAAATTATTATCCAAGTTTCCAACTGCAAATATTTTTTTGCTTGGGGCTAAAGCTGATTTACCACTTCTTGAAACAATTCACAGACAGTTAACTAATTCTCAAATTATCAGTAATAAACAACTAACTGAATTGCCAAATTTTTTTATGACCATGCACGGCATCATTGGTGTTGATACTGGACCTTTGCATCTTGCTGCTGCTACTGCTTATGGACAGAAGATTCCTTATATCATTGGGATCTATGGTCCAACTTCAGCACGCAGAACAGGTCCCTATGGTTTCGATTATCTTAGTTATGATGAGGTATTTAATAGCCAAGCTTCTCATAAGCGCAAACTAAGTATTGATGGGCACTCAATGTCAAAAATAAGTCCTGAAGCTGCATATGAAGTTATAAAAAAACATATATAATAAAGTAGATGAGCCTACTAGCAATTCTAATCAGCGTTCTAACCATCACCATATTAATCGTAGTGCACGAATTCGGTCACTACCTTGCAGCTAAATATTATGGCTTCCAGACACCAGTCTTTGGCATTGGCTTACCAATTGGACCAGCTATTGACCTTGGCAAAAAATGGGGCACGCAGTTTAAATTCTACTGGTGTTTAATCGGTGGCTTCGTTGCTATCCCTGAGCTTGGTGATGAGACCGATCCAGAGACTATAAAAAAATACGACGTCAAATTACCACTAAAAGAATTCCCTGTCGGACAACGTATGATCGTTGCCAGTGGCGGCATAATTTTCAATATTCTATTTGCTTTTCTTATTGCTGTGATTATGGCAGCGAGCTTTGGATTACCTAAAGTAATCTCCAGCAGTGCAATTGCAGCCTTCGGCAGCAGTGACTCTGCAGCCAAAACAGCCGGTCTACAAATCGGCGATAAAATTATAGCTATCGATGGCACTGAAATCAAATCAGGCAAAGCCTTACAAAAAGCCATCAAAGAAACTACTGGCAAAACGATAGCGATCAAATTATTGCGTAACAAAGAAACTCTCGATATCACTCTTACTAATCCAGGGGCACTTGGTGTTGTTCTCGGTCAAGAAAAAATCTACAAACATTATGGAGCTAATCCATTATCATGGCTGAAAGCTGCAACTAAATTCACTCTCACGACATTACTCGCCATGGTGCTATCAGTGATGACGATTCTAGCGTCATTAGTTACTAAAATATTTTCTATATTCATTCCCAATCTAACTACCGGAGCGGATTTGGGGCAGGTCAAAGGAATAGTCGGTATCGTGCAGGTTATTAGTCAGGATATAAGTTCTAACTTCTTACTGATTCTAGAATTTGCTTTCTTGCTCAGCCTAAACCTAGCTGTTATCAACGTTCTACCAATACCAGCTTTAGATGGCGGACATTTATTATTTATGACCTATGAAGCCATCACTGGCAAAAAAGCCCCTGATAGCCTACAACAAACCGCTATTCAAGTGGGTTTCGTATTCTTACTTGGAGTTATTGCCTTAACTACTGTAAACGATATTAAGAACTGGATTTGGGGTTAATTACTGCCACGCGGTACTCACAAAACTCTTGTCTTGCTCATGCAGCCTATCTTCGATATATCTTTTCTCTGAGAGCGTTATATCCTCAAGTCCATAAATCCATTTAAGGTAACTAAGATGCTTTGCTGAATCAACCGCAGCATTTTTGTACTTGCCTTGACTAAAGAATATCACTCCATTCTCATTTCTAAACCACTTACCAAGAATAGACATATCACCCATAGTCTGCTCCTCGATTGCTTTTGGGGCTTGCTTAAAAAATTCTGGGTATTGAATAATTTGCTGTTCTAAAATCTCTTTTGTTGCTCTAATATCATAAATAGCACTATGAGCATTCGCTAAATCTTTACCAGTATAAAATTTATACGCGTTAGCTAAATTTTGCGGGAATAACGTCTTAAAAATACGATACGGATCCAAAAAAACAAAATCCGTTTCTTTAAGTTTATACTTCACCGTACGAAATAACTCATATTGCAAAAATTGAAAATCAAAAACTGCATTGTAAGCAACGAAAGTGTCAGCCTCTTCTAGAGCCTGAATCACCGTATCAGCGATATCTTCAAATAAAGGCGCATCCTTGACCATATCGTCAGTGATACCATGTAATTTAATTACTTCAGCAGGCATCGGCATCTGCGGATTAATCAGAAAATCAATCTCTGAACCGTCTACCTTAATAATTCCAAGCTGGCAAATTCTGTCATTAACTGGGCTCAATCCAGTCGCTTCAATATCTACAAAAATTTGCTTAGTCATTGATTTAATTATAACAGGGCGAGATTCTTCACCAATTGCAACAAATCCTGTTCACTGTGTTTGGCACTCAGACAAATTCTCAAACGTGGAGTCTTTACCGTTGGCGGTCTAATTGCCATAACCAATAAACCTTGCTCGTGCAATTGTTTGCTGAATTGCAATGCTTGTTCAACAGAATGACACTCCAGAGCAAAAATAGCCGTGCAGTCATTAATCCAATTATCAATACCATAATCAGCAAGCAGTTTACGAAAGATAGCAATATTAGAATGTAATTTCAAACGCAATTGTGGCTGATATCTAATCAACTCAAGATTACTTAGAATCTGATTGGATACTGATGGCGACATCGCTGTTGAGAACATAAAAGTTCTTGCGTGATTCTTGAGATAAGCTATCAAGTCCTTAGAACCTGCTATATAAGCACCTTCTAATCCAACAGCCTTAGAAAAAGTCCCCATCTGTACATCAACATCAAGCCCAAACTCTTCCACCAAACCAGCTCCCTGACTACCAAAGAGCCCAGTGGCATGAGCTTCATCGACATAGGTAAAACAAGAATATTGTTTAGCAAGTTCAACTATCTCACAAAGATTAGCCTTATCACCATCCATACTAAAAACGCTGTCAGTAATTATCATGGACTTAGCATAGTTAGCACGATAGGCTAATAATAATTCTTGTAAATGCTCCATATCATTATGCTTATAAATAAATTTCTTAGCTCGCGACAATCTAATACCATCAAAAATACAAGAGTGATTAAGTTCATCAGTAAAAACAACATCTCTAGAATCCACTAGGCATGAAATGCTACCGAGATTCGCTAAATAACCACTAGAAAAAACTAGCGCAGCTTCAACTCCTTTCCATTCTGCAATAAAATTTTCTAACTTAAGATGAGCAGCATGAGTACCTGTTGTTAAACGTGAGCCAGTACTGCCAGTAATAAACTGAGCTTCAATCCCAGAGCTTAAGCCCAAATAGTCATTAGAACTAAAATTTATCAACTGGTTATCAACAACAATAGTATCGCGCAATAAATTATTCCGTTCTAAGTCAAGAAGCTTAGCGCTCAAAAAACTACTTAAATCTTTCATGACAATGACTGAAACTGTCTCAGGTACTGAGGTATAGACTTATCCTTCCCAGTCCATCTTTTAAAACTCTCATTATCAATTCCAAACACGTCAAGAGTTTTACCAACGACAAAATTTATTTGATCTATTAGGGTTATTGGGGCATGATAGAAACCAGGAGCTGCTGGCAAGATGATTGCGCCCATCTCACTAAGAGTAAGCATGTTGCGCAAATGTATAGTACTAAGAGGTGTCTCACGCGCAACCAAAACCAACCTGCGACGTTCTTTCAGAATCACATCAGCAGCACGACTAATAAGATTATTACTGGTACCTGCAGCAATATTTGCCATAGTCCCCATACTACAAGGAGCAATAATCATTCCTTGAGTGCGATAAGAACCTGATGAAATTGAAGCAGCAATATTATTCTGATCCCAAATCTTGACGCGAAGATTATGATTAATCTGCAAAAAATCTTTAATCTGCAATAATATATCCTTGCCTTGTAAATCCAAACCAAGTTCTTGTTTGGCCACAATAATGGCATTAGATGATATAACTAACTCGACAGGATATTCATGCTCAACAAAAAATTTTAATAAAGTCAAGCCATAAACAAAACCACTGGCTCCGGTGATAGCTAAGACTATTGGTAGGGATTTATTGTCCTGCACTTCATTCAATTATAGCTACCAAGCGTTATATAATTATTCACTTTATATACCAAGCACTCTAATCGAACATTGATTAATAATATAGATTTCTGAAGTCTTTATTTTGTGATATACTGTATTGTTATATTAAGTAGGGGGTTTTCTTGTGTCTGTGGATATTCGACAAAATGATTCAGCAGCGAATGGGCGAATAATAGTTCGCCGATCGGATGATTCAATCAGACCAGAGAATTTACCACAAATGGGTGAAACAGTAGTTCCTCCACCTATTGCTAACAAGAGTTCAATTCAATCATCTGGAGCCAAAGATGCAGCCGAAGCTCTTCATAAAGATACAACTAATAACTGTGCTCCCAATCAAGACACGGAGCAACCTTTACGAATACTAAATCTTGAAGGTAATAAACTTCCAAGAAACCTAGTAGATAATGCCAAGTTCCCTCCTTTAATTGAAACTGGATTTCAATTCTCTAATGAGCTTCGTGAATCTAGTCCTGAATTGTATAAGACTGTTGAAAAGGATTTCAATGATCCTGATAGTTTATGGCACGAGGAAGATTTTGATCGCAGTGAAGAACTTTATAGTTCAAGATTTCTACTTAATGCAGTTGCAAGAAATATCAAAGGATTTCAACTAGGTCGTTTAGATCCTAGGGCTGTCGTTCGGTTACAAGAAGAGTCCCAGACTAATTCTCCACCTAGTGAAGAATTAATCAACTTGATCCAAATAAGTTATGAAGACTGTGTTAATAAAATAGTGCTAGGAGGAACTTCTGATGTCGCAGAATACTTCAGACCAAAGCCTATTGTAAACATGGATCAAACGATCATTCGTTCTGCCGAAGATCGTTGGTTAGATACATTAGAAGATATAGATCTCTCCCTAGAAGACGAGAAACGCAAATCATTACTCGAAAAAAAAACCGGGCAATCCTTTACTAAGCAAACATGGGCTGAGCTAAAAGAACAATATCAACGACGCGCAATAAAAAAAATTAACGAGCTTTTGGTTCCAAAGTCAGTCAGATCCTATTTAGAAGAAAAAGAAGGACGCCCTCTTAGCGACGAAGAGATTCTAACTATCATAGAAACAAATGAAGAAAAAACTAGTCACAGAGAGTTCCAAGCAATTGCTGAAATACTGCTATCTACATTTCGTAATCCAGCGAACTCTCAGCTCATAGAATCTCTAATACAGTTTACCTATGACAATGAAACAGCCCAGTCACTACCTCAACCAGTCACTACCGCAGATATAGGTTCTACAGTCCGATCAGAACTTATGAAAATTCAAGAAGAACAGAAAAGGCAAAAGAAAAAAACACTAGCCGTGCTTGCTGGTAGTGGACTAGTCGCAGCACTCGGCTGGTTTGGTTACTCTGCATCAAAAGAGCCTGAAACCCATTCAGTAAGTATCGTTCAGCCTGCTGATCCAGCAAGAGAAGTTGCAGTCAACATTGCAAAACCAAAAATGCCGCCTCAAGTAGTAAAACCTACTACTCCCATAGCCATTGAAAAAACTGCTACTGCTAATGATGATTTATTAATTGAATCAGAAGAAATCAGAAAACAAATAGTTAAGTTGATGAATGAAACTGCAAATGGTTACATTGCCCGCTACTCACCTCAAACCTTTGAAACACTTACCAAAAGATGTTCAAAAACAATTGATGAATTAAGAAATAAAACTACTATTGACCTAGGACCACAAATTGTATTAATGGACTACTCTGATTACACCAAAACAGCAGATGGAAGAACAGTCCTTGCTTCAAACCAACATAAAACTAATATTGAATTATTCAAAAGCAAATGCAAGGAAATAGGTATTAAAGATATTGACCTAGCAGTCAGACAATTTGAATTACGATTAAAAAAAGGGAGTAATATCGTTATTGGGATTGTGGATTTCGAGAACCAACGCCCAATATTTTTCTTAGATTTATTTCGCCTGTCCAAACTCTTAGTAGCTGCTAATAAAATTGAACCTCAGGGTAGAACAACCGCAGCATCAGATAGAACAAAATTTTATACAAACATGAGAGTCGGAATACTCCTAGATCTTGTTGCTGAAACAAGCTTACTTAATAACCTATTAACTCAAGCAACCCAAGAAGGTACTGCTGCAGAAACAGTCATTGAGAAGTATTATTCTAGTGATTTTTTTACCGCAGATCGTAAAGAGGCTTTAAGAGAAGTGATGCCAGAAATCAAGAGACTGGCAGGAGAATTAGAGCACGAATTATAATCTTGTAATCTTTAGTAACCACCCATATTACTAGTATCGTAATCACCAGTATTCGTTGTGTCTATCATGTCCTC
>CAZKFA010000004.1:0-22780 GCA_964551925.1 uncultured Gammaproteobacteria bacterium
CTCGCAATTGTGATAAAATTATAAATATGAGTAATACGAGTATCAATGTTGCTGCTCGGACCTACGGCGACGTCTTAAAAGGTCTGATCACATTATCTAGAGAGCCTATAGAGCCTGCAACTGTCTCTGTGGCAGAAGAAGCTAGAGACATGCTCCGTCAATTATCAGAGGACCAAATTCCTAGATTGTTTCAATGGCTTAGTAGAATAGGAGAATTAGTTAAACCTACTTCATTATTAAGCACGGCTCCCAAACCCGTAATAGCGTCCAAAGTTAGCACAGCTCCAGCACTCAACTTAACTGATATAGAAAATGCCACGTTTATTTTTACGAAAGCAACTTCTTTGGATGATCTAAAGTTTTCGGCTTGCAACGCAAACTTAGTACTTAGTGATGGTCAAGAAATACCAGTCAAACTCATGTTTAATTACGACTCTAATCCCAATCCAAGGTTTGAAAATATAGAAAAACTTATAATTGTACCTGTAAATCGCAGTCAATTACAGTCCCTTACTATCAGTGGACAAATGAATGTTAGTAGGATTACAAATCAAAGTTTGCGAGAATTATTCAGTAAGCTTAATCCTTAAACAGCAGTTTAATTTTCTTAGCTAATGCTAGAATGAATAACCATGCGTATTCTAGCTTTAACCCTTGCTCTGTTACTAAGCTCTTGTAGCCAACCGAATAATAAAACTAATCGAAGCTGCCCTTTGCATAGTTACGACAATAGTAAATTACTAGATGGAACTTTATCATATGAAGCTCCTAGCGCTTGGCAAGCAACCACAGCAACTAATTCAATGCGCCTTGCTGAATATATAATAGATGCTGAGAATGATCTTCGATTGGCAGTATATTTATTTCCCGGCATCAGACAAAGCGTCCATGCTAACACCACAAGATGGAAGCAACAGTTTCAAGATGATGATAAACGAGTCTTGATTGAAAATAAACAATTTAATCTAGCTAAACTACCTGTTACTGTGTATCACATCACTGGTAATTATAAGGAGCTGAGTGATCCAATGGATCCGCAGTCCAAAGTTACTATACGTGAAGACTACGCCTTAATGGCAGCAATTGTAGAACTCAAAGAAGGTTCTTGGTTCTTTAAGATGATTGGACCTCGTGAGAATATCGCTCAACAAAGAGCCAATCTTGATAAACTAATTTATTCATTCAAAAGGATCAAGAAACACTAATGTCACAACAAGCTCTTTACAAAATACACCAGGCTCCTTGGGGAACCTGGCAAATCTTAGAAGATGATCCTAATTTCAAGGTCAAAAAGATCATCATGAAACCAGGTCATAGACTGAGTTACCAAAAGCATAAACTGCGCGAGGAAAATTGGTTTATAGTACAAGGCGAAGCCCTAGTTACTCGTGATGATGTTGATCATATACTGAAAGAAGGCGAGTTTATTCATATACCCTTTGAAGCAAAGCACCGAATAGCTAATAACCATGAAGCTCTAGATTTGATTTTTATAGAAATTCAACGTGGTAGCTATTTTGGCGAAGACGATATAGTACGCTTCTCTGATGATTACGGACGAAATTAGATATGTCTAAATATTATGAACAACAAGCCTAATGCTACAATTAAAAGCATATGTTGCTTATAACTCTCTCCACAATTAGCCTTGTTCTATTAGTCATAGTTATTCTCAAGACCAATAAACTCAACTCACTAGAAGAGAGAATAGCTACTTTAAGTACCAAGCAAGAAGCTTTAATTAGTTTAGAAGAGAAATCAGAGCGTACCGCTAGAGAGGAATTCGCGCGCAATCGAGAAGAATTGGGAGTCGCCCTAAAAAACTCCAGTGAATTGATTTCTACTCATATGCGCGACTTATCAAAATTACAAAACGACCAGCTTAATTCTTTTGGACAACGCCTCAAAGAATTTGGTGAAGCTAATCGTCAAGATCTCACGCAGATGCGCCAAGTGATTGAGACCAATATCAAAGCACTGCAAGAAGACAACAATAAGAAACTTGAAGAGATGAGAGTCACTGTCGATGAAAAACTCCAAAGCACCTTAGAGAAACGTTTAAGCGATTCTTTCAAACAAGTAAGCGAAAGACTGGAACAAGTACATAAAGGACTCGGTGAAATGCAATCACTTGCTACTGGGGTTGGTGATCTCAAAAAAGTTCTAACCAATGTTAAAAGTCGCGGCACTTGGGGTGAAATCCAGTTAGGTAGCCTCTTAGAACAAATCCTCAGCCCAGAGCAATACTCTAGCAATGTAACCACGAAACCAAATAGTGGCGGACAAGTAGAGTTTGCAATTAAGCTACCGGGAGAAAAAGGCTCTAAGGAACCTGTCTGGTTGCCGATAGATTCAAAATTCCCAATGGAAGACTACAATAGACTCATTGATGCCCAAGAAGATGGTAATGCTGAGCTTAGAGACCAAGCCATTAAGCAACTTGAAGCCCAGATCAAACTTGAAGCAAAGAAAATCAAAGAAAAATATATCAACCCACCACAAACTACGGATTTTGCTTTGATGTTTCTACCAATAGAAGGTCTATATGCTGAAGTTATTCGTAAACCAGATTTGGTAGAGCAATTACAGCGCGAACATAGAGTGACCATAGTCGGTCCAACAACATTAGGAGCGCTACTAAACGCTCTACAAATGGGTTTCAGAACACTAACTATTCAAGAGCACTCTAGTAAAGTTTGGCAATATTTACATGAGATCAGAAATCATTTTGGTAAATTTGGCGACCTATTAGACAAGGCTCAAGAAAGAGTACAGCAGGCTAGCAAAGAGATAGAAAGCGCTAGCACTAGATCCCGTACAATCGAAAATAAACTCAAGAAAGTACAAGAATTGTCAAATGGCGAGTCCGAAGATAACCTGCTTGCTTTCCAAAATAATTAAGTGATCTGTAAAATCTGGTTCAAAAATAAATCTTGAAACTTAGGCTCTTGAATATTCTCAGTCCATAATATGAGAGCAGACTCACCATTATCTTCATAGTATTTTTTGCGGATACCTTGATGCTGGAAATGATATTTGCCATATAAACCTTGAGCAGCAATATTGCTCAAACGCACTTCTAGACTAATAGATGCAATGTTATTCTGAATGGCTTTGTTAATTAATTGAATCAAGAGCAGCTCAGCAAATCCACGTCGTTGAAACTTAGGATCAGTTGCAAGAGTCATAATATGCATCTCATCAATAATCATCCAAGCTCCAATATAAGCAACGACTTGTTTATCTAGTTCAAGTACAAAATAAATCGCAGTAAGGTTCGCTAGTTCCTGCACAAAAATCTCTCTAGTCCAATGCTTATCTCCAAATACCTGCCTATCAATAATCATCACTTGATCTAAATCACCAAGATACATAGGTCTTAGGATCAGCCCAGTATGCTTTCTTAGAACATTCTTAGCTGCTTGATCTAAGAGTCCGTGATTAGGACGCAATGATGCTAATGGCTTCATGACAAAGTCTCTATCAGCCATACGGGGGTGTGGTATTTGTAAATCACCTTCATTAATCACTAAATCCCCATAAAGCAAAATATCTATATCTAGTTTTCGAGCTTTCTTACGCCCTCTGCCAATACGCTCAGGATCAACAGCATTCTCCACAGCCTGTATCAAAGCTAATAGTTCTTGAGGATTCAAACTAGTATGAATCTTGACCACACCATTGAGAAAATTTTGTGGTCCTGCCTCTTCAATAGCAGGATTCTCCATCCATTCAGAAACAGCTAGAATCTTAATAGCAGCATGTTCACGAAATATATCTATAGCTTGCTGCAAATTAAGCAGCCTATCATCCAGATTAGAACCTAATCCCAAATACGCAATATGCTTAGTAGTATGATTATCATGCATTATAATAATTACAGGTCTTAATTATAGGCCAAAAGAGTATGGAAAATATTTACCAAATATCCCTATTAATTCTGGCTCTTTTGTTTGGCAGCTTTACTAATGTTCTAATACATCGCATACCTCGCAAAGTCTCAGTTATTGAGCCAGGTTCAAGATGTCCTCACTGCTATCATCCATTACGTTTTTGGGAGAATATACCAATAATTAGCTATATATTACTCTGGGGTAAATGTAGTCAATGCCACAATGCAATAGGCATACAATATCCAATAGTAGAGATTGCCATAATGCTCATTGCAGCTCCATTTACTTATGAACCAATACATCTTGCTTACTACATTTTCTTATTAATCATAATTTCGATAACGGTAGCCTTAGGAGTTATTGATTACTATCATCAAGAATTGCCTCTTAAATTAAGCTATGCCTTAATTACACTGGCTCTAATATTTCAAACAATCTATTGCAATCACGAATATAGACCACTAGAGAGTTTCAACCAATTGCCACAACCTCTTGCTTATCTCTGTACTGGCTTAGTTTTCTTAGGAATTGCTTTTTTCTTTTTGGATTCATTTACGCACTTTACCAACAAAATCTATTTCAGAGAACAGGCTCTAAAAGTCTCTCCTATTGCATTAGGTTTAAGAATAAATTTCTTACATAAATATATTGATTGGGTTTATCTAAGTATTTATGGACTACTTGCCTATTCTATGTTGCAAGAACCATCTTCTATCAATTATATTTTTCTTGTTATTGGTGCTTCATATTTCGGACATGAAGTATTAACCGATTTCTTCTTTCAATCCTCGGACTCAAAACAAGATTTAAACAGTGAAACTCACTATAAAACAATTTTTGGCGGTGGAGATACCGCAATGTTTGCCTATATTGCGGTCTTTATGGGTATCAAAAAGGCCTTCCTCATACTATTATCTTCTTTCTATATAGCTTTTATTGTCTTAATAATTAAAAAAATCTACCGTGTACTTAAAAATAACACTCAATCTACATCCCAAAAACCTAATGAGTACATAGCTCTAGGTCCAGCGTTGGCTATTGCTTTTATTACTGCTATGATGTTTTTTAGATAGATATGGTAAATAATAATATTTTGATAGTTGATATTAGCGAGGAGTTCGTTACGCTAAATTTCAATGGCGATACTTACATATCTGAAATTAGTGCTACATCCTTTATTGGCAATACCACTGAAGCTACTAAAATTCTGTCTCAAGAAATAAAGAATAAAGCTGCTCAAGCTAAAGAAGTTATTTTCACCCTACCTATATGTTACTTGAATCATCAAATTGTTACTTTACCTGACAATGTAAATCACAAAGAACAGATGGTCTTTTTAGGACTAGAACTCAATCGGGGCTTGATGGGTAAACAATTCAACATCAAAAAACTAACAGTAACCAAACGTAATGATAATGGGCAGGAACTTTGTGATCATTTATTGACAGCTGCCAAACCACAAGTCTTGAGTAAATTAGAGAGTTTTGCTAAGGTTCTTGGAATCACAATTAAAGCAGTTATTCCTAGTCTTTATCTCTTAGACGTAGATAACATCAACGAATTAAGAGCTTCAGTCTGGGCTGGTGAAAGTAAAACCGAAATCGTTATTTGGGGTAAGAATGAAGCTCTATCACTAGGTTCGATACCGAATAGTGGAGATCAGATTGGAGATATAAATCGCTTTATAATAAATTATTTTGATCATGTCGATAATCTCAATTTATCAATGGTTTACCTTTTTGGCCCAAGAATGAAAGACTCCGCTTTTGGCTTCGGACTAACCTATCCTCACCAGATTCTAGAGAACCCAGCTAAATATCTACAAGATCATTTACATCGTGCCGTTGAATTTACAGCTCTGGATGTTACCAAGACACAAAACATACCAAGACCACCATTAGCTCTCACTCCACGAAATTTAGTCTTTCTAGGATCAGCAGTAGCAGTAGCTTTGATGGTATTTTTAACTGGTTTCAATCAAGCTTATAACTTACGGAATAGATCTGAATTAAACAAACTAAGAGAACAAGTTATCAAAGTCAAAAAACTTAATAATCAATATCAACAGCTTGAAAAAGAAAAAATTCAATTGACTACAGAGAAGAATTTCTATCTTGATATCACTCGCCGCAGAACCCCTTGGGAATTAATCTTTAACGATATTAGCGCTCTAACACCAAAGGATCTATGGTTCGAAAGGGTCAATGGTTCGAAAAATAAAATTATTATTCTTGGTAAAGCCAAAAATATTGATGATGTCTCCGCTTTATCGATCAATCTCAATGCTAATTCTAAATATCTTGAAAATGTATTAATCTTAGGTACTCGAGATTATGATGAAGATGGCAACACTTACAATGAGTTCCAGATGTCTTGTAAACTCAAATCACCAACTGGGCAATTATTGAGCACAAGCAATTAACGGCGATTATTTATGAAACTTTCGATAATTATACCAGTCTACAACGAAGAAAAAACAATACTCAAAATTTTAGAGCGTATTCGTTCTATCGAACTTACTCGTGGTGTAACTAAAGAAATTATTCTTATTGATGATTGTTCTAAAGACAGAAGTATTGAATTAATACAAACCTATATCAAGCAAAACTCTAATGCCAGCTCTGAATTTAAACTCATACAACACACCAAGAATTCTGGTAAAGGGGCTGCTCTACGCAATGGCTTCAAAAGTGCTAGTGGTGATTTCCTAATAATTCAAGATGCTGACTTAGAATATGATCCGATAGAATACAATCAGCTACTGGCTCCTATATTAGATGGTTATGCTGATGTTGTTTATGGCTCAAGATTTATTGGCAGCAAACCACACCGAGTTTTAAATTTCCATCATTATCTTGGCAACAAGTTTCTAACCTTTCTTTCTAATGTTTGCAACAATCTCAACTTAACTGATATGGAAACTTGTTATAAATTATTCAAAATCGATATCATCAAGCAAATTGACCTACAGGAAAATCGTTTTGGTATAGAACCAGAACTAACAGCGAAGATCGCCAAAATCCCGGGAATTCGAATCTACGAGTGTGGCATAGCCTACTATGGCAGAACTTATGCTGAAGGTAAAAAGATAAACTGGAAAGATGGAGTCAAAGCAATCTTTTACATCTTAAAATATAGATTTTTTAATTAATGAAGCAAATCAACTGGAGACTAGTCAATAAGACCATCTTGCTTGGCTTAGTAGCTTATATAGTTGCCTGCTACTTCAGCTTACCAATATTATTCGTTAATCATGACCTCGGTCGTCACTTAGTAGTCGGCAAAGATCTTCTTGAATTACTAAGCACTCACGAAGATCTGCATAATTCAGTGTTATACAAAAACTTTTTTTCTTACACTGTTCCAGAGTTCCCATACCACAATCATCATTGGTTGTTTGGGATTATAATGTATCTAGTATTTAAGATTGCTTCCTTCAAAGGAATCTTGATATCAAGCGTTATTATCATTTCACTTGCTTTATTTTTTACCTATTTAAGATCCAAATTGATCAATGATCGCAACACCGCTTTTCATACTCTAATCTTATTTTTACCAATATTTATGTTCAGGAGCGAGCCACGTCCAGAACTATTTAGCTATCTTTTCTTTAGCATAGAATTCTATTTACTCACCCTCTTACAACTTCATCGTATAAAGCAATGGCAAACAATATTAGTACTCATACCACTCTTCATTATATGGATCAATACTCATGCTTACTTTCCATTTGGATTGCTATTACTCTTACTCTTCTATATCAACTATGCTCTTGTCAATAAAAAAATATGGGTCAAGAATATTTACTTTAGCTCCCTAATTGCTGTTATTCTCAGCCTTAACTGCAATCCATTTGGCTTCATTGGACTTTTTGAACCGTTCTTTGGCTCTAATCCATACCTAATGCAGATTATAGAGAATCTGCCATTAGTCTTGATGAACATAAAATTTATATTTAATCCTTTCTATTGGTATGAAAGCTTATTAGTAATTCTAGTAACTATTAGCTTCTTTATACGACCCAAAAACAGTAAATCTCAATTCACCTTCATCAATCTAGCACTTTATGTAATTACCACTTTTGCTGCACTTAAAATCAATCGACTTACTGTCGTTATGGCTTTTGCTCTCAATAGTATCTTTGCAGAGAACACCAATCATTGGTTTACAAACTCATCAAAACGAAAGACCATAGTAATAAATTCTATTAGTTATACAATACTCATAAGCTTGATTGTAGTATGCCTGAACATCTTTCACTATAATTTATTTTTTGATGAAGCCGGGTTTGAGCGTAAAGTCAACAGACCCATCGAATTCTTCAAAGCTACAAACATCAAAGGACCTATTTTTAACAATATCGACATAGGTTCATATCTGATTTTTCATTTATTCCCAGATATCAAACCCTTTGTTGATGGGCGTCCTGAGTCTTATCCTGCAAATTTCTTTGACAATATATATCTACCAATATTCAAAGATGAAAACTCTTGGAGAAAAACAGATGATCAGTTCAAATTCAACGTTATTTTCTTTTATCGGCTTGACATAAGTGTTGGCGCTCAAGCATTCTTAGTACGGCGCACACATGATCCAGAATGGGTTCCTGTCTACGTAGATAGCTGGACTATAATTCTAGTAAGGAACAATAAGGAAAATCAGTCCATCATTAATAAATATGCAATCCCAAGAAGATATTTTAAGTTAGGGTCAGGAGAATTTTAAAATGAAACTATTAAATCGCATATTCTTAATCACAACTGCTTTATTAGCACTAAACTTCCTTGTAATCTCGTATTTCCAGCCTATAAGATTTGTCACCGAAGATCTTGGTAGGCATATTAGTAATGGAGCTTGGATAATAAATGCTTTAAACCATCATCTTGACCTGCACACACATAGCCCTCTCTATAGTAATTTTTATTCTTATACTGAGCCTAGGTTTGCTGTTGATAATCACCATTGGCTATTTGGTGTTTTTATTTTTTTTGTTCATAAGTTTTTTGGTTTCACAGGAATATCTATTGCAAGCTTCTTATTGATTAGCCTCTCGTTAGTGTTTATCTATCTGACAGCCCGATCTTTATCAAACTCTACGACAGCTTGGTTTGTACTAATGCTCGTATTACCGCCTATGTTGTGGCGAGTAGGACCAAGACCAGAGCTCTTTAGTTATCTATTTTTTAGCCTAGAATTCTATCTTTTAACGTTATATTCTCTAAACAAGATCAAGCTCAAACCAGTTCTCATCATACTCAGCGTAATGATGATGCTCTGGGTCAATATCCATATATTTTTCATTTTTGGTCTTTTTTTACTGGTGCTATTTTACCTCAATAGCATCAAACGCAGCGACTTAGACAAAACTACTAATCGAATCAGCAATATCACAATTAAGAATAATTTCTTTATTCTAATAGGAGCCTCACTAGCTGCACTATTTATCAATCCATTTGGCATCAATGCTATTATTGAGCCTTTTTTAATTTTCAAATCCTATGGTTATACCGTATTTGAGAACCAACCTATATTCTTTGTTCAGAAGCGCAATCCAGGTAATCCAATTTATATACTAACTGAACTCGCTACTATTATTACAATACTAAGTTTCATCATCAAGATCGGTAATTTCAAAAATCTGAAAAATTTACTTCTAAAAAAACACCGTGAATACAGTATGGATCTACTCAATCTTATATTATTTACAGCTATTACTATACTAGCCTTCAAAATCAATCGGGTACTGACTTTGGCTGGCTTCTGTATGGTCCCAATACTTGCTTATAACCTATACTTAAAGCGAACAAGCTACGCAAATTTCTTTGCAAAGTTTAAAATACCTCTAAGCGTAATCTATGCAGTTCCGATCATTGCATTACTGACTTATTTCAATATATTTTTCTGCATGGTTCTGAAGCGTAATATTACTTCAAAATTCATAGCATTGCCCGATAATATAAATAGATCAGCTAATTTTATCAAAAAATTTAACATACCGGGACCAATGTTTAATAACTATGATATAGGTGGCTATGTAATTTATCATTTATTTCCAAAGTGGCGATGTTTCGTTGATAATAGACCAGAAGCCTATAGTTATAACTTCTTCAAGAAAGTCTATGAACCAATGCAAGCTAATGAAGATGTTTGGCATGCTATTGATGCTAGGTATAAATTTAACATCATTTATTTCTATCGGTTAGATATGACTCGAGACGCTCAACCATTCTTAGTCAAACGCCTTAAAGACCCAGAATGGGTACCTGTTTTCGTTGATAACTGGACATTAATTCTAGTGCGTAACACAGAAATCAATAGGGCTATCATAGAGAAATTTGCTTTACCAAAAAAAATGTTTAAAGCAAAGTATTCCTAGGATCTATTAGGCTTGTTATAATTCAGCTATGCAATCACAAGCCAACTCCACTGAACTCATTGCCCAGAGCCTACTAGAGGTTAACGCAGTCTTCTTGCGTCCTCAGGATATGTTCACATGGAGTTCGGGTATCAAGTCACCAATTTACTGTGACAACAGAATTACTTTAGCTTATCCAGAACTGCGTAACTCAATCAGAGACTATTTTATAAATCTCATTAATAGTAATTTTCCGCAAGCTGACCTAATCGCAGGCGTAGCTACAGCCGGTATACCACAAGCCGCTATTATTGCGGATCATATGAACTTACCACTTGCTTATGTACGTTCCAAGAATAAAGATCATGGACGCACTAATCTCATTGAAGGCCAAATCAAGAAAGGAGCTAAGGCAATAGTTATAGAAGATCTAATCTCAACCGGCGGCAGTTCTATCAATGCCATCGAGAATCTACAAGCAGCAGGAGTAGAGGTTTTGGGCTTACTTGCAATCTTCAGTTATAACTTGCCCTTAGCTGATAAACAATTAGCTGCTCTTGGGATACCGGTACATAGCTTAAGTAATTACGACGTCTTGATTAAAATCGCTCTAAAGAAAAAACTAATTAATGAAAATGATTTTGAAGTACTAAACAATTGGCGTTCAACTCTTATTACAAACACGGCTAGCTAATTGTGTTTCCATTTTCAAGCGAGGTATTAACTCACTAGAAAAAATTTTATAGTTAACAATCGTAGAACCCATAGAGACCGTGTGTACAAGCTGATCTGATAATGTACTGCCACCTTCCAAGAACTCACGGTGATGGTTATCATCAAGAATCAAGATTAAATGCCCTCCATTAGCAACAAGGGCTTGCATATATTTAGAATTACAATCACTACATGGCAAAAGTTTCTCCGCTACATGGTGATGAGTAGAGGCTTGTTTTCTATACAAAAATATCATTTTCAAATCATTATTAGTTAAATGATCTACATCAGCGGCAGAAATCGCAGCCTGTCTTTCAGCACAATTGCGATACTCTGTCCGAGCAAATTTATCTTTTGACTCTGGATCAATATTAGCGCCAGCATGAATAAATAATTTCTTATCACGATGATAGAATAGCAGCGCACTATAAGAAGCCCCAGAGATTGGACAAATAGATTTCTCACTTACGGTGAGCATTGTTTGCTGAATTAAGAGCCATGCTCGTTTCTCTTGCTCAGTCCAATAACCTGATTTACCGGTCTGAATTACGTTATAAAGCTCTGAGATATCATTATTATTCTCAAGATCAAGTAATTTAGAGCCTGTATATTTTCGTTCGATACCAATCTCCTTCAAGATAAGAATATCTTTCACCTAGGGTACATATTATTCCCAAATATTGTTTTTTCTAACAAAAATAGTGAAAAAACCAGATTTGAAGCCATTTTATTTGCTAAGATCATAGTTCATGACTCTTAAAAGCAAAGACGCAAAAGATACCAAGGTTCTTATTATTGAAGACGAAGCTCAAATTACTAGATTAATAGAGCTTGAATTAAAGTACGAAGGCTACAACGTAGTCACCGCCGTTGATGGCATCGAAGGTCTCAAAACCATTCGTGAAGCTCATCCTGATCTAGTACTCTTGGATTGCATGCTACCAAACCTTTCTGGTGAAGATGTTTGCAAGCAAGTGCGCAGCAGTTCTGATGATGTGCCGATCATTATGATTACGGCTAAAGACAGTATTGAAGACAAAGTCAAAGGTTTAGATTTCGGTGCTGATGACTATCTCATCAAACCCTTTGCCACTGAAGAGTTACTAGCTCGCATTAGAGCTGTGCTACGGAGACGCAATGGTGGCAGCGCTCACGGCACTCTAGAATACAAAGATTTATGGTTAGACCAATTAAATCGCCTTGCGAAGCGCGGTGGTGAAGAACTAGAACTGCGCAGTAAAGAGTTCTCTTTGCTTAGAGTGTTTATGATGAACCCAGAGCAATATCTAACTCGTGAGACTTTGTTCAATAAAGTTTGGGGCTATGACTTCATCGGCGAAAGCAACGTGATAGAAGTTTATATTCGTTATTTAAGATCTAAGCTCAAAGAAAAAACTCTTGGTAAGCTAATCCACACCAAACGTGGTGAAGGTTATATGCTTAAGCTTTTCGACTAGACTCGTCAGGAAATGACTCATAGCTGCGTTATACTCGTCCTCAAAATTATCATTGACGGGTAGTCAACTCAAATTTTTCGTCCTCGCAAGCCTTGCTCTGAGTCATTTCCTGACGAGTCTACTAATCAATAGTAAGACAACCGCAATCCCAATAGACAAAAGACTTATAACAGTAGCTGCTGGCAGCGCGCCTATCATTAGACTATCGGTTCTAATACTTTCGATAACTAATCGTCCAATAGAATAAAGAATTAAATAGCTCGCAATTAATCTCAAGGAAGCTCGCTTACTCTGATCGTAGAAATTCTTAAACAAGTAGTAGAGCACCACAAATATGATAAGATCCCAAATCGATTCATACAAAAAAGTAGGGTGATGATATTGACCCGTTGAGCTAATATATAAGCCCCATGGCAATTGGGTTACAGAGCCATAGGCTTCTTCATTAAAAAAATTACCCCAGCGTCCAATCGCTTGAGCCAGAGGTAGTACTGTAACTATAAGAGAAAATTTCTTCAAATAATTTGATTTCGATTTCAACAGATACGAACCAAGAAAAGCACCTAATAAACCACCTTGAATACTCTGGCCACCTAGCCAGATCTGTGGTATCTCTAGTGGATGAAGATAGAAATACTCCCAATTAAGAATGACAAACCATAGCCTAGCTCCAACTAAACCTGATACAAGAATCGTAATTGCAAAATCACTTAGCTCATCTTCTACAATCGGCTCAGAGAGTGATTTGGCCAGCCTTGTAGCGACAGTATAAGCTACTAAAAAAGCAAGCGCCGTAAGCAGTCCATACCACCTGACAGTTAATGATCCAAGCTCGCACAATATTGGTCCTGGTGATTGAAATATCATTTACTAGGAGATTTGGAATTCAAATCATAAACTCCTTTTCTTGAGATCAATACAAAAAATGTTCTAACAATAATCCAAATATCTAAGAAAAAGTTATTATGCTTGGCGTACCAGCAATCCAACTCCATACGCTTATCATAAGGAATGGAATTGCGTCCATTAACTTGAGTCCAGCCAGTCAAACCAGGTTTAACCTGAAGCTTGGCTCTATCTTCAGCACTAAAGTGTCCAACCTGCACTGGCAAAGCCGGTCTAGGACCGACAATACTCATATCACCAAATAATACGTTCAGAAGCTGTGGTGTCTCATCAAGACTTGTAGAGCGCAGAAATTCCCCAAAGCGAGTAATCCTATCATCACTGCCAGATTCAGCCAAGCGATTAGGATCAGCATCAGCTCTCATAGTACGAAATTTATAACAATTGAACTCTCTACCATCACGTCCAACTCGTTGATGAATATATAAAGCTGATCCGGGTGAATCGAGCTTAATAAAAATAAACAATATTATCCACAGAGGAATAAATAAGGGCAAGACCAAAATGGTGATTATTAAATCTAATATTCTTTTGGCTGAATTATTCAGTATTCTAAGCACAATAACATTATACGTCATTGCAAGAAGAGGTAAAGCTAAGTAATTATAGACCTAAGTCGTTGCAGAGTATCTTTAAAACTCACGGGCTCGTAGATACCTTGACGCAAGAACTGATCAATAGCAGGTTTCAGCTCTATCGCCCTATCAATCACTTCACTAGAGCCGCGCTCATAAGCACCAATATTTATCAAATCTTCGTTCTCATTATAGACTGCCATCAAGTTACGCAATTCACCAGCTAATTGTTGCTGCTCTTTACTGGTAATATCAGGAAATAAACGACTTACACTAGCTAGTATATCTATTGAAGGAAAATGATTACGTGCAGCAATTTTACGAGAGAGTACAATATGCCCATCAAGCACTCCGCGTGTAGTATCAGCAATAGGCTCATTCATATCATCACCTTCAACAAGCACCGCATAAATTGCAGTGATAGAACCCTTGTCAGATTTACCAGCACGCTCTAATACTCTTGGGATCAAAGAAAACACACTAGGAGTATAACCCTTCATCGTAGGAGGCTCTCCAATAGCAAGTCCTACGTCCCTAGCTGCCATTGCCATACGCGTAACACTATCAACCATCAATAGTACTTTTTTACCTTGGTCTCTGAAATACTCAGCAACAGTAGTAGCTGTTAATAAACATTTCATTCTCATCATCGCAGGCTTATCACCAGTAGCAATAATACAGACTGATCTTTTCATGCCTTCTTCGCCCAAACTTGCTTCAATAAAATCCTGAACCTCTCTACCCCGCTCACCGACTAAGGCAATGACGTTGATCTCAGCATCAGAGTAACGAGCAATCATACCCATCAAAGTACTTTTACCAACACCAGATCCAGCAAATAATCCTATACGCTGTCCTTCACCAAAAGTTAAAGTTGCATCAATTGCTTTCACTCCGCAGGAAAAAACTTCTTTAATACGTGGTCTACCATAAGAATCTGGTGGCGCTTGCTCTATCCCTCTAAACTCGTCATAGATTGGCTTTGGTCTATGATCCATTGGCTCACCCATCGGATCAATCACTCGTCCAAGTAAAGCATTAGATACTCCTATCTCCAAAGTTTTACCAGTAGGATAAACCTTAGATCCTTGACTAACTCCACGACCATCATCCAACAACAATAGTAAGGCAGTACGCTCTCTAAAACCCAATACCTCAGCGAGTTTCTCAGTACCATCACTATTAACAATCGTACAAATCTCACCAATTTTAGA
The DNA here is from genome assembly GCA_964551925.1 of uncultured Gammaproteobacteria bacterium. GTDB lineage: Bacteria > Cyanobacteriota > Vampirovibrionia > LMEP-6097 > LMEP-6097 > CAZKFA01. The sequence continues at coordinate 15,115 of CAZKFA010000004.1, forward strand.
TCCCGGAAGATGTGCTTCAAGCAATAGCCCAACTACTTTACTGACATAGCCGTACCACTGACGTGGATCAAGATTGGTTAGAGCTTTTTTTGTTTTTAGAACTGTTTGGTCAGCAACATTAATCAAACCCTGCAACAAGTCACCTTGGTCGGGTCCTAAATTTTCTTGATTGCCGCTATTGTTAGGCACTATAAGACTATATACCCAAAAAAAACCAAAAACTTGCAGAAAAACAGTAATCACTCAGCCAACAAGTCTTGACAAGATAATATGTACTTGCTAATATTAATATTTATGACACAAATTCAAGGTCATTTTAACTTTGAAGCCCCAATTATAAAACAAAAAATCTTCAGCACAGGACAAGTGGCAAACTGGTTAGCTAGATTTAAAGCTAATGACCTATTTGAATTATTAACAAATGAAATCAACTCTGAGCATGGCCATAGAGAAATTGAACAAGCTCATAAAAAATTCAAGAAATTCCCAACTCCACAATATCCAACACAAGAACAACTCTATCAACCGCTCAATACGAATAATATTAGTAGCCATGCTGATGGAATTTTACGCAGGCGAGATACTTACCTGAAAACAGCAATCGAAACAAAAGACCCTCAAAAAATTTATCAAGTAACAATAAATATCAAAGCAGCTGCTGACTCTATTGTAAAGAAAGCAAGTCCCAGAGAACAACAGCATCAGTATTGGCACAGAAAAAGGCAACTAGCTCTACATAAAGAAAGAACTTGGAAACAAAGAATAGAGAGGTAAATTAAATCTCTGGGAAGTATTCGATATGATCACCATCAACAGTGATAATAGCTTTCTTGCCATCAACTGCTTGCTTGCGACCTTTGGCTGTTCTTCTGGTTTTGCCAAGATTCTTAGCAACATTAACCTTAAGAACTTTATGGTTAGGGAAGAACTTAGCGAAGGCTTCACGCACATGATTTTTGTTAGCCCAATCAGGAATCGCAAAAGTATATTTGCCGAACTTAGCTTGAATACTTGATTTCTCAGTAATAATTGGTCTTAGAAGTACTTCATTAATTGTATTTGACATAATCTATCCTTATTAAGCAGCTTGTTTAATACAGCCTGCAAAACGCTCCTCTATCTCTGTGACTGCTTTTGAGCTAAGAATCACAACATCTGCTTTGAGTAAATCTTTAACATTAAGCTCAGCAACTGAGATCAATTTAGTACCCACTAAATTAGCTGAGGCTTTAGCTAGGGCTTGTTGATTAGCATTGTTATTCTCGATAACAAATAAAACTTTTTTGCCTTCGTTACCAGACTCTGCGACAACTTTAGCAAGCTCAGCAGTCTTAGTTACTTGCAACTCTTCAATAGCGATCAAACGCTCTTGGCGAACAGCAAGCGACAAAGCTGAAACCAAAGATAAAGCAGATTCTTTACGATTCATGCCTTTAGTCCAATTAACATAGTTGCGTGGTCCGAAAATAACTCCACCACCGCGCCACAAAGGAGAATTCTTAGAACCAGCACGCGCTCTACCTGTACCTTTTTGTTTCCATGGTTTAGCACCACCACCACGAACTTCTGTTCTGGTCTTGGTGTGAGCGGTTCCAGCACGAGCATTAGACTCTTGACGCACCTTCGCTAAATAAAGCAGGTGAGTATTTGGTTCTTGGCCAAAAATCTCATCATTAATAGATTGATCCTTAGTTGATTTTTTGCCTGTTTTTGTTAGTAATATTAGATTTGCCATGGTTTCCCTTAGTGAAGGCTAAATCTTAGCATAGGCGTTAAATAATCTCTTCGACCTTAATCTTTTCTAAAAAGATAGAACAACCCTATAGTAATACTATAGAGTTGGGTGCGGGTGTTATCTTTTAAAATACGAACTTTTGAATCATGTATATAATTGGGCTATTGGACTATAGAACCCAAGCCATCATATTAAAGAGCTTCCGGCTCAATGAAGCCGATAAGGTTCTGCATCTTTATAGCCTGGAGCGGGGACCGATCAAAGCCATTGCTAAATCTGGCTATAACAGCAGAAATTCTGGAGCAACCCAGAATATTAATTGCTGTGAATTCTTACTAGCTGAGGGTAAAAATTTTCATATTGTCAAAGAAGTAAAGTTACTAGAAGATTTCAAGCAAATCAAAAAAAGCTATCAAACAATTGGCTTAGCTTTTTTGTTGGTGGAGATTCTAGATCGTATTGCCATAACTGATGATGCCTACGAAATCCCTTACAACGCACTACTAGAGAAGCTTGGCGGACTTAATACTCAAACTAACTTCAACAAACAAATCGTAGCAGTAATTGAATTTCTCTGGTTGATCATTGATTACCTTGGTTACAAACCAGAACTTGATATCTGTGGACACAGTAAAAACAGGCGACAATCACATCAAATCCCGCGCTACTTTGATCTCGAGCAAGGGTCAATTATCAGTAGTACTGCCTTCCAAAATAGTAACCCCTACCACAATAATTTATTGACAATTGAGCCAAGTACATTTCGTCTACTCTCTGAGCTTGAAGAATCAGGACAAATTCAAAATAGTAATAATTACAATGATTTGACCGCTTGTTTTAAGCTACTCAACAAGCATTTAGAGCACAATATCAATCAACAATTCAAATCTAGTAGCTTTGTTGAAGCTTTAGTAGCTTAGGGCTTTACGGAATTTAATATTTTCGTTATAATCCAACAATGCTCAATATTAATAACCGTATCTATGATGCAATTGAACGCAGTCGTCAAGGCTTATCTACAATCGCAGATATTGCTTCTCAACTAAAAACTATTAAAACAACAGGCAAAAAACAACCTATCACTATCCCCAAAGGTGCTCTAAGACCGGAGCAAAGAGATTTTTTATTAAGCGAAATTCACCACAGCAGAACCTATCTTGATGATATTCCCAAGAACCCTGCCAAATGGCACCAAGCAATTGATGAATTAGTGCAGTTTCGTGAAGATGCTCGTCAGTTATTATCAAATCTTGCTCATAGCATCAAAGAATCAGGTAAATTCATAGCTACACAAGCCACTAGGATAACTGTTCCTGACGAAGAAACGAGATTAGCTTTAGCCCACGCTTCTTAAGGCTCCCATAAGCTGCCGGGCGCCTCTTTGATGGGCTGAGTTGTTAGGACTAGTCTAAATGATTTAGATAGCTATGTTGAAAATCAACCCTGGGCTTGAGTATATTTAGGTCCTAACCGACATATAGAGTATATATGCGGCTATCCTACAAAGCGATAATTTTTATACTACTTGGCTCACTTCTAATATTGCCAAAAGCTAAAGCTATGGATTTGGCCACAGATGATAGTACTTTTGTTATGGATATAAAAATATCCTCTGAACCTGTTGAAGTGCCTGATGGTTTTGAAGAAATTGAAGAACTACGTCCAGATAAAGATGTAGGTGGCGTACTCTTGCGTTTTGAAGATGATCTTAATGAAATCAAAAAACAAGAAATTGATATGGCTAAACTCGAGAAACAATACGGGAAAATATTACAAGAAGTTGCCAACCAAGATCCACACTTCTTAGATACTAAAGAAGAAGATGGCATCTACGAAAAAGATATTTTTGATTACGCGAAAGAATTATATAACAAAGATATCTAACGCCCACAAATAGTTGCAAATTGACAGTAAGAGCATTGTTCTAGATCATCAGTCTTATCAAAGCACTGCTCAGTGATTGCTTTATAGCTAGTCGTGATTTCCTGCTTAATATCTTCTAAATCCTGTTCAGTAACATTAATTCGCTCACGCATAAAAGTATTTTTGTCTTTATGCGGCTCAATAAAATCAAGCTCACCAGATGTCATTTTATATTTAGATTGTCCAGATCTATAAGCCAAGTCACAAAGCAAATTATAGAAAACTATTTGCCGATAATAAGAACCACCTGCTTTCAATTCTTTAGATTTAGTGCCAGGATTACCAGTTTTGTAATCTACAACATTGACATTGTTGTTATCGAAGATTTCAACTTTATCTATCTTACCTGTCAAGCTTATGCCATCTAGATTTAAACCCATGCCAGCAAAATCCCATTCTAAGAGGGTTTCAGTATGGAATTGCTGAGCATAATGCTTATAATAATTACCAAGGATTTTTTTGCCATGCCCAAGAGAATCAATATGATCCGTTTCACTCAAGTGCTCCTCAATGAGATACTCTTCAAACTGTTTAAGCAAGAATTCTTCAGCATTAGGCTTAGCTACTAGCTTCAACCTAAATAAATCGTGAAGAGCTCTATGTACTGCAGTGCCTAAAGAGGCGCTACGCTGCTTAGCAGCTGGAATTCGCAATAAATTCTGATAAAAGAATTTACGTGGACAGTCCAGATAGTTCTGTAAGTGCGTTGGAGACATCTTATAATTCACCAAAATCTCTGTGATAAATGATTTATCAACATCAGCAAACAATTCTTGCCTATCAGCAAACTTGGTCAGCAAGGCATTCTCAAGATCAGCAGAGTCACAATCTTCTGACTTATAATAGCTGATCAAATTATTATTCTCATATTGCAGCTCGGTAAGAAACATACTTGAAGATCTACCCTTGTCCTTATCATCCTTAACATGATAACTAAGATGCAGACTCTGTTTAGCTCGCGTTATTGCCACATAGAACAATCTACGTGAGTCATCTTCAATATCAACTTGCGATTGAGTCTCAGACAATAATCCTGGTGGGAATTTAATAAGCTCGCGGTGTTTTTCATTAGACCAAATTTTATCTGTAAGTCCATAAATAAAGACATGATCAAACTCCAATCCTTTAGACTTATGAGCTGTCATAAGCCTGACGGCATTTTGAGCAGAATAGCTATTCTGCATTTTGATCTCAAGGTCATTATCTTGCAACAATTGCACGTGTCGCAAGAAATCAGCCAGAGTAAGGCTTTCAAGAGTTTTAGCAGAACGTCTTTGCAAACCTCTTAGTGGCGATTCATATAAACCACGCAAAGTCTTAAACAAAGCTTCTAGCCTATTGATATGAATAATATAATCAGGTTGTTTAAGAATATAACCAAGATAACCAAAATCTTTAACTAATTTCTCTAATAAAATATCAACTTTAAGATTTTGATCTTGTTGATGAGCTTGCAATATTGCATTAACAAAACCAGTAAACTTTTCGTTGGCTGCAAGAGATTCCACAAAGCTAGTTTTATCCTTAGACTGACGTCCCAGATTAGCTTTGAAGATATCCAAAGGTGTGACCCCTTTGAGATATTGTGATTGTTGAATCCAGTTATAATTTAGTAAGTTAAATAGTAGATAAGCATTAGCATAAGGATTAGTAATCACTTTCAGCAAATCTATCAATTGCGTAATTTCAATATTCTCAAGGACATTATCACCAGCTTCCACTCGAAAAGCAATCCCCATACGGCTTAGCATATCAGCAACTGGCAAAGCATCTTTATTACGACGAAACAATACGGCAATCTCGCTTGCTGGAGTACCCTGTTTAATTAGCTCTTGGATTTGTTTACCAACAATATACAACTCATCAACAGGTGAATTAGCAGCCCGTACAACAATTGGCGCTAAAGAATAAGTCGATGCCTTACCAGAGCTCTGTAGGCTCTGCGACGATTTGTTGATGCGCGAATTATTATTAACAATGAGTAAACTAGCTAAATCAAGAATATTTTGCTGACTGCGATAATTATTTTCTAACGCCAATAGCGTGATATTAGCTTGATAACGCTTAGAGAAAGAAATTGCATTTTCTTGTGATGCCCCCTGAAAGCGATAAATAGACTGATCATCATCTCCGACAACGAAGATATTAGGATTGTCTTGATAGTAAGAGCACAATAACTCTAAGATTCTTGATTGTGAGCCATTAGTATCCTGATACTCATCTACAAGAATATATTGATATTGCTCCTGATAATCAGCGAGCAGGTTCTCATCAGATTCAAACTCAGCAATCACCCGCAAAATCATATCCTCAAAATCATAAAGTTTATTCTTAGTTAATTTAGCTGTATAAGCAGCGTAGACTTTTAACAACTCACGCAATTTTGGTATCGCCTTACGATTATCTTCGCAGAATTTTCTTAATAGAGTTTTGAAGTCGGTCATCTTCTCAGCAGTATCAGCCCAACTCTGAATCAATTGCACAAAATATAAGCACTCAGTATTATTATTACGCACAAACAAATGCTCTAAAAATAAATCTCGGTCAGACTCTTTAATTGAACGAGCATTTTTAGCCACAAAAGCCTCAATCAAATCAGCATTATCATCTAGAAATTTCTCTAAATTATTAATCACCTCTTCAAGCTTGCTAACAGTAATGGATTCTTTCTTGAGATTCTTAATATGCGCCATCAAAGTAGATCGGTAATGATACTGGTCACCAAAGGGTTTGATCGGACTATTGGGATCAAGGCTATCAATAATCTCATTAAAAATCTCGATACTATCAAGATCAGCAATCGGCTTGATTCCACTAAAACGCTGAGACTCTTCTCTAATCACCTCATTACAAAAAGAATGAAAAGTATGAATTCTAACGTGATAAGCCTCTGTACCAATAATCTCCATCAGACGCTGACGCATAGCATTAACGCCGCTATCAGTAAAAGTCAAACAAAGAATATTACTAGGATTAACCTGCAGATCAGGATTATTGAGTATATAAGCAATGCGCATCGCTAGAATTTGCGTCTTACCAGTACCAGGTCCGGCCAAAACCATAACTGGTCCTTCAGTGGTATCAACCGCTTGCTTTTGCATAGGATTGAGCTGCTGATAGAGTTTTAGGAAATTTTCTTGTAATTTAGTAGATTTGTCGGTATTTGCAGGCACAGTTCAATTATATCTCGCTGACTTACTATACACTGTATAGTAAAAACCTTGTCAACTGCTTAAGATATTGTCCTTTATAAACTAAGAGTCGCTAAGGGCGATTCGAGGGAAGTTTAAGGGAAGTGAGGAGAAATCATGGGAAATAGAAATAATTATAGCTTTAGCAATCCAAATTGCTATGCTGCAGTACAAGCAAGAAGACAGGAAGCTAAACGACAAACTTATTGCCAGCCCGTACAATGCCAAGCAGTAGCAACCACATATCAAGATTCTTTTGCAGCTTCTGCTAGTTTCCACATACCGTCTAGAGCTGAATTACAAGCACAGGCAATTTGCCAAGGTGGTAATTTTCTAATTGACCAAAAAAACAATGGCGGTCAGTATTACAAACTAGGTAACGAATGGGTTCTAGAAAGAGGATCTCAGGCTCTAATTTTAAGAAATAACGAATGGCAATGTTTAGACGAAGCATCAAAAACAAAACTACAAGCCTTCAAAGATAGAACACCTGAACTTGAAGAAGCTCTAGATTCAGCCAAAGACAAGACCGCCCTTTCTAACAAACTACTCTTCACTGAAAAATCAGTAGAAAGCCTTGATGGACTCATTACATTTGAGAAAGGCGATCATAGTCATCCAATTCTAGTTCGTAAGAAAACTGACGGGTCTTATTGGTTTCACACTCTAGACTGGAACAAAGGCGAATGGGGGGAAATCACTGAAACCTCAAACCCCAAGTTATTTAAGGCTTTAAGAGAAAAATATCCAAATCCAGTAACAGAGCAAGTCCCGGCAGCTACGCCAACACCGCTTGAGCCAAGTGCAGCTGATGCTA
>CAZKFA010000004.1:22880-62604 GCA_964551925.1 uncultured Gammaproteobacteria bacterium
GAGCAAGTCCCGGCAGCTACGCCAACACCGCTTGAGCCAAGTGCAGCTGATGCTAAGCCTTATGACACAATACCAGTCAAACCAGAAACAACTCCGGCGCCATTAGCAAAACCAAAAATACCAACTTACGATGAGGATGTTCCAAGTGAGATCTCACCGACTAAAATCAAACCAGATGCAACAACGAAGCCTATCAATTCAGGTGAAGATCCTTTTACTGATCCTCTACCTATAACGCCAAACACTACATCAGTATCAAATGACACCATTGATTTACCTAGTTACGCAGACGAATCTATTGATATGCTTGGTAAGCTACTCACTGTCAATATAGGTGGTAGTAAATTTAAACTAGAAATCAATGAAAATAGCTTCCCAGGATCTTTTCATGCAATGCAAGCTCAAGTTCCAGGTGAAGCTGAACCACGAACTTTAATGTTTAATATTTATAACGGCCCACTAGATGAAGAGACGTTAGCAATTCTTGAATCTGCTAGTAACATCAAAGTACACAAAAACGGCCATAACTATCTAGTAGAAATCGGTTTAGCTGATATTGACGAAGCCCCAAAAGCAGAAGCCACCGAAGCAACATCTGCTCCAATGGCAACGACTCCAGAAGCAGAAAGCAAGTCAACAACAGTCACCGAGCCGATAGCAGCGCCTGAAGCACAAGCAGCTGAATCAGCAATCACAAATCCAAAGGCAGATCCAATCACAGAACCTATTGAAACAACGGCTACAAAACTTGCTGAAACAACGACACCAGTACAAGCAACAATACCAGTAACAAATAAGCCCGCAGTAACTGAACAAACTACTCCTGGCTTCCAGCTTGCCAGTCCAGCATTTCTAGCTACTCATAAAGCAGAATTAGATTACCTAGTAACCAGATTACCAGGTACTAAAGTAGAGACTCTTCTTAAAACCAGGAAGCGTGATCTCTATCAACTCACCAACGCTGATGGCTCTCAGCAATTGGTGTTTATGAATAAACAAAGAGTTCCCGTAGATTCTTGGGGAAACGAGATAAAAGAGGTTAGTTGGAATCTAAGCTACAAAGATAAATATACAGCATTAACAGTGAGCACAGATTCATTAACTCCTATACCAGAGCCTCAACAAAAACAAATCATCAATTTTCACAAAAATTTAGATGATTTAGGATACTGGAAGCCAGGTAGTGCGACCGCTAAGCATAACCCGATCAACCCAAGTCATTCACAGGATTTGAAGACTGGGACCAATCCTGTCAGCCTAACACCAGAGCAAATTAAAGCTATCAAAGAAGAATATCCTACTCTAGAGCATGACGCCACTAAAGGTTACTTCACTAAAAAAAATCCTAAAGATTCAACTATATGCTTGTACTCTGCTCATCCTGACGATACTGACACTAAGCTCAGGGGCATGTTAATAGCCTACGATAAGCAAGGGCAAGTCTTAAATATTAATTCAGAGATTCGCAATCGAGTAAAAAGAATCGGAGCGAAAGGAGCTGCTTTATTAAGTACACAGACCGAACAAGCTGAATTAATTAAATTAACAAGAGAGATGTGTGTATTAATTAATAGTGGATTACAAAAAAGTTTCCAAAGTAATTACAAACCAATAACTCAAGATCCTTTCACTCAGAAAAAAGACTACGCAAGAATCATTACACTATTAGACAAAGCAGATCCAAGCGGACAATTATCAAAAGATCTTGAACACGCAGTTGATACTTTCCTGAAATTCTAAAGGTTTATTTCTTAGCATCAGCAGCTTTCTTCTCAGCAGCTTTCTCAGCAGCTTCAGCTTTGGCAGCATCAGCGATAGCCGCGTCTTCCGCACTGAGAGCAGCGCCAATAGGCGCATCAAGAGTAGTATCGATACGCTTCTCTTCAACCTTACAAACCAAATCTTCGCCAAGATCTGTAATTTCGATCTTAGCTCTATCGATATTAATATCATCAAAAGTAATCTGATCTTCGAATTCTTTAAGAACAGAAACATCTACCTCAATATGATCAGGAAGATCACGCGGCAAACATCTAATATGAGCTGATTGGTGCAAGACGACGAAATCCGCTCCTAGCTTGATTGCTGGTGCTACACCAACAAACTTAAGAGTAACTTTGGTATCAATCTTAGAACCACTTTTTATTTTGTAGAATTCAATATTCAAAACTTCACGCGTCAAGAAATCACGCTGAATATTTCTAATAAGAGCTTCATGGTCTTTACCAGCTAACTTAAGATGAAAAATATGATTATAATCATCAAAAGCAACTCTTGAGAAATCTTTTGCTGATACCTGAATATTAGTTGGCTCAAAATCTGGACCATACATTGTCGCGGGTATGTAACCACTTCTTCTCAAAGCTCTAGGTTTACTAGCTTGTTCACGTGATTCTATGTTTAATTCAAGTACTGCCATGGTTTCAAAGCACTTATAATAGCATAGCGACCAAAAGAGCAAACCTTTAGTAAAGCTGAAATTAATTTTACAGTGCTTAATTATTAATTTTACGGCGCTTAATTAATATCCTACCTTCAGCAAACAAAGTCCCTGAGCAGGGGCAGTATAAGAACCATCAGCACTAGCACCCCGCCCAACATTAATCATATCGCCAACAATACGCCGAACCATGTGCCGCAGGAAGTGGTCAGCTTGAATATAATACTTAAAACAGATATCAGATTCCTGAATCAACTCTGAGCGCAACACATTACAAATCATAGACTTCTCGCCTTCCTTATCTTTTGTATAAGCAGAAAAATCATTAACGCCAAGCATAGTCTTAGCAAAGTCAGCCATTAAAGCATAATCAAGAGGTTCTTTCACCCAGAGCAAGCTATCCAAGCGCAAAACTGGCCTATAACGACGATTGAAAATTTTATAGACATAAGTACGAGACTTCGCGTCATAACGAGCATGAAATTTATCATCAACCTGAGTGATAGCAGTCGCCGCCAAATCCTCTGGTAAAAAGTTATTCAGGGCAATCAACAACTTGCCTGGATTATCAAGATCAAGCAAGGAATCAACTTGAAAACTAAGCACCTGTCCAACAGCATGCACACCAGCATCAGTACGACTAGAGAAATTAGTCTCTATTGTTTCTTGCTTAAGAAACTCCCTCAAGCCCTTATTTAGCTCACCCTGTACAGTTCTTTGAGCCTCTTGGATTTGTGAGCCAAAAAATTTATCACCGTTATACTCAATGACAAGTTTATAATTTGCCATCTACGCGCTCTTAGTTACTACAACAGTAGCTGGGCGCAAGATTCTATCTTGAATTCTAAAACCCTTCTTCAAAACCTCTACTATAGTGCCTTCTGCGTGTTCGGTGCTAACAATAGAACTTACAGCCTCATGCAATTCTGGATTGTAAATAATATTAGTTGCAATCTCCTCTAAACCAACTGCTTTGAGGCTTTGGAGTAATTGATCCTGCAACATCTCCAAACTCTTGAGTAGCTCTTGATGATTGGTATTCTCATTGATACTTTTTTTGGCGAAATCAAAATTATCCAAAGCTGGCAGGATCGCATTAAGCGTATTAGTAGCAGCGTATTTAATTAGATCAACACGCTCACGATTAAATCTATTAAGCATATTCTGCTGATCCGCCCAAAGCCGCTTGTATTGATCTTCAAGCTCATCATATTTCTTCTTAAGCCCGTCAAGAGCCTCTGCCTCAGGGGTCACCGCTTTATCTTGAGCTTGCCAAGCATCAGGCTCTTGCGCCGCTGCTTGGTGCAAATCATCTATATCAGATTTAGCTTCTTTCGTCATCTCTAAAATATTATAGTACAGGATTAGTTAGTTCTGCTCAAACAAGCTAAAATAATAATATGTTAGAGCCAACTGGGGTAAATCGCGCTGCTACTGTAAGTCCAATTCAAGCAGGCATTAGTTCAAGTGGGCCGCAAGCAGCTAGCTCAAAGCCTCCTTTTGATGTTACTCCTTTATTTAAAAGAATAGCCTGTTCTTATTTTCCCACTAGCCATGATTTAAATAATATCGTTCACGAAACTTCCTACAACAATGGTACTAGAAGACAAGGCAAGGTTAGAGATGTCTATGATCTTAATGATGGTCGCTTATTATTGGTAAGTTCAGATCGGCTCTCTGCCTTTGATAGATTTGTTACTGACATCCCATACAAAGGTCAAGTGCTAAATAAATTAAGTTCTTATTGGCTTGAACAGACTCGTGATGTCGTTGATAATCATCTTATCGCGCAATTAGCTCCTAACATTAGCTTAGTACGCAAGACTCAGCCAATACCGCTAGAAGTCGTTGTCAGAGGCAATTTGGCGGGTTCTCTATGGCAGGAATATAAAACTGGTACTGCTTCTACATGGCAAGCTGCTGGGGATTTCAAATTGCCAAAAGGTCTTACTGAATTTGCAGCATTGCCAGAACCAATAGTTACCCCAACCACCAAAGAAGCTGCTGGGCATGATCTACCCATTAGCGGACGAGCCATCGTAGAGCAAAATATTCTCAGCCAAGAACAATGGGATGAACTCTGTACTAAAGCTAAAGCACTATTTCAGCGCGGACAAGAGATTGCAGCGAAGCGTGGCTTGATATTAGCTGATACCAAATACGAATTTGGATTAGATGCTGAAGGTAAAATATTATTGATCGATGAAATCCACACTCCAGATTCGTCACGCTACTGGCAAGCAGATACTTACGCGGAACGCATCGCTCAAGGACAGTCACCAGAAAGCTTTGATAAGGATGTACTTAGAAATTTCCTCAGGTCTAAACTCACAAACCCAGGTGATGATCCTTTGCCAGAGATCCCTGATGAGCTGAGATTAAAAACAGCCTTAACTTATATGCACGCTTACGAACAAATTACTGGTAACAATTTCACTCCGCGCAAAGATGCCGTGACTCAAGAAGGTCTCACTAAAGCTTTATCGCGTGTATAGGAAACACAGGTCCTTCGGTACAAACCCTATTATAAGAAATGTCAGAGGGATCATTAGATTTGCAGACACAAGCGAGACAAGCCCCAACACCACAACCCATGCGCTCTTCAAGTGAGATGTAAGCTTGTGCTGATGAGATTTTGCTCTGCAGAGTTTTAAGCATCGCCGTTGGTCCACATGAATATAACCAATTATAGTTATCAGGCAAAAGATCGGTAACATAACCTTTGTGTCCATCAGTACCGTCGATTGTACTAATCTTAGTTTCACCAAGTTCCTTGAATTCTTTTTTGTAGAAAACATCTTTAGCTGAATTAAATCCTAATAGCGAAATAATGTGATGTCCACGAGCTTTTAATTGCCGGCCCAAATAATACAAGGGTGGCACCCCAATACCACCACCCACCAAAAGCACTCTCTGATTAGCTTCAAGCTTATCAACAGGGAAGCCCTGTCCTAAAGGAGCTAAAACGTCAAGAGTTTCTCCGGCTTGCATCTGCGTCAAACCTGCAGTACCCTTACCCTGACTGCGATACAAGACTGTCATCACAGAACCTTGAATATCACAAATACTCATCGGTCTACGCAAGAAGGCTGTATTACAACGAATATGAATAAACTTACCTGGCTCAAATTCATTAAGATCAAAATTACCTAATAACTCTAGCTTAAATATTTTGTCGGCTATTTCAGTATTAGATTTGATTTCTAGTAAATGTTTTTGCAATTGCTATAATTTTACTATATGGGGTTCAAATTACTCAAACCTTTGATTTTCTTTGATATCGAAAGCACCGGCACCAATACCCGTAACGATAGGATTATAGAGCTGAGTACCATTAGAATTAATCTTGATCAAAGTCAAGAAATTATCACCCAAAGATTCAATCCTGAAATAGAAATTCCAGCAGAAGCGACGGCAATACACGGCATCAGTAATCTTGATATTGCTAATGAAGCTAATTTTCAGAGCAAGGCTAGTCAAATTGCCGAGTATTTTCAAGATTGCGATTTAGCTGGATACAATATTATTAATTTTGATCTCAGGTTACTGACTGCAGAATTCTTACGTGCCAATGTCAAGCCGCCTTACGATAGCAACACCAAAGTCATTGACGTTATGCGCATCTATCACAAAATGGAGAAGCGAGATCTTGCTGCCGCCCTGAGATTCTATTGTGACAAAGAGCTAGAAAACGCTCACCAAGCAGAATCTGACACTCTTGCTGCAATGGAAATATTAGAGAAACAAATTGAACGCTATGGATTAGAAACTGACATCACCGCCCTAGATAAATTTTGCAAATACGAGAAAGACATTAATGCCCTGGATTTTGCTGGTAAATTTATTCGCGATAAAGATGGTGATATAATTTTCAACTTCGGCAGCAACAAAGGTAAAAAAGTCAAAGACAATCGTGGCATGCTTGAATGGATGTTACCAAGAGACTTTGAACCGCATACTAAATTAATTGCCGAAGAAATTCTAGCTGGAAAATTACGGTAATAACATTTCAGGCAGAATAGTCCAAAGCGCGCTCTAAGACTGCCATACGGATAGCTACTCCATTAGCGACTTGTTTATAAATCAAAGATCTAGGGCTCTCTACCAGATCACCATCTATCTCAATACCACGATTAAAAGGTGCTGGATGCATAATGACAGCATTTGGCTTCATACTAGCGTAACGCCCCTTTGTTAAACCAAAAAGCTCTATATAAGGCTGCTCAAGAGCTTCTGTAAAATTACCAACCCTATGTCTTTCTTTTTGAACCCTTAACATCATCACCACATCAGCAGCACGTATCGCATCATCAACAGTAGTAACTGTGACATGATCTCCAAATAATGCAGAATCCACTTTTGGCATCCAATCATCAGGTCCTGCTAGCAGTACTTTAGCTCCGAATTTACCCAAACCAATTATATTAGAATTTGCGACACGACTATGCCTTACATCACCAATAATCGCAACAGTTAAACCTTCAATAGAACCAAAATGCTGACGCATAGTTAATAAATCTAACAAGCCTTGAGTCGGATGTTCATTAGCTCCAGCACCAGCATTAATAACAGCAAGATCCAATTGTGGAGCCAGTTCTTGCAAGATACCTTCCTGCTCAGTACGGATAATAGCAACGGCAATACCCATCGCCTCAAAAGTCTTCAGTGTGTCATAAAGTGATTCGCCCTTCTGAGTACTAGAAGTTTGTGGATCAAAATTAAGCACATGATAACCAAGCTTAGTAGCCGCAACTTCAAACGAGAAGCGAGTTCTAGTGCTAGATTCAAAAAACAAATTACAAATTATAGGATTATCAACAGCCTTAGGAGAATTAAAGATACGAGAGTTAGGATTAGCAGACCAATAATCTCCTCTGTCAAGGATTTTGTTAATTTCTTCTTTATTCAGTTCGCTGAGCAGGATTAAATCCTTGCGAAACTTGATCTGGGAACTTAAGATAGCTGACATCTCTGCTCCTTTTGTATCCAAGCACCACCAATAACTTGTTCTGGGATTTCAACCCCATAAAATACCATAGCCTGTCCTGGAGTGATTGCCGTAACTGGCTCAATAAAATCAACTATCACTTCTTCCTCGTTAACAACACGCACTGTAGCTAAGCTTGGATCCGAGTTGTAACGAATTTTAACATTGGCTTGAAATTCTTTTTGTTGGAGATATTGCTCAGCAGTGATACGCAAACCATTCGCTAAAGCTTGCTGCTTTAACAACTTCTCTCTAGTACCAACAAAAACTTTATTAGCTTTAGAATCAATATCCACTACATACAAAGGCTCTCTATAAGCAATTCCTAAACCTTTACGCTGGCCATAAGTATAATTAAAACTACCTTGATGTTGTCCAAGTACGGTGCCAGACTCAATCTCAATAATATCGCCAGGCTTCTTGCCAAGTATCTTAGTTAAATATTCTGAGTTAGTCATACCGTTACTAACAAAACAAATATCCTGTGATTCTTCCTTGTCGGCGACACAGAGATTAGCTTTACGGGCAATCTCACGAATCTCATCTTTATTAAAATCTGCAAGTGGATAAACCGTATGTGCTAGCTGCTCTTGATTAAGCCCCCAGAGCATATAGCTTTGGTCCTTATCGTCTTCTTTAGGTTTAAACAACTGAAAACTCATTCCATCAAAATAAATCTTAGCGTAATGTCCAGAAGCAAGATGCGTGGCTCCTAGCTTCTCTAATGAGTACCCAAGCAATGAACCCCACTTAATATCATTGTTACAGCTAATACATGGAATAGGAGTCTCGCCTTGAGCATAAGACTCGTGGAAGTCTCGAATAATCCCATCAGCAAATTCTTTGCGCAAGTCTAAAGCATGATGCTCAACACCTAATTGATCACAAACCTTAACAGCATCAGCGACTCCATTATCACAACATCTACCAGAGCCTGAAATAATCCAAGCAGTGATACCACAGACATCATAACCAGCCTCTTTGAGCAAGAATAGAGCTACAGAACTATCAACTCCACCACTCATGGCCACAGCTATTTTACTGTGCTTAGGATTAGGCAAAAAATTCGTATATGGCTTGATTAGCAGTGTCGAAGCTAAATGCGAATTATGCAAATCAGCATGAGCAGCTGCACCTAGATTAGTTAAATTAATTATTCCTGAGGACATCAATTGATTGAAATAAGCCAGAAAAATTCAAAAGAATCATCTACTTAGTTATAATGATAATACAAAATAATACAATAAATCTAGCTCTTTTTGAATATTTTTAGGGTCTAAAGCCTTTAGAGATGTCTTTTATAGGTAGATTAAGCTCATTGCAACGATTCACTCAGGGTAGAGATCAAATCACCCAGAGCCAAATTTTGTTTGCAGAGCACAGTACCAGACTCAATACTGGACAACGATTAATTCATAATTATGACTCAGTAGATGCCGGTAAGAACTTAATTCAGACCACTGGCAAACTTACTGAATATAACACCATTACAACCAATCAATCTCAAGCAATTACAGAGCTAGAGCTCTCAGAATCTGCATTAAATAATATCAAAGACATTATAGACCAGATCAAAACCGATGCCTCACAAGCATCTTCTGGGACTAGCTCTAGTAACGATCTAAAAGTTTTTGGAGAACAGCTAAGAAATTTTGGTGAGAATATTTTTCAATTAGCCAATAGTAAAGTTGGCAATAAATTTTTATTTGGCGGGATACAATCTGATCTAAAAGTAATTAGTCATTCAGCAGGAGCAACTTTTGCCAATGCCTCATACAAAGAAGGTCAAACAGATCTTGGCGAAAGAAAAGTCGGCGCTATCGAATCAAGTGTAAGTTTACAAGCACTATTTGCTAGTCAAAGCCAAAGCGCACAATATGCTGGTTCAAGCTTTATCTCTCCTCTCACCAGTAATGCTGACTTCAACCTAATTGTTAATAATGGTAGTGACAATATCAACATTGGCAATATTGCTCTCAGCGCTGGAGATGATATAACAACTATTGTAAATAAAATAAACTCTGCTTTCAATGCCGCTGGCGGGCAAGGTTCTATCGTCAGCAATGGCGGAGGGTTTCTATCTTTCGATACAGCATTAGCTACTAATAGCCTTGACAATGGTAGAGCACAAATCATCATCAGTCCCGGTTCGACTTCTTTAAATAGCCTTGGCTTAACCGCTTCAACCAGCAAAGGCACTAGCGGCAGCTTGTTTAACACACTTACTAATCTTGAAGCAGCTTACAACTCTGGTGACAACAATGCTGTCAGAAATTCTCTTATCGAGGTCGAAGATAATCTCAATAGAATCATAAACACTCAATCCAAATTAGGAGATTTAGTAAATCGCTTCAATGTGGCTATTGAACAAAACACTGAAAGAAGTAGTGATTACCAATTAAAGCAAGCTGATATAGCAAGAATCCCTGTGGCTGAGGCAATACAAAAAGTTACTTCAGCACAAGCCGCTCTAGCAGCCAATATCAAAGCATCTGCTGCAATTATGGGGCAAAATATTTTTGACTTTATTACAATATAATGGAAAGACTAAGCACCAATTTACTCTATAGACTCTTTAGCTCTCAAGTAACTGATAGTCAGTCTGAAATTTATAAACTATCTAAGAACATAAATGCTGGTAAAAGATTCACATCACCTTATGAAGACCCAATTGGGATGATGAATTCAATTCAAACTCAAGGCAAAATCAAATTTAATGACCAAAGTATTCGTAACAATGAAGCTGCCACTGCAGAACTATCAACTTCAGAAATCGCACTCAGGACAATGAAAGATGTCTTAGATAGAATTTCTGAAATTGCAATCAAAGCTGGTAATGATACAGCATCTAATGAAGAACGTCTTATTTATAGAGACGAACTCAGGAATCATGGTGAATTCTTAATTCAACTCGCGAATTCAAAAAATGGAGACAAATTTGTTTTCTCTGGCGAACAATCAAACATGCAAACACTAAGATTAAGTCCTAGTGCAGCTTTCAATACTATCATATACAAAGACAATCTAGATAATGGAAAGAATAGAACGATAGACGGAGCAACTGCTAGTGTCTCAATCAAAGAGGCTTTTGTCGATAACGCTAGTAGCGCAACTTTATCCAGTCAAATAATTAATCCTATTCTAAGCAGCTCAGGCAACCTAGACTTACAAATCAATGATGGCAATGACAATATATTAAATTTCAGTGTCAACTTCAGCTCTGGTGACAATCTCAGCACCAGTATAAGTAAAATCAATAGCGCCTTCAATATAGCTGGTGGGGTGGGTGCTATAGCACAAGAATCTCCAGCAGGTTATCTCAAGTTAGATAGCAGCTTAATCACAGGCAACAGCAAGAATAGCAAAGCTAAAATACAATTAAAGTCAAGTTCATCATCTGCGATTACAAGTCAATTATCGCTCAAAAAAGAAGCTAGCTATGGCAAAGATGCTGGATTAATGAACACCCTAACAGAACTGGAGACGGCTCTAACAAGCAATAATGGGGCAGCCATAAGAAACCTTATTCAGCGCATAAGATTCAATTCTGAACAAATCAGTTCTCTACAAAGCAAGATAGGCTTAATAAGCTCTCAGGTCGAAAGAGCTAACTCTGCAGCAGATGATCTCAATATTAAACTTCAAAGTGATTTATCTTCCATACAAGATATCGATCTCATTGATGCTAATTTGAAATTGTCTAACGCCCAAGCCTCCTTGCAAACATCAATACAAACAACATCAAACTTCTTCTCGCAGTCGCTACTTAATTTCGTCAGATAAAGGATAAAAGCAAATGTCATTCGGTGGTTTAAATATAAGCGTCTCAGGACTACTAGCCTCACAAGCAGGCTTAGATGTTACCAGCAACAACATCGCTAACACTAATACAGTTGGCTATTCACGTAAAACTCTAACCTTCTCAGAAGGAGTCATAACTGGCTTCAGAACAAAACAAATCCTCTCTGGTGTTGTTGTTGATCAAATCACAAGAGTAAGAGATGAGTTTCTCGATCAGCAAATCAGGCAACAGGCTTCTAATGCAGGACGTGACAAAACTATAGCTGATTTAGCTGTAGCGATGAATGATATACTCGGCGAACCTAGCGACTCTGGCATCACTGCCAAACTAAATAGCTTCTTTCAAGCAGCTAGTGACTTAGCCACTAATCCAGATTCTAGTGCCGCGAAAGCTGTTTTTATCAACTCTGCTTCAGCATTAGCTGAAAGCTTTAATCAAGTAGATCAGTCAATTGGATTACTACAACAAAATCTCAACGACAAACCGATTGGCAAAATTCCCACTGCCATAAATGAACTTAATCAAAAACTAGCTCGACTTTCTGATATTCACAGCCAAATTCTTGCTGCTGGTGGCAAGGATCAAGATACGTCAAATTTAAAAGATTCTAGAGACTTACTCTTAAATGACATCAGTAATCTTATTGACGTAAACTTAGTTAGATTTAGTGATGGCAATTTGAGCAAACTAACTCTCAACGTAAATGCTAGTAGCGCACAAACAACTGGTTCCATCAATTTCCCTAATTTTGATAGCTCGATCAGTGGCATCAACTCCAGCAATAATACTTTAACCCTAACAGTAAACAATGGCAATGGGACAAGCACCGGTCCTTTCACTGTAAATTTTGAAAGTGGATCTACTATTAGAGATGTTGTCAATAAGATCAATAAGTCCTTCAACGCCACTGGTGGACTAGGACAGATTGCTTCATTAGATGAAAGCGGTAAGTTAGTTCTACAAACAGCTTCAGTAAATGGAGCTGCTAACAACTCTTCTGCTGCTATAACGATAGACTCAGGTAGCACGGCTCTTGCAGTACTTGGATTAACGGCTGGAACCACCTCTGGAAGTGACTCTGATACTATCACATTATTAGATGGCAAAGGATTACATTATACTTTTGATTCAATTAGTGGCTCAACTGACATTGGTATAAATCCAAGCAAATTAATTCTCAAAACGAACGACCCTTTAGAAACAACTATTGGCAGCATAGATTCATTCAAAGGCGTATTGGGTGGACTCTTTCAAATGATCAACAAAGATATACCAGAATTAAAAAAAGAATTATCAGATTTTGCCATGAGTATCAAAAAATCTGTCAATGATATATTGGCTTTGGGCAAGACTGCTAATGGCAATGCTGGAGCGGCATTGTTCACTGGGAATAGTGCTACTGATTTTGCAGTAAACAGTAACGTCATCAACAATAACTCCTTATTAACTCAAGGCAAGACTGGTGCAGTCAGTGATGGTAGTATTGCTGCCAGCGTTGCGGAATTATTTTTTGGCACTAATAATATTATTAGCAATGGAGCAAATTCAGAGAAAGTTTATATCGACTCACCTTCATCAAGCTATGTAACTAGCTCACTACCACTAATTCCAGGCAAAGTGATAACTATTAATGCTGATGGCTTAATTGATGATAATGGCAGTTCCGTTAATGCTGGAACCAACGGTTTCGGTGGCGGCAGTTTAGTACAAATTGAATTTATCGACGCTAGTGGCGCCACAATCGGCTCAGCAATTGACTTCCCGACTAATGCTGGTGCACCGACTACTCGAGTCTCTTACACTGGAACTATTCCAAATGGAGCTGCTTTTGTTAGGTTCAAAATGAACTCAAGTTCTTTTAATGATAATAACATTAGTAATAACTCTGGACACTTTGGTTTATCAATAGTTCAAGGTGTCGAGAACAGCTCCAGCAATAACCTTAATAATAAGGTAGCAAATATTGTAGGCAGCTTTGGTAGCAAAGGCAATGCTGCTATTGCTAAATCCGAGAACTCCACAAACTTACATGATTCACTCGCCAATAGACGCGATAGTATTAGTGGTGTCTCGATTGAAGAAGAAGCTGCAAATTTGATTAAATTCCAGAACAGCTTCAGCGCGAACGCTAGAGTGCTAAGTATCTGGAATCAAATCTTTGACGATATTATTCGTATGATCTAGAATAGACTTGAGATCATGCAAAATCAAATCATAGACGGCAAAGCAACTGCAGCTTCCATACGCAACGAACTGAAAAAGAATGTATCCTCTGCTACTGGAGTCCGCCAACCCGGTTTAGCTGTAATCTTAGTTGGTGATGATCCCGCTAGTCATTTCTATGTACAACGCAAGCAAGATGCCTGCAAAGAAGTTGGCATACAATCTTACAAGAGCATATTGCCAGCAACAACCTCAAAAGAATTACTAATCGCAGAGATTCAAAAATACAATACTGATGACAATGTCGATGGTATTTTATTACAATTGCCTTTACCAGATAATTTAAGAAATTCAACACAAATAATTATCGACAATATCAGCCCAGATAAAGACGTTGATGGTTTAACGTCTTATAATCTAGGACAGCTTTTGGTGCGTTCCTCTAAAACCATCTATCCATGCACCCCAAAAGGTTGTATGGAATTACTAAAACGCTATAGCGTAATTCTCAAAGGCAAAAAAGCCATAGTGATTGGACGCAGCACCTTAGTAGGTATGCCTCTAGCTATTATGCTTAATCAAGCAGACGCCACAGTAACAATGGCTCATAGCAAGACTCTTAATCTCAAAAAAGAAATTTCTCAAGCTGACATAGTGATTGCAGCAATCGGCATACCAGAAATGATCAAAGGTTCTTGGCTCAAAGAAAATGCTATTGTTATTGACGTTGGTATTAACACCGTATATTACAAAGATGGTGAACGTACCGCGGTGAACCCTAACTCCTCAAGTCATGAGAATAAGATCGATAGTAATCTTCAACAGGCAAGTAAGCGCTTAGTCGGTGACGTAGAATTTTCAAGCGCTATACATAATTCCAAATTAATTACCCCTGTTCCTGGCGGCGTTGGGCCAATGACAGTAGCGATGTTACTTAGCAATACTGTTGAATTATGGCAAAGAAGATTATCTTGACTTGTTGCAATTAAGGATGCCCTGAAAAATGGATTATAGTTCCATTTTTCAGAAAGGCATCCGCTCAAAAAGCGAGCAACCACGCGAAGCGTGTGTTGCCCCTGCTAGAAGAATTTGAATTTTTCAGTGGATCCTTAAAGAAGATTTTCATTCACTAGAAGTAAATAGTTATGTATAATATTATTACAAGTAATTCAACGATGAATTAAGTGGAGGACAAGAGAATGATAGATACAGACTTAGGCCAAAGATTTATGATGGATGGTCGCGTTGATCGGCAAGGTTTTATAGCACCCAATACGACGCCAGAACTTCAAACAACTTCTACGCTAGTACCTGATGCAGCACTAGCATTTCCAGCAACTTCGACGGCAGCACCGACTACAACTCATAACTTAGTCGCAAGTGCTCCAATTAATATGCAAACCTCTGGCGAGCATATCGGACAAACTCTAGCACAAACCAGCACTGCAAGAGCAACATCAGAACCAACTGTAACCTTTAGCAATCCAGTTCAAGCTCCAGTTGTCACAAATGTTACGGCAGCAGGACTTGCTCAACAAGAGATCGTTGCTCCCCAAGACCTTGGCGCTCAAGTAGAAGCAAAACTCACCGCCTTTAGGCAAGCACTGACAAAATTCGGTCCGGCTGAAAGACATTTATTAACTCACATGAAAGAAAATAGTCCTAAAGCTTTATTACTAAAAGCACTATTTTTATTACCAGTAGCATGGATGCTAGTCCTACAATTATTCAACCACAAACCTAGTCCTGAAGCGCAATCTAATATGGCAAGCGCGGCTAAAGCACTTGGTGAATTGAGCGTTGTACTAAAATCTGATCTAGAGCAGTCTATGAATCCAAACTTCATCAGAACTGTTCTCACAGAAACAACTGCTCCAGTAAATCGTAACGCTACTAAAACAGCTTTGGCTGCTGAAATCAAAACAGCTTACTCTCAAGTACCTGGAACTGATCTTGAAGCCTTCATCACTAGAGCCAGCACTGGTGACCTAAAGCAACAAATCATTGGTCATGTTTTTGATACGCTTATTTCTGACAGACTAAGCTCTGAATCTGCTGTCGAAGCCAAAACCAGACCTAATATGGATCTCAAGGAAGCTTTTAGATTAGTTAGTAGATTTATGAAAGTACAAGAAAAACTAGCTAAAGAAAGTGGAGTATTTGCTAGATTCATGGATCCAATGCGCGGAGTCTATGACAAAGTCGTTAAAGTATTTAAAGATTCTCAAGATGGCATGCAAGCCCAATTACTCAAAGGCTTACAAGGATTAAGTGGAGATGTTACTACAGCTGTTCAGCAAGTAGCTAATGCTGTGGGACAGGCTGCTCCTGGCGTAATTCAACAAGCGGCTGATGCTTTAGGTGCCGCCGCAACTAAACAGCGCGCAAACCAAAAAAGTACTACAGCAGTTTAGCTAAATTCGCTCTGTCGTAATAATATTGAAGTATCTCTTTATAACTTTTACCAGAGTCGCTCTTAGACTTGCTGCCATATTGTGACATGCCGATACCATGCCCGAAGCCATAGCCGCTAATACTTATGCCCTCAGAGGTATAACTAATAGTGAAATCTGTTGATTTAAGCTTAAGATGATGACGGAATTCCTCACCAGTAAGCGTAACTTGGTTATCAGCACTAATCAACACTCTATCAACGCGCCCTGCCATCGAACGATTAATAATATTGATCCCAATAATATTATTATCCAATTTCAAATCCATTAGGTTCTTTTTTAAGTCAGCTAAAGTAAAACTTTGTTGCCAATGGTAATTCTGGATCGCCACAGCACCTACGGTGGCTCGCGATGACGAAATATATTCTGGCTTAGCTTGCAAAGATGAACTAAAGCTCAATCCCCAAGCAGCTTGAGCCGTATTAGTAAAACGCCCAGCATGGCTAGAATAATAAGCATCAATTAAATTCCCCTGATTATCAAGCAAGACCTCTCCTTTAGTCTCTAAGATTGCTTGATTTGTTCTCGAATCTTCTTTTTTGTAGCCAAGATACATCTGATCAGTAACATCTGCATTCAAATCATAGCCACGATCCTTACGTCGCCCCAAATTCTTAAGCGTATAAGTTCTAGCAGCTACAGCTTGTGCCTTAAGCGCCTCAAGTCCCCAACTAGAGGGCATCTCACCAGGCACAACTCCTCGCAAATAATCTTCTAGATCAATCTTATTAATTACAGTGAAGTAAGTTTTACTTGGATTGATATTAATAGAACCACGAAAAATATTATAAATATTACTATCATCAATAGATTGTTTGAGTTTGAATAGACAGAGTCTCTGTGGATCACTGCACTCAAAACTCAGATTATCACTTGTCGTTAGTAAATTAGGCGGGCTAGCAATTACTAGCTTGTTAGCA
This sequence comes from uncultured Gammaproteobacteria bacterium, assembly GCA_964551925.1. Taxonomy (GTDB): domain Bacteria; phylum Cyanobacteriota; class Vampirovibrionia; order LMEP-6097; family LMEP-6097; genus CAZKFA01. The sequence continues at coordinate 39,646 of CAZKFA010000004.1, forward strand.
GCAGCGGGCGAAGACCTCAACAGAACCCTGTCACCAGGTTTATTTGCTAACATTACTTGTCCATCAGCCTGCTTAACAACAAAGCTGTGATTAGCAGTAATATAGAGAGTATTAGTATCATATAAGCCAATATTAATTGGAGTGGCAGCTTGAGATGACGGCTGTATAATAGTGAAGAGTAGTAACAACCAAATCACTTCAATAAATCCTCAAACTCAGCTTCACTAATAACTTTCACGCCACACTCTTGAGCCTTATCTAATTTAGAGCCGGCGTCAGCACCACAAAGCAAGTAACTAGTTTTCTTACTTACAGAGCTAGAAACCTTACCAGCATTAGACTTGATGAGATCTTCATAATAAGATCTTGCTTGACTCAGGGTGCCAGTAATCACAAAGTTTAAACCAGAAAATTTATCACCAAGTTTTTTCTTGACCTCTACCGATATATTTAGCAGATTAGGATTATCATCCAAATAGGTCTTAAACTGTTGATAATTATCACTATTAAACCATTCATGCAAAGATTCTACTATCTTAGGACCAAGCCCATCAATAGCAATCAAAGCAGCTCCTGAATTGCTTCTCAGTTCCAGTTCTAAGCTTGATAAACCAGGAAAATAATCAGCAATCAACTCAGCTACATTAACACCAATATGTTTAATACCAAGAGCATAAAGCAAACGAGCAAAACTACGATTGCGACTTAGTTTAATTGATTCAATTGCGTTAGTAGCTGATTTCTCTGCCATACGCTCCAAACCAACTAAATCATTAATATCAAGCTTATATAAATCAAGTGGAATGTTAATGAGCTTCTTAGCAAGTAATTCTTTAATCAATGCTGGTCCAACACCATTAATATCCATCGCAGCCTTAGAGCACCAGTGCTCGATCCGTCGCTGCACTTGTGCTGGACAAGAAGCGATATTAATACAATAGTAGCTAACATCACTGCGTTCTACTGGAGACCCACAAACAGGACAAGAACTTGGAGCTACGATAGGAGCCGATTGCTGACTGCGTTTACTAAGATTAACAGCAATAATCTCTGGTATAATCTCCCCAGCCTTACGCACTTGCACCCAATCACCAACTCTGACATCTAATTTAGCTATCTGATCAAAATTATGCAGCGTTGCGCGCTTCACCGTAGTACCAGCAAGTTGTACTGGCGTAAGATTAGCTACTGGAGTGATAGTACCAAGACGACCAACTTCATTCTCTACGGACTCGACTTGGGTCTCTGCTATTTCAGCAGCAAACTTCAGAGCAATTGCCCAACGTGGGGTCTTGGCTGTAGAACCAAGAGTACGCTGTAAATTGAACTGATTAACTTTAACAACAGCACCATCAATATCATAATCAAGACTATGCTTTTTATCTTGCCATTGATTATATAGTTGAATAACTTGATCAATATTTTTACAAACTATATTATGTGATGAATTCACCTTGAAACCTAATTGCTGTAAGTATTCCAGGCTTTGAGAATGAGTTTCAAAATTAATATCTGATGCTTCTAAAACTTGTCTTTTATTATCCGACAAAGCATTAGCAGGAAAAAAACTATAGAAAAAAGCATCTAAGTTGCGGCTCGCTGTAACTGCAGGATCTAATTGACGCAAGGAACCAGCAGCAGTATTGCGTGGATTAGCGTAGAGAGCCTCTGAGTTCAGTGCTTGCTCAGCATTAATCTTGTGAAAATTTTCCTTCCTGATAAAAACCTCACCACGAATAGAGATAGGTCCTTGATGATTAATTGTTTGCGGTAAAGTTTTAATTGTTCGAATATTAGCTGTTACATCCTCACCATACTTACCATCTCCCCGAGTTGCAGCACGCAATAACCGCCCTTGATTATAGTCAATAGCAATACTCAGACCATCAATCTTCAACTCAAACACATATTCTCGGTAAGTCTCTTCACCAATAATCTTATTAATTCTATCTAGCCAATCTCGTATATCCTGCTCACCAAAAGCATTAGCTAAGCTAATCATAGGTAGCAAATGCTCTAGTTTAGTAAATTTACTCTGCTTAGGGGCTGCACCAACCCTCTGACTAGGACTATTAGAGGTAACTAACTCGGGATGAGCTTTCTCGATTGCAAGTAACTCTTGCATACAAGCATCATAAACAGCATCATCAACAGTCGGAGAGTCTTCTAAGTAATAATTTTGATTCCACGCAAGTAGTTTTGTGACTAATTCTTGATATTCTTTATGGATATCATTAGGCATATTATAAATAGTTTATCAATACTCCAAGTAGCGAACTAGTAATTAGAGATATAACAAATAACCAAATACTATGCTTCCAACCAATAATTTGTTTATAAACAAACAGACTAGTTAAATTAGTACCAGGTGCAGCAAGCATAAAGCTAATGATAGTACCAACACCAACATTCATTCTCAATAGCTCTTGGCTCAAAGGCACATCAGCACCAGCACAGAAATAAAAAGGAAAACCAATCAAGGAGCCAATAATAGGAAATAATATCTTATGGTTACCTTCTAAAAATAAAGCACTAAGGTTCGTCTCATGCAATAAACTCGCTATTACTACAGCTAATATTATCCATGGAAAAAAGGTCTTGAGCATAGAAACAATATCTGCCCATATCACTCTATACCAAACCTCATGCTCGCAACAACTGGTATGGGCTGCTATCTTCATCTCATAAGTTTCTTTATTCAATAGAACATAAGCAAGCAATGCAACAGTAACACCAAAAACTATAGAAGCTAGTAAGCGTAAAATCACAATCTTATAACCTAAAACCGAACTAAGGATTAAAGCTGGAATACTGCTAGCATTACCAGCAATCAAAAAAGCTAAGAGCAAAACCCAATGTACGCCTTTATTATGTATCTTATGTACCAATGGAATCATTCCACAAGTACACATAGGAATCAGCGCTCCTATAATACTCGCAAGTAACAAATTAGGCAAACTCAATCTAGTAGAGCTTTTGAAAAAATCATCTGGCAAAAAATAATCCAATAAAGCTGCTACCAAAATAGCAAGAATAAAAATTGGCAATATCTCCTGTACTAGAGTTAAAGCGTGATTAATGGTGTTCTGCATGAGCCAGATGTTCGGCGTGTTGGACCGCCGTCCCGATATATACTGTGGTTAATATCGTGAACAAGAATGATTGTAATAGCCCAACAAAAACTTCAAAACCCAATACCGCAACTGGCAATACTAAAGCAACTAAAGAAATAAAAGTAGCTAGTAAAGTCTCCCCTGCAACAGTATTTGCAAAAAGTCGCAAAGACAAGGTTAAGGGTCTAACAATTAAATCCATCAATTCAATCAAACACATCAAATTCAAACTAGGACCTTTAGCACCAAAGTTAATTGGCAAGAAGGTTTGGATATACTGCCATCCAGCGATACTAACTCCAGTCATAAAATAACTAATTACAACTAATAGAGCAATGCCAGCAGGTATATTAATATCAGCACAAGGACTAGCTCCATGCCAAGCGTGATGATGAATATGTTCACCCTCATGAACAGCAATCTGCGGCCACCACTCAAACACAGAGCCCATCTTCCAAGGTAATAAGCCTGCGTAATAATTTACTAGAATAAAAATAAAAATCGAACCAACAAAGAAAACATAAGCATCACCACGTTTACCAATTTGGTTACGTGATAAATTACGTATGAAATCAAAAATGCCTTCCGCGATATGCTGTCTTACACCATAAGCAGAGACATTATCAGTCAGACCAACTCTAAGCACTAGAGCAACAACAAGAATCACTAGCATACATGCCCAAGTAAAATAAAGGCTGTCGGCATTGACTGTATATCCAAAAAACTCTTTAGTAATATGCATAATTAGGGTCTACTCCAAGAACCACTATTCAATAATACTACTTTATACACGATAAAAGCCAATAAAATTGCAAATAAATCACAGTCATATTTAATAATTAGTATTGCCAGAAAAGCTCCTATCAGAAAAACACGACAAACTGAAATAAGAATTAACAAAGGGCTCTTTGCCTGCTTATTCAACAAGCTCATAAAATTGAAAGTTAATAATCTTAAATAAATATTGAAAGCAGCTGATGCCAACAAAAAAAACTTAGCAAACTGTGGTTGCCAGAAATAAAGCAAAGCTGCTAGAACAATAACTACAATAGTATGACGATTAATCATTAACGCAGATTCCGCGCAATAACAATGCGGCTTTCAAAAGAATTTTTGCTTAAAGACAAAACTTGCCAATTATTTATTCGCAATAATTCATCTAACTCCTCATCACTATAATTACGCAAAAACATACCATTACGATAAGTATCATGATATTGATGAGTACCATCTTCTAATACATCAAACTCACCTCTGGAGCCAGTTGCAACCTTATCAAAAACGGCAAACATAATACCATCAGGTTTAATCAATCGCTTAATTTGAGCTAAAAATTGATTGCCACGAGCATAATCCAAATGCTCAAACGCAGCATTAATTAAGATACCATCAAAACTATTCTCTAAAAAAGGCATCATAAACATATCAGCTACAACAAATCCAAGATCGTCAAGATTAATCTTCTCTACACTCAAACTGTCATCGAATAACTTAGCTTCAGGATTAGCTTTTCTTTGCTCTAAAACACCGCCAGCAAGCTTAATTGCTGATTGTGAGATATCAACCCCAGTAACCTTAAAGCCAAACTCATTAAGATAGAAACTTAACCAACCAGAACCACAGGCAATATCTAATATATGCTGGCAATCATATTCTGCAAAAACACCAGGTATGTCCTTAATGTAAGCTAGAGTATCAGGAATTTTATGAACTGGGTTCTTGACCCGCTGCCAAGCATCCTCCCAAAATTGTAGATTCTTCTGGTAAAGATTGTTGTCAATAAGGTTTGCTTTCATTAGGACTATAACTCCATTATATAATAGAAGCGTCGTGAGTTACAAAATCTTCAATTGGCGCATTAATTTAACAGATCCAACTCTGGTTAACGCCATCATTGCTTTGCTTTTTATTAGCATTACTACTCTATTAAGCGTTGCTGAACAAGGCTTAGCAATGAAACAATTTGCATTCGTACTAATATCCTTTTTATTAGTTTTTGTAAGCTTTCGAATGATTGATTTCAGCCTATACCAAATCTATGCTAATTGGATTTATATTTTTAATATCATCTTATTAATTGCTCTAAAATTTTTTGGGGCTACTGTATTGGGCTCACAGCGCTGGTTACAACTAGGTCCAATTAATATTCAACCAAGCGAAATAGCTAAAGTGTGTCTCATTGTTTATCTAGCAAGCTGGCTAATCCGCAATCCAATAAGAAACTTCCTCGATATCATTAAAACATTACTGATAGTTGCCCCTCCAGCATTATTAGTATTGGTACAACCAGATCTAGGAACGACACTTGTCTATATCGCTATTACAATCGGCATGCTATTTGCTGCTGGAGCTAAATTGATAGAGCTAGTAATTCTTGTCTCTCCATTAATTAGTGCCATTCTCTCTTTAATGGGCACTCAGTTAATGACTTACGAACACGAGAATCTTGTGTTTCACCTTACGGCTCCGGGGTTAGCCTTTTTGGTCTTAGTTATAGTCGCGGCTACCGTACATTACAAAGCATGGAAACGCCCTTGGGTAAGCTTTGGATTCTTTTGGATTATTGCAGTCAATTTACTTTCTATAGTATTAAGATCTTTTGCTTGGGGCTTTCTTAAAGATTATCAACAGAAACGCCTGACGATTTTTCTGGATCCTTACGTGGATCCTCTCGGTGCTGGCTATCACATTATTCAAAGTTTGTACGCGATTGGTAGTGGTGGCTTCTGGGGTAGAGGCTACCAGAATGGCGAGCTAACTCAAGGAAACTTTGTCCCTGAACAACATACGGACTTCATCTATTCAGCTATTGGTGAAGAATGGGGCTTCGTTGGTACAGCTTTAGTTTTATTTCTTTACGGACTAGTGCTGGTAAAAATAATTCAAATCGCAAAAAATACTGATGATAAGTTCAGTGAACTAGTTTCTATTGGGGTATTTGCCAAATTATTTTTTCATATCTTTGTTAATATTGGCATGACATTAAGCGTTATGCCAATCACCGGTGTACCTCTACCATTTATGAGTTATGGTGGAAGTGCTCTACTAGTAGATATGTTCTTGATTTCATTAGTTATCAAAAGTGGTGTTGCTAATAGAATTAGCCGCAAATTATAACCGACCTGTTTTATCGAAACTTTGTTTCGCAACAGATCACTTAAAATATATCTTTTGAGACAAATAGCTCTGGCTCAACACTGGTCCCTGAGAGGTAGACACCCCAATGCAAATGTGGTCCCGTTGAGATACCCGTATGACCAACGGCTCCAATTAATTGACCTGCTGTTACATTATCACCCTGCTTAACATCAATACGATTCAAGTGCATATAGATAGATGTCAATCCCTGACCGTGATCTAGAATAATCGTATTGCCATGCACGACAAATCCATCTTTCTCATAGCCGACAGTGGCAACTCGTCCTGCTGCTGGAGCATAGACTGGAGAACCTAATGCTCCAGCGAAATCTAAACCTTTGTGATAACTATCAATCGGTCCATTATTATATGAACGCTTCACACCAAAAGGACTTGATTTAGCAGCTTTAGATGGATAAATAAATTTACCAACCCATAATTTATCTGCCGATAAAGTCTTAAGTCCAGCACCAACTTCATTAAGTTCTTTAGCAGTAGCGTCTAATGTTTTCTCAGGACCAAGATGAATATAGGAGACCCCTTTACCATTATCAATAATTTTTACAGGAATCTTCTCTTCCCAAGTATCACTAATACGTGCAAGCACAGCATAAGAACCTGGCTTAGTCAGATTCTCAACAGGAACTAAACTTCGATAAGTATCTTCCGCAATTAAAAAAGCTGGATATTCTTTACTATTAAAAAAAACTTTTGGATTTGACTTAGCATTACTGATAGTCACATAAAAGAACTCACCTTGCCTAACAGAAGTCCTATCCAAAGATAATTTAGTGATCTTGAGCTCTTGAATCGTATTAACATTAGGCTCAATATCATTAGCACAGGCTGAATTAAGTAATAAAGAACAAGCAACTACTAAGATTCGATAAAACATACTTCTCTAGGATACAACAAGAAGCTTAGCTATGCTAGAATCTCAGCAGAGTCAAGATATCACACAAGGAGAACAAGATGCGAGTACAGGATTTATCTACAGCAAATATTTGGGCAGGATTGAATGCATTAAGGGGTGAGAATACATCGCTTACTAGACCAGCTTACTATGATAATAGTAAAAGGCGTAATAGCGGTGAAGCTACGACTAATCAAAGAGCTTTTTCTACTGATGTCTTGCATAGAGTAGTTGGCTTACTAGCAGCAGATGATTCATCTAGTCATTATTTGAGCTGCGATCCTAGTTTTCTAGGTAATGTTTTTGCTAAAGCTCTAAAAGATGCAACGAGCTACCTCAAAGGGCATATTACAAAAATACTAGAAGAAGGCGATCATGGTGAATGGATAAAACGTTGCTTCTTAGATCAATCTAAGAGTCCAGGAGTAGCTCTGGCAGAGGTTGCTTAATTTCTGCAACCACGCCTTTAGTAACATTAATAACACGATCACAGCTTTTAGTGGTGCTGAGCCTATGAGCAATGACAATCACGGTGTGACTTTGCATTAATTTCTCAATAGCTTTATAGACATAAGTCTGAGAGTCATTGTCAAGTGCGCTAGTAGGTTCATCAAGAATAATAATAGGCGCCTTACTTAAAAATGCTCGTGCAAGAGCTATTCTTTGTCTTTGACCAATCGATAATTGATTACCCTGCTCACCAATATGAGTATCAAGTCCCTTTGGCAATTGATCAGCAAACTCTAGTACATAAGAATCTCTAGCAGCTTCATTAAGCTCAGTTTCAGTAGCTTTAGTAGCTAGAACGATATTATCCCTGATAGTGCCAGTAAACAATAAAGGTTCTTGAGTAACAATTGCAATCTGCGCTCTCAATTGCTCTAGGCTCAATTCCTGTATATTAATACCATCAAGCAAAATCTTACCACTATCAATTTCGTAGAAACGCGGTATTAAGCTCACCAAGCTCGTTTTACCACCACCACTAGGCCCTACTAGAGCGACACTAGTATGAGCTTCAATAGTGAGATTCAAGCCATCAAAAAGTTTCTGATCAGCATAGGCAAAATTCACATCAATGAACTCAAGCTTACCGACAAAGGTTTGATCAATTTTAGCCGTTACTTTATCTTCTTGAATCGGCTCATCAAGAATCATAAACACTCTATCTAATACACCCAGAGCGGATTGCACTATAGTAGAGACTCTGCCTAAGCGTTTCACTGGATCATAAAGCAAAATACTAGTAACAAAGAAAGAAGAGAATTCACCAACACTCAAAGTACCATTCTGTACAAAACTTAAACCAAGAAACAAAATTACCGAAATGCCAATCGCTGCAATAATATTAGTCAGCGGAGACACTGCTGCCATGAGCCAAACCCAGCGTTTATAAAGCTTATAGAGCACATTAGATTCTTCAATGAACTTAGCCTGTCGCCAATGCTCTAAATTAAAGGCTTTGATGACACGTTGATTGTTAAGAGTCTCTTGAATATAACTACCAATAGTACCAACGTAATCTTGACCACTGCGACTATAACTGCGGATCTGCTTACCAAGCTTAATTACAGGAATCGCAAAAAGTGGCAAGGTCACCATAGATAATAATGTAAGTTTCCAATTTAAAACTAAAAGCCAAGCAAACAAGAAAAACGCAGTAAAACTTTCATTGAATAAATTCATCAAACTCTCTGCTAGCCACGATTGTAAGCTCTGTAAATCACTAGAAACTACTGAGACCAAAGAACCACTCTCATATTTTCTTTGACTCTTCAATGACATCATATTGAGATGATTATGAAACTTCTCACGTAAATCTTTTGTTACCAAAAGACCTAACTTGCGCGAATTATACTGATAGAGAAATTTAAATATTGCTTCTACTACAAAAACCAAAACAATCATTATGGGCAGCGTAATCTGCAAGTGACTCGGATTAAGCTCAAAGCTCTTTGGGTCAATCATCAGGTGTAATTTATCCTGAATAACGCTAATATTCTCCAAAACCTGCTTCGGCAATATAGAAAAAACCTCCTCGCCATCTTCTAGCGCAGTTAATCCATCTATAGCAATCTTAATTAACCACGAAGGCAACACCGCAGCTAAGCCACTGACAAACATACTGATCAATGACAAATATGCTAATCCTTGAAAAGGTTTGCCAATTTTGATCAATTTATCAATGCTAGTGCTCATTTGTGGGGGGTTTTATTATTTTAGCGCATATCACTTGCTTTTTAGCTTAACTATTCTCTACAATTATAGAAGAAATGAATGGCTTAACCAAAACATCCAAAGCCCAGCAAACTCAGACTAGGATTCTTAAAGTTGCACGTAATCTCTTTGCAAGTCAAAGTTTCAATACCACTACCATTAAAGATATAACCGATGCTGCTGGATTAGGTTATGGCACTTTTTACCTTTATTTCAAAGACAAAAGAGATGTTTTTAATGCTTTAGTTGAACAAGTTGAAGATGAGTTATACACTGCTTTTCAAGGGGGAGTTGATTTAGACAAAGATTATTCTAAAGGTCGTAATTCATATCGCGCACTCAGAGAGGATCTCAAGGCAATACTCAGAAGCTTTCAGCGTAATGCTGCAATACTTAAATTCAGCAAAGAACTAAGTTATATCGATCCGGAATTTAATAAACGCTATCAAGCAATGCGCGCACGTTTAATTAATCGAACTAAACAAATCTTAGAAAAAAGTGGACTCAAATCACTCAACCCAGATATTGCAGCAGTCGCGCTTGCTGGCATGATAGAAGCTGCTGCCACTGAGTGGACCGAAAGCGGCTTAGAGATAGATGAGGTTCTACCTACTATCACCAAGTTGTATTTTAAAGCTGTGTCCTAAAGTGAGTTCTAATAACTTAGAAAATTAATAAGATTGCATTACACAAGCTCAACAGCAGTCGCTATCGCCTGCCCAAAACCAACACACATGGTTATTAGACCGCGTTTCATTTTACGACGCTCTAACTCATTTACTAGAGTTGTTAGTATTCTTGCACCCGAACAGCCAAGTGGATGTCCTAATGCTATCGCCCCACCATTAACATTAACCTTATCAAGCGGAATATTCAAATCTTTTACTACCGCTAAAACAACTGAAGCAAAGGCTTCATTAATCTCTATTAAATCAAAATCCTCAATAGTCATATTAGTTAGTTCTAATAATTTTTTGACTGCTGGTATCGGTCCCGTTAATTGATACTCTGGATCAGAGCCACAGACATAGGTTCTAATAATTTTCGCTCGAGGTTTAAGATTATATTTCTTTAGAGCCGCTTCACTTGCCACCAAGACCGCTGAAGCTCCGTCAGTGATTTGACTTGCGTTACCAGCAGTAACAACGCCCCCATCTTTAAATGGAGTTGGCAGAGTTGCCATCTTGGCTGGATCTATAGTTGCTCGGATACCCTCATCTTTATCAACAATGCCAAAGCTTGGTGTTGCCACAGAAACAATCTCATTATCAAAATAGCCATTTTGCTGAGCATGATAAGCCTTGGCATGAGAATCTATACTAAATTGATCTAGCTCTTCACGAGTGAATTGCCATTTCTCGGCGATCATCTCAGCTGATTGTCCCATAGATTTCAGTTGATATTTAGTTAGGTAACTTTCTGGCAAAGTCGTTCCCTGATTTGCTGCCATCGGCAAAGGCAAACCATCCATCCCCATTGGTACGCGGCCCATGTGCTCCACACCACCAGCGATAATCAAATCATATTCGCCAGATTTAATTGCTTGGCAAGCAAATTCAATTGATTGCAAACCAGAACTACACATACGATTAATTTGTACTCCTGGGACGCTTTGATCAAGAGCCACCAAAGAAATCAATCGAGCAATATTCATACCTTGCTCACCAATAGGAGTAACGCAACCATAAATTAAATCATCAATGTTTTTTGGATCAAGATGATTTCTTTCAATCAAAGCTTTAACTGGGATAGCCCCCAAATCAACAGGATGAATTTCGGAAAGTGAACAACCAGCCTTGCCCCTACCCATAGGACTACGTAACAAATCAACAAGAAAAACTTCCCTCATACTTACAATATACCCAAATCTTGCAAAAAATAGCGAAATACTTAGACATACAAGATAACTCCGACTGTGGCTTTGCTATAATTAGAACATATGTGCCCAGATTACGTTGAAGAAGAATTAGAAATAATGAATGAGAATTCAAATGAACAAAGTCGAGAATCTTGTATGGCAACAGGAATAGACATTGAAGATCCTATTCGTATTTTAAATTTGAGCCCAGTAATTTCAGTCAATTTTGGTACGACTATAAGAGCTGTTCTTAAAATTTTGAATGATAATCATATTGGCTGTGTTACTGTCACGGATAATAATGCAAATACTATTGGTATTTTTACTGAAAGAGATATTTTACGCAAAATAGCTGGCAAGGGTTTAGATTTTGATAAGGAAACAATAGATAATTATATGACACAGAATCCTGAAATGCTTTCAGAGAACGATCCTATAGCTTTTGCATTAAACAAGATGTCAGATGGTTCTTATCGTCATATTCCTATCACTCGCAACCGCGAAGTTAGATTTATGTTATCAGTCAAAGATATCGTCGATCAAATTGCTTTTACCTACCGCAAGAAAATTCTTAACCTACCACCTGATCTCAAGCAACAGATCAGTGAGTATGGTGGCTAAACTTTAGATTAGAAATTCTCAAAGGATTCTCCTTTGATATCTCTTGCCAAGCATTAGATACTGTCGGAGACCAAGTTTGAGAAGCTATACTATCCGATTTCTTAAGATTGCAAGCAACACAAGAAGCATATAAATTACGCTCATCTTTATTAAGAGCAGGGAACTGCGAGGCTGGCAAATGATGATCATAGCTTGCCAAATGCGACTGTAATTTCTCTGGCTCATCAACATCTAAGAGTTTTTGCTTAACTAGGTCAGGATGCAACAAAGGTTTAGCGCAATAAACACAAGTATAATTGTCTCGCTGCCAAACCTTCTCTAATACTGATCTTGATGGCGAGGAGTTAGGACGAGATCTATTAACAACCTCTTTAGTCCCTAAAGACAACTTATCTAATTCTCTTACTAAAATTTCTTTGGCTAATTGATCTAGCTCAGATATATATTTATCTTTAAGCCAATTCTCGCCAATGTAGTCGCCTTTCATCACTACTGAGTAATCTTTATCGCTTGCCACTATGGTAAAAAAAGTCCTATTGCCTTGAGAAGCAATCTGTGACTTAATTTGAGCAGAATTCAACAACGACACCTCTACTGATCCTAAGCGAGCTAAGAATTTTTTGGAAACCGGATCAGTCTCAGTAAAGCTAAAATCATCAACATATGATTTACGAATAGGCTCATCTTCCAGACTAGCAAAATGAGAGCCTATCATACCCATAGCAGCTTCAGTCTTAATCTGGGTAATACTAGGCGAGTAAGGGCGTTCTTCTAGCTTAGTATAGTGATTAGCATTATCAAGCAACGCCTGATTAAAATCCGTTTGCTGAGGCTGATTCAGCCTAGCATAATCCTGAATACTAGGTTGGAAACTTTTATTACTATTATAAAAACTATCAGAGATGGCTTTAGAGACAGCGTCGCCAACTAAAGTATAGATTTGGTTGGTTTGTTGATACTTAACCTCTTGTTTATTAGGATGTACATTGACATCCACCAAAGCAGGATCAAGATTAAGATTAATCACAGCAACAGGATACTTACCAGCAGGCAAGAGCTCTTTATAAACCGCTTCCAGAGCAGATCTCATGATATAACAACGCACTATGCGCTTATTAATAATAGTAAATATGCCACGTTTATCCGATCTGGTTAATTCTGGCAAACTAGTAAAGCCTATAACAGAGATACCATTGCGCTCTTGCTTAACAGGGATCAATTTCTTATAAATATCATCAGCAAAGATTTCAGCTATTGCTTTAGCCTGATCAGCAGAACCACTAGTAGCTAATGCAACTCGTCCATCAATCTTCAACTCAAAAGCAATCTCTGAGTTAGCTATAGCTAAGGATCTTACTGTATCAATAACTAAATTACGTTCTTTGTTATTAGCTTTGAGAAATTTTAGGCGCGCAGGCGTATTAAAGAATAATTCATCAACTGTAATATTAGTGCCAGTCACAGCACCAGTTTGAGTTATATTCTCCTTACCACTTTCTATATAGATCTTATGAGCATGAATATCTTCCTTCCGCTTAGAAATACACTCGAGCTTAGAAACAGCAGCAATACTAGCCAGAGCCTCTCCACGAAAGCCATTAGTAATAAGGCTTTGAAGGTCTTCAATTGTTTGAATCTTGCTTGTAGCATGACGCTTAAAAGCTAAAGATAAATCTTCCCTGCTCATACCAACACCATTGTCAATGACTTGGATTTTGAGTAATTGCTTACTTAGTTCAATATAAATCTTAGTTGCTTGAGCATCAATACTATTCTCTACTAATTCTTTGATAATAGAATTAGGACCCTCAACTACCTCACCAGCAGCGATTTGGTTAGCTATATGTTCCGGCAATATGGATATCTTAGGCACTAAATCTTTTGTGTTTCTTTTTGCTGGACGGCAAACTTAAACTCCTCGCTAAAGTCAATAGCAACGGTAGAGTTATCTTTTAGTGTACCAGCTAGAATAAGGTTTGCAAGTTGATTTTCGATTTTTTGCTGAATAACGCGCTTCACGGGTCTAGCTCCATAACTTGGATCAAAACCAATAATACCAAGCTGTTCAAGGGCATAATCAGTAATTTCTAGATCAATCTTCCTGTCTTTCAGACGCTCACGCAAGCTTTGTAATTGAATCTCAACTATCTGCTTCATCTGACCCATTTGTAGTGGTGAGAATATAACGATGTCATCAATTCGATTCAAAAATTCTGGTCTAAAATGCTCCTTCATTAAAGCCATAATCTCATCTTTGATTCTTTCTTTAGCTGATACTCTCTCAAAGCCATCATCTTCTTCGGCAGAATCCTTGAAACCTTCTTGCAACTGTTGTTCAATAATATACTGACTGCCAAAATTTGACGTCATAATAATTATGGTATTTTTGAAATCAACTTTCTTACCACGCCCATCAGTAAGGCGTCCATCATCAAGTATCTGCAAAAGAATATTACTGATGTCAGGATGCGCTTTCTCAAACTCATCAAGCAAAACTATTGAGTAAGGCTTGCGACGAACGGCTTCTGTTAACTGTCCACCCTCTTCATAACCAACATAACCTGGTGGAGCTCCAATCAAACGCGCAATACTATGCTCTTCTTGATACTCAGACATATCTAAACGCACTATAGCGTTCTCATCATCAAACAAAGATTGAGCCAATGCTTTAGCTAATTCTGTTTTACCAACACCAGTTGGACCCAAGAACATAAAAGAAGCAATAGGGCGATTAGGATTAGAAAGCCCAGCTCGAGAACGTTTGACCGCATCAGCAACCGCAGTTACAGCTTCATCTTGACCAACGACTCGCTTATGCAATTCATCAGCTAAGTTTAATAGTTTATCTGATTCTTCAGCTAATAATTTCGTTACTGGTATGCCAGTCCATTTAGCAACAATATCTGCAATTTCACTTTCATCAATTTCTTCTTTTAATAAATTCTTGCGCTTGCTCTTATTAGAAGACGCTTCTTCAACGGCTTTTAGCTGCTTTTCTAATTCAAGCAATGTGCCGAACTTAAGTTCAGCAGCTCGCTGTAAATCAGCCTTACGCTCAGCATTCTCAATTAAAGCTTTGGTCTCTTCAATTTTTTGCTTGATTTCCTTAACTCCAACAATAGAAGATTTCTCAGCCTGCCATTGGCTACGTAATTTATCAGCCTTACCAGTTAAATCATTTAGCTCTTCTTCAATTTTCTCCAATCTATCTTTATTACTATCATTATCAGCTTCAGCCCTAATCGCTTCTCTTTCAATCTTAAGTTGCATAATTCTTCGATCGAGATGATCGAGCTCCTGAGGCGATGAATCGATCTCTACACGTAACTTTGCTGTCGCTTCGTCAATCAAATCAATAGCCTTATCAGGCAAGAATCTCTCTGTAATATATCTATGACTAAGCTTGGCTGCTGCAACAATCGCATTATCCTTGATACGCACACCATGATGTGCCTCATACTTGCCTTTCAAACCACGCAAAATAGAAATAGTCTCCTCTACACTCGGTTCATCAACCAAGACCATCTGGAATCTACGTTCAAGCGCTGAATCTTTCTCTATATATTTGCGATACTCATCAAGTGTAGTAGCACCAATACAATGCAATTCACCACGCGCCAAAGCTGGCTTAAGTAGGTTACTAGCATCCATAGAACCCTCTGTAGAACCAGCTCCTACGACCGTATGCAATTCATCAATAAACAAAACTATCTGACCTTCAGCGCTTTGTACTTCTTTAAGTACGGCTTTTAATCGTTCTTCAAATTCACCGCGGAATTTAGCTCCTGCAATTAAAGCACCCATGTCAAGCTCAATGACTTTTTTGTCGCGCAGACTTTCGGGAACATCTTTATTAATTATCCTCAAAGCCAATCCCTCAGCAATAGCCGTCTTACCAACACCAGGTGCGCCAACTAAAACCGGATTGTTCTTACGGCGACGCGAAAGTACTTGAATAACTCTACGAATTTCTTCATCGCGTCCAATTACTGGATCTAATTTACCTTGGGCGGCAAGCTCAGTAAGATCCTTACCAAATTTATTGAGTGCATCTGTCGTTGATTCTGGATTATCATTGGTTACACGCTGCCCCTTGCGCAGATCAGCAATAGCCTTCAAAACCTTATCCTTACTGAGTCCTAGATCTTTAAGAATTAAAGGCAATCTACCTTTATCATCAAAACTGGCTAACAACAAATGCTCTAATGAAACATAATCATCACGCATCTTAGTAGCTTCTTTCAAAGCAGCTTCAAAAAAATCTTGAGTTGTAGCAGAGATAGCTAATTGATCTTGAGCAACCATAGTTGGGCTAGCTTTAGGTTTGGACTTAAGGTACTCGCGCACTTTATCGCTCAAGTCCAAAACATCAACGTTACTCTTCTCTAGAATTTGATAAAAAAGCGAGTTTTTTATATCATCTAACAAACAAACAGAAGCTAGTATATGCTCCGGTTCGATAACGGCATGATCTAAACTCTTTAAGAGTTCGCGACAATTCAAAATAGCCGCTTGGGTATTTTTAGTGAATTTACTGAAGTCCATATATTATCAATTGTAACAAAGGCTCATACCGACTATATACCCAAAAAAATCAAAGATTAGCGATTCTTATTTAGAGCGAAGTGCAGCAACGTAGAGAAGCCATAACTAACTACTATACACTGTATAGTACCAACAATCACACCATAACGAGGAAAAGCTAAACTCGCAATCAAAGCATAAACCAGCAAAGAAATGGATCCTAATGGCACACGATTGAAAATATGCAGCAATCTATCGTATTCATAATAATAATGAAAGATAACTACATTAGACATAAAGGCCGCTGGAAACATAGAAAATAACGTAGCCCAAAAAGCTCCCGCCATCTTACCTAAATAAACAGTTAATGCCACCATGATACCAGCAAATATAGCTCGTCCAATTTGTTGCCATAAAGAATAGTGAAATATTACTGGGGCCGTTTGTGGTTTCTCTAATTTACGGAAAGCATAAGAGGTGAAGATGACAGCAAGTACAAAAGCTATCAACGATAAGCTTAGATCGTTAAATTGATAAATCGCAAGCGGCAAACTTAATAGCAACCATAATGCAATTGCAACAATAAAACTTATAAGGATTAAAATTTTCTTGCGCTGTTTATTTGTTTTATCACCAGGCAGAACGCTCTGACAGAGCCATTTAGCAAGGATAATATAAAACACAATGATTACAAAAGTCACAGCTAAGGTTATCGGAACCAAAGCAAGACTACGATTAAACTCAACTGAGTCTGTAACTAAGCCTAAGAAAAAAAAATTTACAATAATTGTTGAGGGTAAAGCTACAATTATTCCAGCCATCTTGCTAGAGACTCTCTCTGCAATATAAGTCTGTAATGCAATAACCAAACCGCCTAGAACAAAAGAACTGATTAGTTGTATCGCGAATAATTTATTCATACATTTCTACAGGACACCCACAGTTGGCTTTATCCGCGAATAATTGCTTTGCAATTATTCTTGATGCTACGAGGGCTTAATTACAACATTGTAACTTGTAGTAAGATTGCCCCTCGTAAGGCACGTTTGAGGCGAAAAATCCGAGTTGACTACTCGTCAATGATGATTTTGAGCCGAAAACTAACGCAGAAATAAGCCAACTGTGTAAGTCCTGTATATAATTGAAGCATGAAGAAAGCAATTCTAGTAATACTCGCAGGCTGCGGAGCTAAAGATGGAGCTGAGATTCACGAGTCAGTGCTGACGCTGCTCGCAATTGATAAAGCTGGAGCCCAGTACCAATGTGCCGCTCCTAACAAAAACCAACATCACGTTTTAAATTTTATTAACAATTCTGAATTACCAGAGACGCGCAATGTACTAATAGAGTCAGCTCGCATCGCTCGCGGTAATATTCTTGACCTAAGTCAAGTGTCTATGAATGATTATGCTGCTGTGATTCTCCCTGGTGGCTTTGGAGTGGCGAAGAACCTTTGTAGCTTTGCCTTCGATGGCGCTAAAGCAAGTATTGATCCAGAAGTCAGTCGTATTATCAATGAAGCCTATGATCAAGGCAAACCAATCGGAGCAATTTGCATTGCTCCAGCTCTAGTTGCTCTAGCTCTAGCAGGAAAAAATCCTGATATTCTACTTACTTTAGGAACAGATAGCAGCTCTAATCATAGTTTAGAAGAGATTGGCGTACAAGCTAAGACTTGCTTGACAACAGCCTTTGTTAGAGATGATGCCAATAAAATCTATTCTAGCCCAGCTTACATGCATGGCGATTCTCGCATCTCTGAATTAGAACAGGGTATAAATCAATGTGTCAATGCAGTAGTAGAGATGGCTTATGCCAAAAGTAAAGTGTGATCATTCAAAAATACTTTTTGAATTCTGCTGCAAATAATTTACAAGATCTTTTTTTGTTTTTGTCTTGGATAATAATCCAAGAATCATATCAGCAAGTTCAGTATCGTAACTTTCATTCAGTTCATAGCCATTGAGAAAAAGAAATGTTAGACCTGATAGCGCTGCGCTTCTTTTATTACCATCAACAAAAGGATGATTAACTGCAATAGAATGGATATAAGTAGCAGCCATTTCAAAAAAAGTCATTAAGTACTTTCCTTCAAAACTAGCTTTGGGAGCCTCAATGGCAGAGTCTAATAAATTCAAATCACGAATTTGAGAAAGATGAGAAGCAAATAAAACCTCTTGTTTATGGAGAAACAAGACATCTTCTAATGTAAGGAAATTTGGCTCCATTTATTGACCAAGTTTATCAAGAGATTTGCGGTGTTTTTTTGCAAGTCTTTTGTAAATTTGCTTAACATTAATTGGTTTAAGGAATAGTCCGCCATCTTGTATTTGAACTTCAAAAGAACCAGACTCATCAAGTTCAAGCATTTCAAGAATAGCCTTAGGGATCACAATTCCTTTACTATTACCTATTTTTTGTAGTGATCTAATCATAATAAGCCTCGCCTAATGTTCTTACAATGTTATTATACCACGGGAATCCAATTTCGTAACACAAAACCTCTCCTGAATATATTTATCTAAGAGTAATTTAAACTCATTACTAATATTATCTCCGCGCAAAGTCGTATGTAGAATGCCATTGATAAATACTGGTGCTACTGGATCTTCATTATCACCAGGCAAGCTTATACCAATATCAGCATATTTAGACTCGCCAGGTCCATTCACTATGCAGCCCATGACAGCGATCTTGAGTTTCTCAACACCAGGATACTCTAACTTCCATTGGTTGATCTTAAATAAAATATGTTCGTTAATTTCCTCTGCTAATTGTTGAAAATAATTACTAGAAGTTCTGCCACAACCTGGACAACTAGTAACAGATGGTTTGAAATAACTCAAACCTAATGCCTGTAAGAGCTCCTGGCAAGCTTGCACCTCTAGCGTTCTATCAGCAAGCACTGTATCACCAACAGCTGGAGTTAATGACATGCGTATAGTGTTACCAATACCTTCGTTTAATAATATACCAAGAGCGGCAGCACTTGCTATCATGCCCTTGATAGGAGTCCCAGCTTCTGTCAAACCTAGATGCAGAGGGGCTTTGGTCAATGGTGCAATCATACGATAGACATTTATCAGATCTTCTACTTCAGACATCTTAACACTGAGAATAATTTTGTTTTCGCTCAGTCCAGCTTCAATCGCCTGATCTATAGAACGTAGCGCACTCTCTATCATCGCCTTATAAACAACTTCCTTAAAAGCCAATGGCTGACTGGAGTTAGCGTTAGCCATCATAAACTCTGTGAGCAACTCTTGATCAAGTGAACCCCAATTCACTCCAATACGAACAGCTTTATCATTAGCTCGCGCTATTTGAATAATAGTCTTAAAATTATAATCATGCTTATCACCATAACCAACATTACCTGGGTTAATACGATACTTCGCTAGAACACTGGCACAGAGTGGATACTTAGCAAGTAACAAGTGTCCGTTATAATGAAAATCCCCAACTAGAGGTATGTCCAAACCTTCAGCACGCAATGCTGAGACTATCTCAGGGACGAGCTTAGCGGAGTCCTCATCTTTAATAGTAAGCCTAACTAAAGCTGAGCCAGCATTATACAATTTCTTAATCTGCGCTACCGTGCTCAAAACATCTGTAGTAGCGGTATTGGTCATAGACTGCACTACTATTGGGTATTCTGACCCAATCCAAAGCCTGTCAGTGATTTGTACTTGGTGGGTATCCCTAGTTTTTAATATTGCCATAAGCTTTCAAAGTCAATCCTAATCATATTTTAGCAAATCAAAGCGTTACGTATTGTTAAGATAGTAAGCAATGAGATTAGATGGGACTACACCAAAAGCACAAGCTTATAATGGCGACCAAGCTAATTTTGCTAGCTATAGACCCAATCCTCAAATTGACCACAAGTGGATGGCTAGTCACGAAGATCGTCACTTAGAGAATGGTTTGTTTGATATCAAAGGTCTAGGTTTTGATCAAGTACCACCTTCACTACAAAAAGCAATATTAGAGAAAGCAAAAGTGGAACCATTAACTGTTGCTGAACATGCAAGGCAATTTCAGCGATTATTAGCTCAAGCTGTTTAAAAAAAACTTCTTAGGATCCTCTGCCTGAGTGATATTCCGCCCGATTACCAAATAATCAGCACCATTAGCTATCGCTTGTTCTGGAGTCATGATGCGCTGCTGATCATCATTCGCAGCACCTGCTAAGCGTATCCCTGGACAGACTGTCATAAAATCCTTACCTAGATTAGCTTTAAGCAGAGCAGCTTCCTGAGCCGAACAAACCACTCCATCTAAACCAGAGTTCTTAGCTTGAGTAGCTAAATGTAAGACCATATTATCCATGGCATCATTTATCTTTAGATCTTTGGCTAATTTGACTTGATCGAAGCTAGTTAGTACGGTTACAGCAATGAGTTTAATCTTTAGATTTTTATAAAGTATTGCTTCTTTGGCTCTAGACATCATCTCTGAGCCACCAAGAGCATGCACGTTAATAATATCAACATCATAATTAGCTAGAGCTTGGATAGATTTATAGACAGTAGTCGGTATATCATGCAATTTCAGATCAAGAAATATTTTCAGACCTAGATCTTTGAGATATTTCACAATATCAGCACCTTCAGCATAGAATAATTCCATACCAACTTTTACGAAGCTTGGTTTAGCTGGTGAATTGAAATCAAATTTATTGAGAAAACTAACCAGCTCTGCTTTATCAGCGAAGTCAAGTGCAACTATAATTTTATCTTTGTAAGTTACTTTTGTTTCCATGCTAAACCTACCAAATCCTTTATTGATGATACTTGTAGCTGATCAATCTTAGCTTCAAGGGTCTTGATGATCTCCGGACAGACCAGCGGATCAATAAAATTAGCCGTACCAACGGCAACAGCACTAGCCCCAGCATAGAAAAATTCTAAGACATCATCAACATTCATAATGCCACCCATACCAATAATTGGGATACTGACTCGTTGACTAACTTCATAAATCATACGAATAGCTACTGGTTTAATAGCTGGACCAGAAAGCCCTCCAGAACCTCTCGCCAATACTGGCTTATGAGTATTGAGATCAATACGCATACCTAGTAAAGTATTAATCAAGCTCAAACCATCTGCTCCAGCGCTTTCTGCGGCTTGAGCCATAACAACTATATCAGTAACATTAGGAGATAACTTTACGAAGACTGGTTTCACTGAGACTGACTTAACAGCTTTCACCAAATCTGCAAGCAAGGTTTCGTTCACCCCAAAATGAATTCCATTCTTTACATTAGGACAAGAGACATTAAGTTCTATCGCGGCAACATTAGCTACCCTTGAGATGCGCTCAGTGACTGCGACATAATCATCAATAGAATTACCAACTACATTAACAAAAATCTTAGTGTCAAATTGTTCTAGAAACTTCAGCTCTTCATTTATAACTCTGTCTAAGCCAGGATTCTGTAAGCCAATAGAATTGAGCATCCCAGAATCAACCTCTGCCACTCGCGGTGTATCATTGCCGCTACGAGGCTCTAAGCTAGTGGCTTTGATGGCGATGCCACCAAGAATACTCAAATCATAAAACTTAGCGTACTCACGCCCAAAAGCAAAACAACCAGAAGCGGGCATAATGGGGTTAGTCATTTGGATTCCAGCTATCTTTGTTGTTAACTTAGATTTGTTTTGAACGGACACTTAGAGTTATTTTAGCAGGTGGGAGGAGGTACTAAATGCCTTGACAAAGGCCCAGTGGGTATAAGTGCATCGGGTATTTGTTTAAGCCTAGGGTCAAAAGGAGCTTGCATATCTGGAATCTTCAGGAAACCTGTTGTTGGTATCTCTTCAGGAGTGGACGGAAAGTGCGGCACTGGTTCTGTTGGTCCAGGGAGAGGTGTTGGTATTAAAGCTGGTCTATAAGGAGGAGTCAAATAGGGCATTCCAGGATAAATTGGATAAGCAGGGTTGCAAATGTTTGAAGGCATTGGCATATATGGTACTACTGGTGGGAACATTGATAGACTGTGGATTTGATAATTAATTGCTAGATCAGACAAACTTTGACTCACTCCCCTTAAATTAGCTTTAAGTAAAGGCGTCAAAGCTGGTAAAGGTAAAGTAACTATTTTATTAATATCAGTAATAACTTGCTGTACAATACTCATGCTGCTATGAATTAATCCTCTAACATGTGCTAAATCATCATGTAACCATTTTGGATAATCACTAGAACCCGCTCCCTTAACCAAAAAAGAACTTGGCTCACGACATAGAGCCTGAGCCATCTCTCTATAATCACAAAGAGTTTGACCATTATCTACAGAGACTGGAACAGCTTTGCTTAAATTATCAACAGCACTGATTAAATTTTGCGGATCAGTCTTCTCGTGAGAAGCCGACATCAAGCGGTCAGATGCCTTGCGTAAATTATCAACAAACAAACCATCTATATAGAAGTTGACCATGAGAAAAATTATAACAGTTCCTACTGATTTGAGGATTCTTGCAATTACTCAGTTCATCAAAAAAAGTTAATTAACTAATAAGCTAAATATCTAAGAGATATCTAACTAAGCCCTTAACTCCAAAACCCGT
>CAZKFA010000005.1:0-1737 GCA_964551925.1 uncultured Gammaproteobacteria bacterium
GTTCTGGAGCAAGTTTGACAGGTATAACAGTATCAAATGGAGTAACGGCAGCATCTACATTTGGAGCTGATAATGTTCTACTAAGATCAGATGGAATAAGTAGAGGCTCTCAGTCTTCAGGAATTACAATAGATGATAGTGATAACATTACTGGTGTCTTCTCTCTTGGTATTGGTCCAACGACTTCACTTGATGCATTACATATACATCAAAATGGTGGTGGTGGTAGATATATCAGGTTCACTAACGAAGATACTAATGGAGTTGGTCTGGCTAATACAACAACAGATGGTTCTACTATAGGAATCACTGGTACTGAGGGTTTGGAGTTGCGTAATTACGAAGCTAAACCAATTCAGTTCTATACCAACAACACTCAACGTATGGAGATTGCAAGCGGCGGTAAGGTTGGAATAGGAGTTTCACCTTCTAATTTCTTATTAGAAACTGCTGGCGACATCGGACCATCAGCAGATAATTCTTATACCCTTGGTACTGGGGTTATGAGATGGAATAATATTTATAGTAGAGCTTATAGTGTCGGAGTCAATGGCTCAGTATTATTTGGTAACACTACTGACACTGCTTTCAAAACATCTATGCACAAATATGATGTGAGTGGTTCTACTGCTCTTGTTCTCAAGAATTGGAACGGAGACAATCTTGCTTATAATAAATCATACAAAGTTACTGCTTGGAATCCTGGCACTTCAACATTAACAGGTGCTATAGGTTATTTCATCGGAGATGGCACCTCAAGTTTCTCTTTGGCTCTAGAGCATGAACAAGGTACTGGTGCTGAAGATATACAACTTTATCTCAATTCAGGAGTACCAACTATTAAGCTTTATAGCGGCGCAACTATTAGAGCAGTGAGAGTCTTACTAGACGAGCATCCACATTTTGGATCTGCTACATATTCTTTTGGTGTGAATCAAGCTATGAGTGTCAATTCTAGCGGGAATATTATTATTCCTAACAGTGTCATTGCCAATGCATTTATTGGTGATGGTTCTAGCTTAACAGGCATCACAGCTTCACCAGCTGGCTCGGACACTCAAATACAATTCAACAATAGTAATTTACTTGGAGCAAGCGCGAACCTCACCTGGGACGGTACTTATTTCTCAGCTTCGAATGCTAGACTAGGAGTTGGTTCCGCTGCACTACCAAGTATAGCTTTTACTAGTGATCCTGACTCTGGTATATATAATGTTTCCAATGGCATAATTGCAGTTGCCACCCAAGGCATTGAAAGGTTAAGAGTCGATGGTGGTGGTAATGTTGGCATTGGAACAACTTCAACAGGCACATATAAATTAAATGTCACTGGAACCATTAATTCTTCTAGTACTATTTCTGCAAGTACTTTCTCTGGAAGTGGCGCTTCCTTAACATCACTAAATGCAGGCAATATTTCAACAGGAACTTTAGCTGCTGCTCGTGGTGGTTCTGGAATATCAAATACTGGTAGCTTTACATGGGGTTCTAATAATATTACGTTCTCTACTAGTGGCGTTACAACACTCACTCTACCAACTATTGGTACTCTTGCCACTCTTGCTGGTACTGAAACACTTACCAATAAAACTTTGACAAGTCCAACTATCACCAGCCCGACTATTACGGGAACTGGATCTATTACCGCTAGTTCTATTACTGCTACAACATCATTTAAACTAGGTTCTTCAACTACTGCTGGTTATGTTCTCACTGCTGATGCTTCTGGTAATGCTA
>CAZKFA010000005.1:1837-8759 GCA_964551925.1 uncultured Gammaproteobacteria bacterium
AACTTCACGCTCCAATAACACTGCTGTTGGATATAGGTCTGGTTACGCACTCACAACTGGCTCCAACAACACTTTATACGGCTCTCAAGCCGGTGACAATCTCACCAGCGGATCAAACAATATCATCATTGGTTACAATATAGATGCGCCTGCTATAAATAGCGCAAACACAATGTCCATCGGCAACTTAATCTACGCCACTGGTGTAGATGGTACTGCTACAACGGTTTCTACGGGTAATGTTGGTATCGGCAAATCCTCACCAGGTTCTAGACTTGATGTCAATGGAACCATTACTACGACTGGCTTCCGCCTAGGTACGAGCACTACTGCTGGCTATGCCTTGATTGCTGGCTCTGATGGTACTGGTACTTGGACTGCTTTGAGTACCGGCGCAACTGATATCGACGGGTTGAGTGATGCCGTAACTTTAAATAATTCGATTTTCTTAGGCAGTAGTACTGTTGCTAATAGTGGTACTACCTGGGCTACTGCTGTTGGTTACAATGCTCTCTCTGCCAATACTAACGGTGGTTTGCAAAATTCTGCTTTTGGCTATCAATCTTTGAAACTCAATTCTACTGGTGATTACAATACAGCAAGTGGTTTCCAATCTCTTACAGCTAACACCACAGGTAGTTACAATACCGCTGTTGGTCTTAGCGCTCTTTTATCAAATACTACTGGTCTATCAAATACTGCAGTTGGTGCTCAATCCATCCTAGTAAATACAGCAGGAAATTTTAACACAGCTATTGGCTATCGCTCTCTTTATAATAATAGTAGCAGTTACAATACTGCTAGTGGTTATCAATCTCTTTACAGTAATACCACAGGCTCATACAACACCGCGAGTGGTTATCAATCTCTTTACAACAATAATACAGGCTTATATAACACCGCTAGTGGTATGAGCTCTCTTGTTTCTAATACTACAGGCTCCTATAACACTGTTAGCGGCAATGAGGCCGCTTTTTACACTCAAACTGGCTCAAATAACAGTATTTTTGGTTACGGAGCAGGCTTTGGTACATCCAGCACGTCATATTCTAATAATTCATTATTTGGATACAAGGCAGGTTATGCCTTAACGACTGGTGGCAATAATAATATTTTAGTTGGTTATCAAGCTGGTAATGGTGTTACGACTGGTGCTGCAAACATAGTCATTGGTTACGATATAGATCCGCCTTCAAACACAGCCTCAAACCAATTAGACATCGGTAATTTAATTTATGGTACTGGTTTAAGTTCGACTGGTACGACCATATCGACTGGTAACATCGGTATCGGCGATAGTTCACCAAGCGCGAAGCTGGATATAGCAGGTGATATCAAAATCGGCAACCAATCGGCTACTTGTAGTGCGACAACAGAAGGCTCTCAGAGATACGATTCTACCAATAAGCGCATGGAATTCTGTAATGGAACGGCTTGGGTGGATTTTGGAAGTTCTGGTAAGCCCTCTTTCTTCCACGTATATCGTGGCGCCGCACAAACAGGCATCACTTCAACTGACGTCAAAATCGACTGGGATACAGAAGTCTATGATTACAATAGCGAATTTGATATAACAACCAATAATAGATTTACCGCAACAAGAGCTGGTGTCTATCTTATTGTTCTCAAAGTTCGCGTTCTTTCGCTTGATGTTGATGGCTTTGTGATAGCTAAAATATATAAAAATGGCGTGCTTGAAGCCCAAAACGTAGAAACTATAGGCAGCTCTTCTGTTGCTGGTAGTACAACCTGTACTGCTTTCGTCACTCTTGCAGTAGGCGACTATATAGAAGGATGGGTAAGAACTAATAACGCCACTTCCAAGAGTCTTTCTGGAGCAGCGTCAGACACCTACCTGATGGGTGCAAGGATAATGGATTAATTGTCCATCTGCAGAAGCTCTTCAAGTTTATCAATATTGCTATAACTAACAAAATATATTTTTCTATCTTTATGCCAAATCTCATCATCAATCTTCTCATTGATGACCACCCCAAAAGGAGCACGAGGATAGGCTTTGAGGAATTTGGTTAGAGCGGGTAATGGAGCGGCTTTACGTAAACCAGATTTGACTTCTATTGGATATGGAATCCGATTACGACTCCAAATAAAATCTATCTCCATTTCATCAGAGGTTCTCCAAAAATAAATCTCTGTATTACTCATATCAGCGATACCAAGTAAATAATGATAAACAAAAGTCTCTGCTATACAACCCTTATCCAGCCTATTCTTCAACCCACTAAAATCTTTTAATAGACTGTTACGGATTCCCAAATCATAGAGATAGTATTTTTTGGATTTTTTTAGTTCATTGCTCAAATTACCAGAGAATGATTTAAGTACATAAAGTACAAATGTTTGCTCCAATATAGTAAGATACCTCTCTACTGTTGGGACAGAAACTCTGATTTCTCCGGCCAAACTAGAACTAGAGATAATTTGTCCTTGTTTATCAGCAAGTATATAAAGTAGATTATTGAATGCCGCAATATTCTCTTCAGCCACCAAAGCTTTGATATCTTTTTGGATGTATGAATTAAGAATCTCTTGCAAATACTGCTGTTTGGCCTTATTACTAGGATGACGCTTGATATCATAAGTACCAGGTAAAGCACCATACTGTAAGAATTCATTTAGGCTCGTGTCTATATCTAAATTGCTACAAAATTCTTTATAAGTCAAAGGCTTGATCCAATATTTCTTAAATCTCCCAGCCAAACTTTCTTTAAGATGCCGATGCATCTCCAAAGCTGAAGAACCAGATGCATAAATTTTCAAAAAATCTTTTTTATGCCATTGGCTATGATCATAAATTGCCTTAAAGATTTTAGAAATATTTTCTACGTAATGAAATTCATCAATAAAAATATTAGTACCAGAAGATTTCAATAATTCAATTATTTCAGTTTCACTGGTGTTAAATAATTTAAGCTGATCGGACGATTCAAGATTGAAATAATAGTCATCTTTAAGATTAAGAGCTACTTTCTTCATCAAGTATGTCTTGCCCACTTGCCTAGCACCAACAAGAACGCTAATTTTAGAATCTTGCGCATCTCTAATTAAATCATCATTAATAGACCTATGGAATTCCACTATAACAAGAGTATACCACATTTTTAGAAATACAAATCTATAGCTTAGAATTCTTAAAAAATTAAGATTCTGTACTTTCGGTTTAGAATTCTAAAAAACTTAAAATCCTAAGCCCTCGGTCCCTGCCAAATGCTTCTCTGATTACTAATCTCTAACATCTTCTCTATGGTTAAACGCGCTGGCTCTGCAATAGTCTCAGGGATTGTAATCTCTGTGTATTCTTTATCAATAGCATCATAGAGATTCTCAAGCGAATGATATTTCATATTAGGACATAACGGCAACGGAAACACTGTCATAACTTCTTTATCCAAGAAATCAGCCTGAATCCTAGCCACCAAACCTTGTTCAGAGAGTATGATAAATTTACGTCCCGGAGAATCTTCAACGAATTTATAGATCCCAGACGTACTACCAACGTAATCAGCTTTCTGCCAAACCTCTGGGTCACATTCAGGGTGTGCCAAGATCACGGCATCAGGATGGAGTTCTCTTTGTTTATCAACTTCAGCAGAAGTAATCTGCCAGTGTGTTGGACAGAAGCCATCATATATGTGTAACTTCTTCTCTGGCAAGTGATACTGAACCCACTCACCAAGACCTTTATCTGGCACAAAAATAACTTCTTGATCCGGAAGTGACTTCACAATATCAACAGCATTAGTGCTTGTGCAGCAAATATCAGATTCTGCTTTAACAGCTGCTGAGCTATTAATGTAACAGACTACTGGAGCGCCTTTGTGTTGATTTTTGAAAGCACGCAAATCATCAACATTAATCATATCTGCCATCGGACAGCCTGATTGAATATCTGGCAATAGGACTTTTTTGTTAGGATTGAGGAGCTTAGCAGTCTCTGCCATAAAATGCACTCCACAAAAAGCAATAATATCGGCATCAGTCCGTGCGGCACAATTAGAGAGCATCAATGAATCACCAACATAGTCAGCAACTCGCTGAACTTCAAGACGCTGATAGATGTGTGTCAGTATTACTGTATTCTTCACACGTATCAATTCACGAATCTTACCAAAGAGTTCTAACTTCTCAGCAGTTTTATCAATTACGGATCTTGCCATTAAGCTTGACATGGTATTGATTATAGCGCAATCTAATAAATTACCTGCGAAGAATCTTCTGCACAGGTCCCGTCCAAACACCATCTTTGTTTTGCACCATCAAACTAAGCTGCTGATAACCCGGGCTAAGATCTCTCACACGAATCTTACGACTTGTGCTGACAACACCATCCTTACTTGAGATCCACTGATATTGTGCAACGTTCCGGCGATTGCGCTTGGTCATTCTAGCGTATATGCGTCCACGACGCTGGCGCATACGAAAATTAATACTATTCTGACTGTTTGGATTCAACGGTCTTGTCTCAACGACATTAACAACCTTATAAACAGGATCAGACCAAGCTCCTGATGTGTTACGAGCCCGCACACTAATCAAATGCGCACCTAGAGATAAAGAGTTAGTACTAAAACTTTGTTGGTTATCCAAATAGCCATCTTGATTGGACTCCCAATCATATTCAATAACATCTTCTTCAGAATCACTGGCCTTGGCTGCGAACATCGCTTCTTCATTAACCAATGTCAGCGATGGCGTTTGCACCTCATCAACCTCTAACGGGAAGCCTATTACAGCGCTTAGCTTACCTATAGTTTCAGTGGAACCTCTTTCTTTATAGAATAAACTTTCAGTACGCGCAGCTAAGATTTTATCCTTGACGTCTCGAGCACTCGGCTTGCGTATTTTGTTTTTTGCTTTAATCAAAGCCGCTATAGCAGCGACATGTGGGGCTGCCATAGAAGTGCCAGATTTAATATCATAACTATCACCAGGAATAGTGCTCATCACCCAAGACCCAGGTGCAACTATATCAACCCAAGTACCGAAATTTGAGAAATGCAATTTCATACTATTATCAGCAATAGCACCAACAGCAAGCACTGACTCGATTGCAGCAGGGTAGATCATACGATTACTACCGTTGTTACCAGCTGCAGCAACAGAGACTACTCCCATCTGTTCCGCAAAATCCAAAATCTCTTGCAAAACAGAAAGCTCTGAACCAGCAAAGCTCATATTAATTACATCAGCACCATTATTAATAGCGTAAGTAATTGCCTCCAATATATCAGAGGTCTTTAGGTAGGCTGAAGAACCGCTTGAATAGCCAGCTCTAAGTGCCATGATTTTTGCTTCTGGTGCGATACCAGAGATACCAACTGCGTTATTTTGCCTTGCTGCAATAATACCAGCTACATGAGTACCATGCCCATGTTTATCCATAGGGTCATTGTCTTCTTTACTACAATCCTCATTGTACGCACAATTGTAAATTACTCCTGAAACGAAGTCCCAGCCTCTAACATCGTCAATGTAACCATTACGGTCATCATCCTTACCGTTATCTGGGATCTCACGCAGATTAGACCAAATATTCTCCGCCAAATCAACATGATTATAATCCACACCTGTGTCTATAACTGCAACTACAGCACCTTCGCCTTTTGTAAACTTCCAGAATTTTTCTGGTTGTATCATTGGTATACTCCATTGTTGATTATAGAGAGGATCATTTGGCTCTTCAGATATCTCATATAACTGATTAGGGAAGACTGCTTCAATCTCATAATCAGAATTGGCAAATTTTTCTTTATTAAGAACCTTAACCATATTTTGGATTTGCTCTGGACTCATCTCTTCATCCAGCTCCAATAGCGCGAACTCCGCTTGAGCACGGCTCTTTAGCTTATGTAACTTACGCACACGATATTCAAGTCCATGCTTCTGACTAAACTCTTTAACAAAATTTCTTTGAAGCTGTTCACTAGCTCCTGCTTTGCGCAAACTTGCGAGCAATGCTTGACGACGAGTCGCTTGCTTACGTTTGTGGAATTTCAAAATCAATTCTTTACCCGAAATAGTATCAACTGTAATTTCTTGCGCCAAGACCACAGAACCACTCAAGAACAGGATTAGAGAGAGTATAAGATTGAGAGAAAATTGCTTCACTATTAACTTGTTGCCCAACTAAAAGCTAGTTACAAGTCAGTCACATACTCTATTTAATTCGTTCTAAATACAGTGACTATGTTATTTTCCAAGGGTTCAAAAAGCAAAAACCCCATCAAAAAGGGGACTTGCTCGTATATCTAACCCAGAAACAATGTCGCTATACTAGATAGTCAAGGGGAGCTAAAGCTCATACAAGGAAAGCATTCTAGAGTAAACAGATGGTAGTAACTACGCTTCGGTTAACAAACTTTTAATCTATTCTGAGGGTCCTTGCATGATAAAATCAAAGCCACGTTGATCACAAAATAGGAGAAAAACTAATATGGCAACTGTAGAAAAAAACAAAACAAATAAAAAACTAAAGCCCCTTAATGACAAGATAATTGTCGAGAAAGCTGAGGCTGAAGAAAAAACTGAAGGCGGAATCTACCTACCAAGCGCATCACAAGAGAAACCTTTAGAAGGTATTGTGGTTGCTGTTGGTCCGGGTGCTGCTAATGACAAGGGCGAAAGACAAGCCTTGCAAGTCAAAGAGGGCGATAGGGTCTTGTATTCAAAATATTCCGGCACTGAAGTCAAATGTGGTGGTAGAGAGCTTTTGATAATTGCAGAGAAAGATGTTCTAGCAATTATCGAGTCTTAATTAAAAGGAGTAAAAAATTATGGCAAAAAAATTCTTGCGTAAAGATGAAGCGCGTAGAGCATTAGCAGCTGGTATACAAACCGTTGCTGATATCGTCGCGGTAACACTAGGACCTGCTGGTCGTAATGTTGTATTAGAGAAAAAATT
>CAZKFA010000005.1:8859-11492 GCA_964551925.1 uncultured Gammaproteobacteria bacterium
GTCAAATCTTCTCGTGATATCGAGCAAGTGGCGACTATTTCAGCAGCGAATGACAACGAAGTTGGCAAATTGATTGCTGAAGCAATGGAGAAGGTTGGTAGAGATGGTGTTATCACTGTTGAAGAATCTAAATCTATGTCTACAGAACTTGAAGTAGTAGAAGGAATGCAATTTGATAAGGGTTACATTTCTCCTTATTTCGTTTCTGATTCAGAAAGAATGGAAGCTAATCTAGAAGATGCTTTTGTGCTTTGCGTCGATAAAAAAATCAACGTGGCACACGACTTAGTTCCAACACTGGAGCAAGTAGCAAGATCTGGCAGACCGCTATTGATTATTGCTGAAGATGTCGAAGGCGAGGCACTTGCTGCTCTTGTTATCAACAACCTCAGACAAGTAATCAAAGTAGCTGCTGTTAAGGCTCCTGGCTTTGGTGATCGCCGCAAAGCAATGTTAGAAGATATCGCAATTCTAACTGGCGCTAAAGTCATCTCTGAAGATATTGACATGAAGCTAGAGAAAGTTACTCTTGAAGATCTTGGTAACGCGCGTAAAGTTGTAGTCTCTAAAGAGAAAACAATAATCGTTGCTCAAGAAGCTACAAAGAACAACGTCAAATCTAGAATTGCTCAAATCGAAAAGCAAATTCAAGAATCTGATTCAGAATACGACAAAGAGAAACTACAAGAACGCAAAGCAAAACTTAGTGGTGGTGTAGCAGTTATTAAGGTTGGAGCTCCTACTGAGCCAGAACTTAAAGACCGCAAACTAAGACTAGAAGATGCTTTGAACGCAACGAGAGCAGCTGTCGAAGAAGGCATCATCCCTGGTGGTGGTACAACTCAAGTCAAAGCTTCCAAAAAACTTGAAGCTAAACTTTCAGAATTTGAAGGTGAAGAAAGACTTGGTGCTGAGATCATTATTCAAGCCTTGCGTAAACCTTGCATGCAGATTGCTAATAACGCGGGCTTCT
Organism: uncultured Gammaproteobacteria bacterium; assembly: GCA_964551925.1. Taxonomy (GTDB): domain Bacteria; phylum Cyanobacteriota; class Vampirovibrionia; order LMEP-6097; family LMEP-6097; genus CAZKFA01. The sequence continues at coordinate 9,833 of CAZKFA010000005.1, forward strand.
CTGGTGAAGTAGTAATCGAAAGAGTACTATCAGAGAAAGAAAACGTTGGTTTCAATGCTGCTGTTGGACAATACGTAGACATGTTTGATGCTGGTATCGTAGATCCGGTCAAAGTAAGTCGTACTGCTCTTCAGAACGCAGTTTCAGTTGCTGGTCAAATATTATTGACTGACGCTATAATTGTTGAAATCAAAGAAGAGAACTCCGCAGCCGCGCACGCAGGTGCTGGTATGCACCCAGGTGGCTACTAGAACTTAATATACACTGTATAGCAGAAAAGCCTCAGAGGAATCTGGGGCTTTTTATTTTTAAACCCTACTTACTATACACTGTATAGTAACTTACGCATCTTTAGAAATAGTCTCGTTCTGATACTTGTAAAGAATATTAGAAACCACATTATTAACTTTGGCATGACCAAAAGTTAATATCCATTTACGGTCTGGATTAGATTTCCATAGATGCGGGCTACGATGAGCGTTGAACTCTTCGCGTATATAACTGATTCTAGATTTGTCTAAGGCTGGAGGTACTTTCTTTTCTTTTTTCTTGAACCATTTGCTCCAATTCTCAAACTCACGAGAAACTGATTCAACTATCTCAGAGAGCTTGATCCAAAGACTATCAAGAAAAACCAAAAATCCAAATAGCTGTTCCTCGTCTAAGTCTTCTTCTATCTCATCAACGCGCTTCGCTGAACCGATACGTCTTTGCTGGCGCTTACGTCTTTCGCGTTCGTCTTTATCACGTTCTTTTTCTTGAGCTAAAGGATTATAAGGCGTAAACTCGTCAAGATTACGTAAATCAGGACTAATAACTGATTCAGATTCAGTGAACTGAGCCTTAGTATTATCATTTTCTTGAAAATTATTTTCTTCAGCGATGCTCGCAGATTTATTCCCATCGACTTCTCTAGCAGATCTAGGATCTAAATTCGCGCGACGGAAACTAGAACCTGTTGCTAAAACATTAGTACCAAGTTCATCGACGTATGAAGACTGTTTTACAGTACTGGGTTGCATCTTGTATTCAAACACTTGTTGCTTTACATGATATCAAAAGAAATCATAAAACACAAGCCCTTTAGGTGTAAACACTTATACTATATAAGTATTTACGAGTAAGATCTTAGCATTAAGTAAATACGAATGTCAAGGGCTAATATTAAGTTTTATTAAGCCAATTGCTTAGAATCCATCAGAGAGAATAAACCAGAAATATTAGTCTGCATATAGTGATTATGGCTATCTACACTAGTAAAACGCTCACCAGGACGCAAAGCAATACTGGCGACTGAGTTAAAATGTTGTATTTGTTGAGCTTCTGCTGAGCTAATAGTTAAGTTATCATCCGAAGCTTCAGCTTCGTCTGTAGCTTCAACTCCACGATAATTTCCTATTTTGGCTTGAGAGTTAGTGATTTTTTGCTTAAGACGTACTTCATCTAATGCTGATTGCACTTGAATAATAGCCTCTTGAATAGGCGGCAAATCATCTACCAGACCCTGATTCACACTAGACGCGTATTTGGCCTGTAAATCTTCATGCAGCTTTTCAAGCTGGGTTTGCGGTGTTGGCCGCGAACGGCTTATCGAATATTCGTTATTAACAGTCTCGCTCACGCCTGTATTTAATCATATTTAGGTTAAGCTTCGGTTAAG
>CAZKFA010000005.1:11592-35010 GCA_964551925.1 uncultured Gammaproteobacteria bacterium
CCAAAAATATTAGCTAATATATCACTAGCCCATTCAGCAGCCTCCCCGCGCTTATCCCAAGCCTCACGACTTGGACAGTACTCAACTATATCTATAGAGCTTAAACGCCCTTGCCGGCGTAATTTCACATCAAGCTCACGAGCGATAGCAAGCGCCTCACGATATCTCAATTGACCTAGAGAAAAATTACTAACTCCACTTAAATCAAGTGCATTAAGATCCCAAATAATATGAATATGCTGACAATGAGTTAATGACTCAATAGCTAAATTAATAGCTTCTCTAACGCCAAGCTCATCAATATCTTCCATCGTAAAAAATTTATGATCAACCACTTCCTGAGCGGATTTGTGATTGATACCAATATGCACGATGTTAGATTTAGGTAAAATTGGATTACCCAAATTACGAAAATTCATTAAAGTCTTGAAATCAGGATGCCTAGGCTCTTTATCAAAAGTAAGCACCGTAAAAATCATACGATTAGCATTCCAGCTCTTAGTCACACGCGGTGAACTATTACAAAGATGATTACTTAACCATATTATACCCAGTTTGTCCTTACCATAAACCTCAACAGCAGCTGTAACGCTAGCGAGACTCAGAGATCCATCTCCACCAAGTACAACTGGGATCTTATTATTCTGAATAGATTTCTTAACTGTTTCACAAAGCCAATTGTTTACAATCAATATTGATTGTAAATTACGGATTTTTAAAGCATCATCTTGTACTGCAAACGGACCAAGACTAGGTGGATGAATTTCATTGACTTGTAAGCCAATTGCTGTAAGCTTTTTGACAAGCTCCGGATCAGTCAATAACGAATGTGCGCCTTCTTGTGCCAGATTATCCGTACCACCGAAGCCCCAAGGAGCAATAATCAAATCAAGCTCTGGACTAACAACTTGCTGATAACGTTGCACACTAAGAGGAGCATGATTAGACATTTTTCTTCACCCGAGTACCTGCTCCCTTATCTGTAAACACTTCTAATAGTAAGCTATGTTGCTCTAAACCATTGAGGATAATAGCTTCCTTAACTCCATTAGCCACAGCTCTAATACAACATTCAAGTTTGGGTATCATACCAGCACTAACAGTACCATTAGCAATCAAGCCCAAAGCCTCATCATGATTGAGCTCAGTGATTAAACTCTCTGGCTTATTGCGATCACGCAACACACCAAGAGTATCAGTCATTAATAATACTTTCTCTGCTTGCATACCAATCGCAAGCTGCGCTGCCATAGTATCAGCATTAATATTATAAGCATTACCCTTCTCATCTGGTGCAATAGAACTCAAAACCGGTATCAGACCTAATTTCAAAATTTCATAAATCAACTCAAGGTTAGAAGATTTCAACTCTCCCACCATATTGCCTGAACCAGCGTCTGCAAGCTGCTTAGCGACCATAATACGACCATCTCTACCACTAATACCAATCGCCAAAGCTCCCGCACAATTAATCATCGAAACTATGCGACGTTGTATTTTGCCATGCAGAACCATCTCTACTACTTCCATGGTCTCCGCGTCTGTTTTACGTAGACCATTAGAGAACTCTATCTCTTTACCAAGCTTAGTAAGCATTTGGTTAATTTCTGGACCACCACCGTGTACTAAAATAGTTTTAATGCCAACACTATTAAGCAATATCAGATCCTTAATAGTGAGCTTTGCCATCTCATCATCCAATAAAGCTGAACCACCATACTTAATAACAAAAACCTTACCTGTGTATTTTTGAATATACGGCAAGGCTTCGGATAAATGTTGTACTCTAGTTTCCACCTTTCTCCATTATACCCAAATTCTCTAGTGCGACTTTAGCAGCATTCTGCCCAGCGATTTTCTTAGTAGCACCCTTAGCTTGACCTAATAATTTATCTTCAATAAAGACCCCAATTTCAAACTCCTTAGAGTGATCAGGACCAATACTACTAAGGGTTTTATAATCAGGTTGCATTTTATACAAAGATTGAATTTTTTCTTGCAACAAAGATTTATAATCAAGCAACAGGGCATCTTCTAGAGCTTTGTCTATATGGTCGTGCCAGAGTTCAAGAATAAAATTCTCAGCATCTTCATAACTTTTAGCAAGATATACTGCTCCTATCAAAGCCTCTAAAGCATTACCTAGAATAGATTTAGATTGCTTCATATTAGTCATAGATGAACCAATACGCAAATGTTTTTGTAAATCAATATGCTCTGCGATAGATGAAAGTAAATCATCAGAGATTAATCTTGCTCTATATTTAGTTAGTAAACCTTCATCAGCTTCTTGAAATCTATTAAGCAAATACTTACTAAAAACAAGCTTCAAAACCGCATCACCAAAGAACTCTAAACGTTCATTACTTTTGCGTTTACTATCATCCTTAGTTAACGAACTATGCGTTAAAGCTTCGTCAATCAAATCCTGACTCAAAAGCTCTAACCAACTTGTAATCATTTTACTTTTCTAAGCTTGAGAATTACTTGACCAAAAGAAATGGCTTCTCCATTATTGACCATAACAGCAACAACCTCACCTTCCTGATCTGCTGGTAACTCATTCATTAATTTCATGGCTTCAATAATACAAACAGTGTCACCTTTTTTGATGCGATCGCCAACCTTCACAAATGGTTCAGCATCAGGGGAAGAAGCTGAATAATAGGTACCAACCATTGGTGATTTAATTTCTAATAGAGACTCATCTTTGACTGCTGGACTGGCGGCGACAGATACTGGAGCAGGCGCAGCAGCTACAGCTGTAGAAACTACAGTAGCTTCCTTGCGAACTCTAATCTTAGTATCATTAACTTCAATTTCTATCTCAGTCAAGCCTTGTTCTTTAAGGATACCAGCTAGGATATTAATCTTATCTACCGGCAGACCACCATTATTATTTGATTCTTTCATAATTCACTTATCAGGGGAATATTATAACAAAGACGCTTACTTCACCCTATCTTGATACTCTTTTGTCCTTGGATTTAGGCGTATTATCTCGCCCTGCTCCACAAAGAATGGCACGTTGATTACAGCCCCTGTCTCAAGTATTGCAGGCTTAGAGCCGCCTGTAGCGGTATTGCCCTTCTCATTTGGAGCGGTTTCAACTATCTTCAATTCTATTGAATTTGGCAACTCTACGGATATTATCTTACCATCGCAACTAGTAATAGTACAAATGGTTTCTTCCTTCAAGAAATCAACAACATCTTTACCAAGAATTTCTTTTGTCAATTCCGTCTGCTCATAGCTCTTCATATCCATGAAAGCATAATTATCACCAGCAGCATAAAGATACTGCATCTCTTTACGTTCAACAAACATCTCTTCAAACTGTTCATTCATTCTAAAAGTTTCTTCTCTGGTAGAGCCAGTTTGCACGTTACGTAATTTGCTACGCACAAAGGCAGCTCCTTTGCCGGGCTTAACATGCAAGAATTCCAGCACTTGGAATATATTGCCCTTCCACTTGAAGGTTAAGCCATTTCTAAAATCAGTTGGGGTCAGCATTAATTTAATTTCCTTGGTCTTTTAGATTATAGCAGAAGCTTAAAGGTTTCTCCCCGTAGCAGCCAAACAGACGACATCAGTCCAAATGCCACAACCCTGGCGATTCAAGACCTTCAACATCTCTATAAAAGTGCTGCCAGTAGTCGTAATATCATCAACAATGACAAGAATGTATTTATAAGAAGAATCTAAATATTTATCAATTTGATTATAATCAAAAGCTCCTGCCAAAATTTGCTGCCTCTCTAACCTATCCTTCTTAAAAAGACTCTCAGTTTCTTTATTGCGAATAAATAAATTCTCCACAAAAGCAATATCTTCCACCAAATGCAGATTAAGCCCTTGATCGCTTTGTAATAAATATTGAATTGGACGTTGCTTTAATTCCTGCTGCAAAGCTAAGCTAAATTTATTTGCTAATAAGGCAGATTGATTAAACGCTCGCCGGTGCATTTTGCCCCAGTGCATTGGGACAGCTGTAACTATCAGCTTCACTGGAGTTGTTGAGATAGGCACGGCACGCTCAGAAGCATTCTCTGAAAGGATTACAGAAGAGTATTTAGACCAATAACTAAGCAATAGCTCTTGCCAAAATCTTACATAATGCGGCTTACGATACTTATAAGTCCGCATCAAAGATTTAGTCAAGATCCCATACTCTGCCGCAAAATAAATCTTTGGGTAGCTTAGCAAAAATTCCGAGTCTAAATCTAAAAGATCCTTCGAGCTAAATTGCTTAATTGATTTTGTGTAATCAAGCTCTAATTTTGAATAACAAACATCACAAAGGAAACCATTATCTACTGCACTAGCTTTCTTACAACCATAGCAAAGCCTGACAGAAAGCTGATCCAACAGACTATCAAATATCTCAGAGCATAAGAACAATAACTTTTTGAACATCCCCAACTAAGAGATTAGCAAAAACCAACTTAATTGAAGCGGGTCATTTAACCTACTTCTTACCTTTATTCACAAAAGGAAAGGCTGCTAAGCTACCAAAGAGACTACTCACACAACAAACAATAAAGGTTACTAAAGCAAAGGCGATATAGAATTCCACTCCCAATCGTGAAATCACATCACTATCAATTCTAGAATGCATCCTAGTAGCTTTATTAACCGCTTCAATCATGGCTACTTGTAAATCTTGATTCTGCAAACTAATGATATACACCAGAGTTAATACCCCAGCCACAATCAAACCAGTAAATAAGCCCAAGAGCATTGCTTCTTGCCAGCTTACTTCTCTAAACTTATCTGCCTGATTAGATTTGAAGAAATATACAGCTAAGACCCCACCAGCAAAATAACCAATAAAAGCCATACCAGGAATCGGTAATATAAATACTGTCTCAAACAAAATCACTGCTAAAGCCGCTAGTAATACTGGTCTAAAAAACTTAATCATTACAATACCTCACCGGGATTTTTTGCAAGTGGCAAACGAAATCTTTCTTCAGCTAAGGCTTCATCAGGGGACTTACGCAAATTCTCTCTTTGTCTATGACGATAAATTGCACGTGCTGATTTTGGATAGTACCATTCTATTACTTGCTTACTTGATCCTAGTGTGTAAGTTTTCTTACCACTATCCACCATAAAAGCAGCAGCATTATCACTAGAAACGACAAAGCCCTCATCATCAGAGAGCTCCAGAGCTGCTATTTGAGCTGGACTAATATTACCTTCATATAAAACTCTATCTTGCTTAATTGCCACAATTTGCAGCCAAGCATTTTGAGTAACAATTAAACGCAATGGTAACTTACCAGATCCTCCATACAGCACCCGAGGATTGGTTTTAGGAGCTGGTAAAGTCGCAACAGTAGTTGCCGCTTCTTGAACATTATCCAACAACAATGTCGATTCAACATGCTCAGGCAGAAGCACTGGCTGTAATTCATTCTTTACGGTTGGAGAGAGTTTCAAGCCCATAGTAGTAACTTTAAAGCGAATAACAATTGCTCCTATCACTATCAGCAAAATAAGAAAAATTACGGCTATATGTTTCCAAGAAAAATAACTGTTAATAGAGATCTTGTCTTCTGCTCTATTTAACTCCTGAACATCAGTCTCCATAAGCATTTGCTGCAACACGAAGCTGGCTTCTGCTTCTTTATAATCATCAAGAACCTTATCATAATTGTTAAACTTCAGAGTTTTAAGAATTTTTTTGAGATAACCATATAGATAGGTTTCTTCAGGAAGAGCTTTACGATTAGCACACTCAATGCTCTCAACATGCTGCACTGATACCTTAGCCTGTTGGGCTAATTGATTAAGCGTCAAAGAAGATTTCTCCCGCGCCAAAGCAATCACCTTGCCCAATTGAATCAAAGGATCCTTAATCACAGAATAACCTCCGGTTGTAATTTAAAATCTTGCACAGATTTATTAATTATATTAGCAAGTCCAATCAATTGTTTACTATCATCCAAACATTTAACATAATCATACTTAACTGAGTTCAATCCAGTAAAGCTTTGTAACTTAATTTCATCTACATAAATTTGGCGTCCCTGTTGTAATGAGATAACATCTTTATGCTCAAAACATAACTCTGGCAAATCCAAACAATCTTTACTTTGCAAGATCAAATCCTCTAACTGCAAATCACCATCCACTAAATCTTCAAAACGCACACTTGATTGCAAATCAAAACCATTAGACTCTAACCTTCTCAATTTAGTTAAATGCCCACCAATATCCCTTGCGATCGAACGAATATAAGTCCCTTCCGAACAACTAACTTCTATAGTTGCTAGTGGATAATCAAAAGATAGTAATTTGATTTCATAAATCGTAATAGCCTTAGATTGAATATCAGCAAGATCAATCAACTGCCCTTCACGCATCAATTCATATAGCTTCTTGCCATTAATTTTTTTAGCACTATACAATGGTGGATACTGTTCTTGAGTACCAATCATAGACTGCAACTTAGAACACAAAACTTCTTCTGAAATAATATTTAAGTTTTGTTTTAGAGGCAATCCTGTTAAATCATCAGTGTCAGTTGTAAAATTAAAATTCACTTCAGCTAAATATTTTTTTGATTTAGTAAGGAAACGAATTAATCGCGTACTAGAACCAACAGCTATAGGCAAAACACCTGTCGCAAACGGATCAAGAGTACCAGAATGTCCTATACGCTTTATGCCAAGGATCTTTCGCAACTTTGCCACAACATCATGAGACGTCCAACCCTCTGGCTTATCAATATTAATAAACCCAGAAATCTCATGGCGATCAACAGAACTTCTAATCATCAGTCTCTAAAACATCATCTATAGACTCATGATGACTCTTGTCCTCATTAACCGTACGATTAATCAAATCAACCATCTCAACAGCCTTACTCAGAGAATCACTTGCCACAAAAATCAATTTCGGTGCATATCTTAGATTCAATTTACGCCCAATCACGCCTCTTAAATATCCAGCTTGTTGATCAAAAGCAGCTTGAGTACCACTAGCCGTAAAATCAGAATTACCACTATTCATCACTGAATAGAATACCTTCGCACTGCTAAGGCTTGGGTTAATATCAACTCCAATAATCGAGACAAGTTTATCCAAACGGTCGTCCTTCACTCCACCTTGTTGAATAAATCCAGCCAACTCTCTTTGAATTGCACGGGCTACCTTCTCTCTTCTCTCAAAGCTCTTCATAATCTATAGCCTGAAATTTTATAACCTAACTCTGGCTAATTCTTTGATAGTCCAGCACTCAACCTTGTCACCTTCTTGCAGTTCGTGATATTTCTCAAAACTCAATCCACACTCAAAACCTTGTTTGACCTCACGAGCATCATCTTTAAAGCGTTTGAGGTAATCAACTTTACCTTCATAAATTTGCACACCATCTCTAATAACACGAGCAATCTCATTTCTAACAATTTTGCCATCAGTTACATAACAGCCCGCAACATTACGATTGTTGATATTAAACAACTTACGCACCTCAAGTTGCCCAAGCTTAACTTGTTCATATTCTGGCTCATGCATACCTAAAACAGCTCTCTCAAGATCCTCAGTTAGTTTATAAATAATCTCATAAGACTTGATCTTAACTCCAAGCTTCTCAGCAAGCTTAGCAGTCTGAGAATCAGTTCCAACGTGGAATCCAACAACTACAGCTCCTGTGCGTTCGGCAGTTTGAATATCATTAGCAGTAATAGATCCTGAACCAATAGTAATAGGCTTCACCAAAACCTCTCCAGTAGAGAGCTTGTTCAATTCATGCGAAATCGCTTCAGCAGAACCCTGAACATCAGCCTTAATAATAATTCTTAATTCTTTTTCCTGTCCTTCTTTCACTTCAGAGACAAAAGTTGACAGTCCTCTAAATCTCTTAGACTCGAGCTCTTCATCAGCAATTTCCTCTGCCGCGGCCTTAGCATCCTGAATTGACTTATAAGCCTTACATGAATCACCAGCCTTTGGCACTCCAGAAAGACCCAAGATCTTAACTACAGTTGAAGGCAAAGCCTCATCAACCATAGCACCAGTTTCATCCTGCATTGCCTTGATACGACCAGAAACTGCACCAGCAGCAATATAGTCACCAACATGCAAAGTTCCATTCTGAACAATAATCGTGGCTTGAGGTCCTTTAGCACGAGACAACTCTGCTTCAATCACAGTACCGACAGCAAGCCTATTAGGATTAGAACGAATCTTCTCAGACAACTCCGCGTCTGCAACTAATATAACTTTCTCTAATAATTCATCAATATTTTGATTATTTAGGGCACTAATCATGGCACACGAAATTGGACCACCATAATTCTCGGTAATAATATCGTATTCAGCCAACTGCCCCAAAGCCTTATCTGGATTAGCTCCTGGCTTATCGATTTTGTTAACAGCAACAAGGAAAGGAATTTTATTTTCTTTAATATGCTTAATACACTCAATAGTCTGTGGCATGACACCATCATCAGCAGCAACAATTAAGATGACTAAGTCAGTTACATTGGCTCCACGCTTACGCATTGCCGCAAAAGCCTCATGACCAGGAGTATCTAAAATAGTAATCTTACGTGGATTACCATCATAATCATTTATCTCAATTCTATAAGTACTAATGTGTTGAGTAATTCCACCGGATTCCTGATCAACAATTTTAGTCTTCGTCTTGCGAATCGTATCAACAAGAGTAGTTTTACCATGGTCAACGTGTCCCATAATAGTTACGACTGGCGGACGAGTAATTAAATTACCTTCAGTCTCATCTTGTTCTAGAGTGGTTTTGAGCTCAACGTGCCCTTCATCAGACAACTCAGTATGCACAATATAATTCTGTGTTTCTAAGTACTCAACAATTAAATCTTTTTCTAAGATGTCATTAACAGTCTTCGCGATTTTTTTCATGAAGAAATAAGTAATAATCGCTGTCTCAGGAATATTAACCTTGTGCGACAATTCCCTTACTGTCATCGGCTCAGTAATAGTGATTTCTAATGGTCCTAGATCTTCTTCTTTAGCCATTGGCTTACGTTCAACCTTCGGTCTATCATCAGCTCCCTGAGAACGTTTGCGCTTTCGCCCCATACCTTGAGCATTAACCGTTGGCTTAGCAACTCTATATGGTTGGGCAGGAACTCCAGCTGCACTTTGAGGAGGCGGCGTAAAAGTAGGGCGCAATGGAATAGAGCGAACATTACTCATATCCGTATATTTAACAGAATCGCGCGTATAATTTACTTTTTTATTAAGGATATCGTGCAAACCATCAGTAACATTAAGTTCTGGAGTTTCTTCTGCAATAATAGGTGTTTCTTCCTTTAGAGCTTCTTCTGGTTCCGGCTCTGGAGTTTCTTCTTGCTCAGTAAGAGTAATTCTACGGACTATTTTAAGTCTTTTAATATCAGGCTTAACCTCAACCTTAGGCTTAGCTTGCTCTGGAGCAGCACCACTAGAAGCATCTCCTAGAACAGTTTTGACAAGCTGAGGGACATTGATCTTAGTTAATATATCTTCTATAGCATAACCATCTAATGAGCTAGAGGCCGTCTTAGGGTGCTGTCCACACTCTGGCGCAACACGTAATATCTCTTTAGTAAGTTCAGCTTGAATAAGTTTCTTTTGTTTCTCATCAAGATCATTAGGAGTATTATTCCTAGCTAAATCATAAATTCTAATTTTATCTGCGCTTACCATTATTCTTCTTTTATCTCGGGGACACAAAAACTTTTACTGAACTTCTTGTGTTTTGCTAATTTCTCTCTGCAGTCTCCATCCTTACATACATAACTGGATCTGCCAAACTGTTTCACGGTAGGATTGATAATCAGGGCACCACTAATATGATCTCGCATCATTCTTAGCAATTGGTTCCGTTCCTTAGTATTAGCACAAATTATACATTTGCGAATTGGAACTCCCTTCATCCTATTATTAGCACCTCCTTCTTAACAACAGCTGACTAAGCTGCTTCTACCTGATCTTCATCAGGAACTTCTTCTTGCTCATCCTCTGCTGATATAGCTTTGGCGGCTTCTTTAATGTCTATCTTCCAGCCTGTTAATTTAGCAGCAAGTCTGACATTTTGCCCGCCACGACCAATCGCTAAACTTAACTGATCTGAAGCTACAACAACTTCAGCTCTCTTACCATTCTCATCGTTAAACAAAGCCACAGTAAGGATTTCAGCTGGACTTAATGCGTTAGAAATATAATCAACTGGATCTTCAGAATATCTGACAATATCAATTTTCTCATTACGCAATTCAGATAGAACGTTTTGGATACGAGATCCTCTAGCTCCGATACAAGCTCCAACTGGATCAATATCATCACTAGATGAGATCACTGCAACCTTGGTTCTTTGACCAGCTTCTCTAGCCAAAGATTTGATCACAACAGTACCATCCTCAATTTCAGGTACTTCAAGTTCAAACAATTCTCTAACTAAATCTTCATGCACGTGAGAACCAAGTATCATAGGGATTCTACGATCTTCAGTGTACTCAAGTATATAAACTCTAATACGATTACCAACACGATAATTCTCTCTTGGTAATTGATGACGCAACGGAATGTGAACATCAAAGCTACCCAAATCAACGACTACATTTGGCTGACCTCTTACAGTGTATTCAATACGCTTGATAGTACCAGCCATAGTGGTATGCTCACGTGACTTGAATTCTTCTTTGAGGTTAGACTTTTCTGCTTCACGAATTCTTTGAGTAATAATTTGTTTAGCAGTTGTCGCAGCGATACGTCCAAACTCCGCAAAATCTTCTGGCGTAACATCAAGTTCAAGAATCTCACCTTCAACTACATCTGGGATGTACTCTTGGGCTTGAGTCAAAGGAATCTCACGGACTGGGTCTGTGACAGTGGTAACAACAGTCTTCGGTACAAAAACACCAATCTCACCAGTCTCTTCATCAAACTGTACATGAATGGAGTCAGACGAAAGCATTTTCATCTTCTTGCGATAGGCGCCAGCAATAGCATCACAAATAGCGCGAATGAAGACTTCCTTCGGAATATTCTTCTCTCTTTCTATTTGCTCAGCTGCCTCGACTAGTTGTTTACCAATTTTATACATAAATATTCTCCATGAAAACAGGTCTCCTAACGTAAAACTTCGTTTTACCGAACACCTAAATTTGCCGCTTCCCTGAGAGCTGCAAATGTTTAATTAAAAGCAACTCACCTGAAAAAAAAAGCAGGCACCAGCCCGCTTGATAACAAGCAAAAATTTCCATCTACGATTATAGCAGGTTAGTCCCTGCGGTTACCCATTATCCTAAGCAAGAGCAGGAATAAATTAACAAAGTCTAAATATAATACCAATGCACCAACTATAGACATATTCGCGTTATAGTTCGCACTTTGTCCTATTTGCTTGATCTTCTGTACATCATAAGCAGTTAGAGCAACAAAAATCAAGACCCCAGCGTAATTCAACAATGCTGCAAAACCAGTGCTATGTAAGAACATATTAACTATTTGAGCAACAATCAAACCAAGCAATGCCATAATAGCAAAGCTACCGACTCCAGACAAATCCTTCTTGGTAGTAGCACCGTAGAGTGCCATCATACCAAAAACCGCTCCAGTAATACAAAACACACTAAAAATCGATGACGCTGTATAAATCACAAACACCGAACTCAAAACCACACCATTAAGAGCTGAATAGATAAAGAAGTTAGCCGAAGCTGCTGCTGGACTCATTTTGTGAGCGTTGGCACTGAGATTCCAAACCATCGCCAGTAAACCAATCATCAAACCAAAAATCAAGAATTTGTTACCAAAAAGCGCTTGCATTACTACTGGATTAGTCGCGACCAAAAAAGCCGCCGCCCCAGAAGCCAACAAACCAAGAAACATCCAATTAAAGACCTTGGTTAAAAAGCTCTGCTCGGCAGATTGCCAATCGATACTAAGTTTGTTACTAGCATTGGTGGGATCGTAGTTCATAATTTACCATTATAGCAGGATTTTGCCAAAGCCAAAAGTCCTATAATAGAAGTATTTTTAGTCAAAAAAAATAAGTCTTGACAGATGCTCGACATTATAGTAAGATAATCAGCATGGTTATATCGAATGAAACTATTACAGCAATAAGAACTCTCTTGAGTTCTCCCGAGGAGATCACGGGGACCAAAGCAAGAGCTGACCATAAACATGATTTGAATATCACTAAAGCTCTACCTGTTTTAAGAACAATTGTAACAGACCCGAGTGTAGCAGAGGTCTCAAGGAATGAGGCAAGATCCTTACTACAGGCTGATTCTGAGCAAGATCGTGCAGCAAGAAATAGTAACATCTTTATATTCCTAACAAATCTAATTGCAACGGATAAGCATCATTCAGCACGAGGTCAATCACAAGCTGATGTCACTGCACAGCTAGAAGATCTTGGATTTAAGGTAGTAGGTTCTGAAATGACACGTCAAGCAACCCTCCGACTACAGGGCAGCTACCCGAATGCAGCTAGAATTGGAGAACTTTTAAGTATTCCTTTTAGCCATATTGGTCCCGATCAAATCGAGTTTCTAACAGGTTTAGTAGCGCAAATCAAGGACTTCCTTAGTAACCCAACTATTGAATCTAGTAGAGCTTTACTACAAAGCGTAGAAGGTGATGTGAATAACAATCCCATTCTATATAGACTAAGAGACAGCTTAAATCCAACAACCATAGCAAGTCATTTAGCCAGATATGATTACGAGGCTAACTCTGGCAACATTCACCAATTATTGGTCGACAAATTAAAGGATATTTTGGGTACAAATTATGCGCTTCCAAATCTTTTACAAGCTATTAGTCCTGGTAGCTCAGTCAAAAGAGTAAGCCCACAAGATGCTCAACGCTTCTCTGCTTTCTTGCAATATTTAAAAGAATCAGGTTCGATGGAGTTATTCACTAAGGGAATAATTGAGCGTGCAGAGAAGACTTCAAACTGGACCAGCACTTACAATTACCAACATTGGAAAAATTTCTTTGTCTCTATCAATTGCAATCCAGAGACCCTAAAAACAGCAGAAATTGAAGAATTAGCAAAAGTCCTGCATGTATTATTCTCAGAGAAAATTGCTAAACAGTTAAATATCTATCCAGCTAAAGAAGCCGTTAGTGAAAGCTCTATCGCTACTAGTGATAATATCAAAGAGCCGATCCAAGATCACCTACTCTAAAACTTATCTCAACAAAGATTTAGTCTGATAACGATGTGAATGTACGTAAGCCAGTATTTGGTTACGCGAGTCAATCGCCACACCAACTAGAATGATTAAGCTAGTAGAACCTAGTCCGCCCAAAGTATTCACCTGGCAGAATTGTTCAGCGTGAATTGGTAGTACTGCAATCAAAGCAATAGCCACAGCACCAATAAACACTAAACGTGAAAGGATTTTCTCGAGGTAATCACAAGTTGGTCTACCTGGCTTGATGCCTTCAATAGCTGAGCCACCTTTCTTTAAGTTCTCTGCCATCTCACGAGGATTAGTAACTATAGTCGCATAGAAAAAAGTAAACGCCACAATCAACACAAAATACGCAATTGAATGTTCTATCTTAGTATAAGAGAACATATACTCTAAACGCATACTGAGCCACGTACCCCAGTCAGCAAGCGGAGTCCCGGTCAATGAAGCCACTCCAGGAATTTTGCCAAACCACTCTCTAATCAACATCGAAACAGAACGATCTTGTATACCAGCGAACGTCAACAACTGCACAGGCATAAATAAAACAGCACTAGCAAAAATTATCGGCAAGACACCTGCTGGATTAATCTTCAGTGGCAAATAATGCCCACGAGCAGTTTGCCCAGCGACTTTGCGGGCACCAAGGATTAACAAATTACGAGTACCTTCTTGTAGATAAATAATCAGAGCTGTTATCGCAAAAAAGATCACAACCAAAGCAATAACTCCCCACTGCGGACTAGAGCCAACTCTTACAGCAGTAGCAGTATCTTTAATCATGATAGGTAATTTAGATGCGATACCAATAAAGATCAACAAGCTAGCACCATTGCCAATGCCACGCTCAGAGATAATTTCACCAATCCACATCACTAAAATACAAGAGGTTGATAATACAAAAATTGTCGTCAAATAAAACGCTGCATCAGCCTTAGGCGCGATACCAGCAACATCAAGGAAACGAGTCAAAGCTAAACTTTGTAAAGCAGACAAGAATAAAGTTCCATAGCGATTCATTTGTTGATATTGCTTTCTACCTTCCTCTCCCTGATTGCGTTGTAAGTCCTTCAACGGCGGAATCACTTCTACTAACAATTGCAGAATAATACTCGCTGTAATATAGGGTCCAATACCCAACGCAAAAATAGACAAGGCACTTAAAGCACCACCAGCAAACATATCTACCAAACCTAACAACCCAGAAGACAATGTAGGATTAGCTTTCAAAGCTTCTTGATCAATTCCATACAAAGGAATATGTACTCCAAGACGATAAATAGCAAGCATAAAAATAGTAAAAAAGATTTTTTCTTTTAGACCGCTAGCCGACATAATGTCGTTCCAATTTAAGCTGTAATTATCCTGTTTTTCTTTAGCCATAGTAATAAGTCTAACATGAGAATTTATTATTTTCTCAGCCGCATCACCTTATTATACGCCGTATAATAAAGACAGTAATAGCAAAGTTTTCAGCAATAATTAAAAAGATAAAAGTACTATACAGTGTATAATAACCATTTCAATTTACTAGTGAGATACTATTAAGCTTCTGAACTAATAACAGTCGCCGTGCCGCCAGCTTTTTCAATTGCTTCTTTGGCTGCAGTACTGAATTGTTGTGCTCTGACAGTAATAGCTTTTTTGATTTGTCCATTAGCAAGGACTTTTACGCCCCATTTTGCCAAGGTTTTGATCTTACCAGTTTCTAGTAATACAATCTCATCAATTTCTGTGATGCCGATATCCACGATATCTTGCAAATCACAAAGATTAACAACGCTGAATTCTTTACGGTTAGGTCTAGAGTTAAGTTGTCTTTTTGGAAGTCTTCTGTACAAAGGAGTCTGACCACCTTCACGTCTTGGATCTTGCGAGAAACCAGAACGACATCTCTGTCCACGGTGTCCACGACCACAAGTCTTACCAGAGCCAGAGGTGATGCCTCTGCCCTTCTTGAATCTCTTTTTGATTGCGCCTTTAGCAGGCTTAAGTTCTGTTAATATGCTTGACATAAGTTTTTCCTAGTTTGTTGTTACCTCAACTAAATGTGCTACTTTGTTGATCATACCTTTGATAGTAGCTGAGTTATCACGCTGAACAGTTTGTTTTGATCTGCGCAAACCCAATGCATGAAGCACTTTGAGCTGTCTTTCATCAGCAGCGGCAGTACCGCGCACTAGCTTGATTGATAAGTCTTTCTTTTTAGTTTTTGTTACCATAATTTTTACCTACATTATTGTTTAGACAAACAACATCTTCTTAACTGACATACCTCTTAAACTAGCGACTTCTTGGAAGCTTCTCAATGACTGCAATGCATTGACTGTCGCACGAGCAACATTTAATGGAGACTTAGATCCTTGAGACTTACTCAATATATCACCAACACCAGCTAACTCCAATACGATACGCGCTGTACCACCAGCAATAATTCCAGTACCATCGGCAGCAGGCTTCAGCAATACTTTTGAGCCGCCAGCTTCACCATAAACAGTATGAGAAATAGTATTAGTCTTTGCAACAGTATCAATATCAACAAGATTCTTGCGAGCATCAGCAATTGCCTTCTTAATAGCAATCAAAACCTCAGCAGCCTTACCAACACCAACTCCTACTTTACCTTTCTCGTTACCAATAATTACAGTAGTTCTGAATGACAATTTCTTACCACCCTTCACAACCTTAGTTACACGACGTACTTGTACAACCTTCTCAACGAACTCGCTTTGCTCAGCTTGTTCATTTCTACCTTTGCGACGACCGGCTCCTTGCCCACCGTGTCCGCCACCTTTTCTTTTACCATGAGCTTGTCCGCCGCCTTGTCTATCATTATTAGCAGGCTCTTCAGCAGCTTTGGTTTCTTTAACGTCTTTTCTTGGCTTGCGTGTATCAGCCTTGGCAGAAGGCTTACGCGCTACACCATCAGCAACAACAGTCGTATCCGCTGTAGCTTCTGGAGCTGTTGTATCAGCAATTACTTCTTCAGAATGCAAGGCTTCAGTTGCAGCCTCAACTTCTTTTTCGAATTCTTGTTCTTCTTTATTTTTTGATTCTGACATTAATTGCTCCTAAAATTTCAATCCCGCTTTTCTAGCTGCTTCTGCTAGTGCCTTCACTCTGCCGTGGTATTTATTACCACCACAATCAAAGATCACGGCTTCAATACCTTGAGCCTTAGCCTTATCAGCAATAGCCTTGCCAACAACTTCAGCGCCAGCTACATCATAACCCTTGATGCGCCCTTTAAGATCCTTAGATGCTGAAGATACCGCACAAACAGTTTTAGCTTCAACGTCATCAATAATTTGCGCTTCAATATGCTTATTAGAACGATAGACGCTCAAACGAGGTCTCTCACTGCTACCGTGAAGTTTCTTACGTGCTCTAAAATGTCTCTGTTGTCTTTGTTCTTTCTTTGTTACTAATGACATAACTACTCCTTATTAAGCTTTAGCTCCAGACTTACCAGCCTTACGCTTAACCTTCTGACCTCTGTGTCTAATACCTTTGCCCTTGTATGGTTCTGGTGGACGAAGAGCGATAATATTCGCTGCTATTTGACCAACTAACTCTTTGTCATAGCCATTAACAATAATACGGGTATTATTTTCTTCGACGTTAAACTCAATCCCTGACGGTGGTTCAACTATAACAGGGTGAGATCTACCAATTTGGAAATCTAAATTCTTACCCTTAAGTAAAGCTCTGAAACCAACTCCAACGATATCAAGTTCTTTCTTGAAACCTTGATTAACTCCAAGAACCATATTTGCAACAAGCGTTCTGGTTAATCCATGCAATGCTCTTGATCTACGATCCTCTGACTTACGCAAAATCTTTAGTAGATTGCCTTCTACCTGCGCCTCAATCTCAGGTCTTATCACACGTTGCAATTGACCTTTCGGTCCTTTAACGGAAATCTTCTGTCCAGCAGGAGTAGTTTCGATTTTGACTTCGACTCCCTGGGGTATGTTAATTTCTCTTTTACCAATCCTTGACATAAATTCTTCCTCTTTCAATTACCAAACTTGAGCAACAAGTTCTCCGCCAACTTTCTCTTTACGCGCCTTACGGTCAGTCATCAATCCCTGATTAGTACTCAAGATACTGATTCCCAAACCACTCAATACTCTAGGAGCGTATTTTGCTTTACTGTATTTTCTCAAACCAGGTTTAGAAATTTTACGCATTCCTTGAATAACAGATTTACCTTTAGAGTATTTCAATGTTATCTCGATAGACTTGATTGCAACGTCATCTTCATTAGTTACTTTATAATCAGCCAAATAACCTTCTGCTTTCATTAACTTAGTAAGCTCTAACTTGAACTTACTAAACGGCACCAATACCGTTTCTTTATTTGCTAGTAACGCATTGCGCAAACGTGTGAAGTAATCAGCAACTGGATCGTTACTAGTTTTGTTGATTATTTTTTTTCTATCTATTACTGCTGTTTCTGACATTATATTTTCTCCGCTTACCAACTGGCTTTGGTCATCCCTGGTATCATCCCTTGATGCGCCATTAACCTTAACGCGTTACGACACAAACCTAAATCACGGTGATATCCTCTTGCTCTACCAGTCAACCAGCATCTGCTCTTGTCTCTTACTCTAGATGAGTTCAACGGCAATGATTCTAATTGCTTTTGTAAAGCTATTCTTTGCTCAAAATCCAACTCTGGATTAGCCATCAAAGCTTTAATCTGAGCACGTTTAGACGCGTACTTAGCAATAAGCTTTCTCTTCTTTCTTGTTTTTTGGACTGATGATTTCTTTGCCATTACGCTTTAGCTCCTGTTTTCTTAAAAGGGAATCCCAATACTTGCAACAAAGTTCTAGCATGCTCATCATTAGTTGCTGTAGTACAGATAGTTATATCCATACCTCTAACTGCGTCAACTTTGTCATATCTGATCTCAGGGAAAATTAACTGTTCTCTAACACCAAAAGTATAATTACCTCTGCCATCGAAACTCTTGAAAGACAATCCTTGAAAGTCTCTTACGCGAGGCAAAGCAACGTTAACTAGCTTAGAGAAGAAGTTATACATTCTTTGTTTACGCAAAGTAACTTTAAGTCCAATCGCCATATTCTCTCTGACTTTGAAAGTTGCAATTGACTTCTTGGCTCTAGTAATAATTGGTTTCTGACCAGCAATATTAGTTAAGTCATTAACCGCATTCTCTAGAGTCTTAGCATTAGTCGCTGACTCACCTAGTCCAAAGTTAATAACAATTTTGTCCAATTTTGGAATAGCATAGTCATTAGTCAAACCCAAAGTCTGCTTGAGTTTGCTAGAGATTTCTTCTGTGTATTGTTCTTGTAAGCTTTTCATATTTTTCTCTTTTCTATCTTAGTCGATTTGCTCCCCAGTAGTTTTTAGGATACGAACTTTCTTGCCGCTATCAGTTACTTTGTGAGCAACTCTAGAGGCTTTTTTAGATTCAGCATCCCAATGCATAACTTTCGCTGCAAAAATTGGCGCTTCCATTTCTACAATCTCACCTTCTTGTCCAGGTCCAGAAGCGCGTCTATGTCTTTTTACAACATTAATACCTTCAACAATAATCTTTCCTTTGTCGCGGAATACTTCTAAAACCTTACCGATTTTACCTTTGTCATCACCACTGATAATAATAACTTCATCGCCCTTATTAACATGCAGATTGGCTCTAAGATTACGTTTGCCTTTTTTGATCAAAGCTTGCGAAACCACCACTCTAGCACCAGATTTAACTTTTGGTGATCTTGCTGATTTGGTATATCGTATCTGTTTTTTGACTGCCATAATTAAACTACCTCTTGAGCTAAAGATACAATTTTCATATATCCTCTTTCACGTAACTCTCTTGCTATTGGACCAAACACGCGAGATCCTCTTGGATTACCATCTTTATCGATAATCACACAAGCATTCTGATCAAAGCTAATCCAGCTACCATCTTTACGCTTATTACGTTTGCGTGTACGTACCACTACTGCTTTAACAACTTCTGATTTCTTTACTGGCATGTTAGGTACAGCATCTTTAACTGTTACCACTACGACATCGCCTAAACCAGCATTATTAGAGTTTGCTTTAAGCACACGAATAACACGAACTCTTTTGGCTCCTGTGTTATCTGCTACTTCTAATTCACTTTCTTGTTGTAACATTTTTAAACTGCCCTCTCCGTAATAGTCTTAAGTACCCAAGTCTTATTCTTAGAATAAGGTCTTGATTCTTCAATAACAACCGTATCGCCCTCTTTCGCCGAGTTATCTTCATCATGAGCCATAAACTTCTTAGTGAAGTTAATTACTTTTTGATAAACTTTATGTTTTTTGTTGCGTTCAACGGTAACAACAATAGTCTTATCGCTCTTCTTGCTAGTTACTTGTCCTTGTAATGTTCTTTTCGGCATCTTACTCTTTATCCTCTCTTGCTTTCAAAATAGTTAATATTCTAGCGATAGACTTACGCATCTCTCTCATTGCACTAGTATTCTCTAGCTTACGAGCATGAAAACTCATTTTGGTCTCAAACAATTTGTCTTGCAAAGAACTAAGTTCTTCCTTTAGCTCGACATCTGTTTTATCAATTAAATCTTTTACTTTAACTATCATATTCTCTATCCTTTAGTTGGTAAGCTCAAACCCTCTCTAAGAATGATTTTGCATTTAACAGGGAATTTTGCTGCTGCCAGCTCTAACGACCTATGAGCTAAAGCTAAATCAATACCTGCAATCTCAAACAAAACTCTTCCTGGGCGCACAACTGCTACCCAATACTCTGGATTACCTTTACCGGCTCCCATACGTGTTTCAGCGGGTTTCTGAGTAACTGGTTTATCAGGAAATACTCTAATCCAAATACGACCACCACGTTTGATGTGACGAGCCATCGCTCTTCTAGCTGCTTCAATCTGTCTTGAAGTAATCCAGCCAGGCTCAGTTGATTGCAAAGCAATATCACCAAAACTTACTTGAGCACCACGGGTTTCTTTACCCTTCATACGTCCTCGCATTTGTTTTCTATGTTTTGTTCTCTTTGGTAATAACATAAATTCCTTATGGTTAATTAGCTTAAGCCGCTAATGTCACCACCTCCTCTGACTGTTGTTGTCCAGCAGCAGCTTTGATATTAGGTCTAGATTTCTCATTTGGTTGAAGAAGCCCTTTGTTTAACCAAACCTTGACACCAATAACGCCATATGTAGTATAGGCTTGTGCGAAACCATAATGAATATCAGCTCTCCAAGTGTGGCAAGGAACGCTACCTTCTTGAGATTTCTCACTACGAGCAATCTCAATACCACCCAATCTACCAGAAGTCATGATCTTAATGCCTTTAGCACCAGCTCTCATAGCACGTTGGATAGACTGTTTCATGGCTCTTCTGAACGCAATTCTTCTTTCAAGTTGTTGAGCGATTGATTCAGCAATTAATTGAGCATCCAAATCAACTTTGTTAACTTCAAATACATTAACAACAAGATTCAATTCTGGTCTGTTAACTAAAGCAGCAAGTTCTTTTTTAAGCTGTTCAAGACCTTCACTCGCTTTACCAAATATCAAACCTGGTCTAGCAGTAACGATGCCGACTTGAATTTGTCCTGGCTTACGTTGAATAAGCACTTTGCTTAGACCAGCGTTTTTAAGCTTCTTGATCAAATAAGTTCTAATTGCAGTATCTTCTTGAAGAACTGCAGCGAATTCGCCACTTCTGAATTCAGCAAAAGTTACAGAGTCTGAAGTCTCTGTAATTCCCAAACGATTGGCTAGTGGTGATACTTTCTGTCCCATTAAGATTTTACCTCTTCTTCTTTTTTCTTCTTAGTAGCAGTTGTTTTTTTCTTTGTTACTGCTTTCTTTTTTGTAGTAGTTTTTTCTGCTGTTTCTTTTTTAGCAGTTGTTTTCTTTGTAGTTACTTTTTTCTTAGATGAATCATCTTTCTTGAGTTTTTTGTTACGTGGGGAAACTTCCCAAACGTACTTAGCATACTCAGCTCCAGTCATCTCACTAAGAACAACTTGCAACTTAGCACTTCTCTTTTTGATACCATGCGCTCTACCTTTGTTTGCTGCACGCCATCTCTTGTAGATCACGCCATCATCAATCAATAACTGAGATACGATTAACGCACTAGGATTCTCTACTGACTGATTATGTCCAGCATTAGCCATAGCACTTGTAATTAGCTTCAAGATTGGCTCTGCAGCTGCATAAGGCATGAAACCTAATTGAGTAACAGCTTCACCAGCTGTCTTATTACGTACTAGATTAGCAGTACGACGCAATTTACGAGGCGTCTGTCTGACGAATCCTAATTTTGCTTTGATAATTTTCTTTGCTTCGCTCATATACTTCCCTTATTTAGCTGCTGGTTTTGGAGCTGCTGCTGGTTTAGCACCAACTTCTGCTTTCTTCGCACCAGAGTGTCCCTTAAAAGTTCTAGTTGCCACAAACTCACCTAATCTATGACCAACCATAGACTCAGTGCAATAAACTGGCACAAATTTACGACCATTATAAACTGCGATTGTCATAGCAACCATCTCTGGAAGTATCATAGATGCACGCTTCCAAGTCTTAATAACTTTCTTATTACTGCCACCACCCTGTTCACGAGCTTCTTTGACTTTGCGCCAAAGTGATTCATGTACATAAGGTCCTTTTTTTTGTGATCTTGCCATTTTTATCTCTCTTCTTTACTAAGCTTTCGCTATTTTCTTACCTTTTCTGTTGGTGATGATGTACTTAGAAGAAAGTTTTTTGTTTCTTCTAGTCTTACGACCAACACGCTTACCTGTATAAGTTTTAGGAATACCACCGATAGGGCATTTACCTTCTCCACCACCATGTGGGTGATCGACTGGATTCATCGCAGAACCACGTACTGTTGGCTTAATTCCTTGGTGACGCTTACGACCAGCTTTACCCCAAACAATATTCTTCCAATCAGAATTACCAAGCTCTCCAATAGTTGCCATGCAATCTACTGGGACTCTTCTCATTTCACCAGAAGGCAATCTCAAAGTAGCTTGCTCACCTTCTTTCGCTAGCAATTGAGCTGAATTACCAGCTGCTCTCACCATCTGCGCTCCACGTCCCGGGTGGATTTCGATATTGTGAATCATAGTACCTAGAGGTATTTCTCTCATTGGTAACGCGTTACCAACTTTGATGTCCGCTTCTGGACCAGATTCTACGATGGTACCAATTACCAAACCTTGTGCAGCAAGAATATATCTTTTCTCACCATCTTGATAAACGAGCAAAGCTATATGCACATTGCGATTTGGATCGTACTCAATCGCACGCACTTCTGCTTTGATACCAAATTTTTCTCTTTTGAAATCTACTTTACGGTATTTCTTTTTGTTACCGCCACCTTTGTGTCTACAAGTAATCTTTCCAGAACTGTTTCTACCAGTGGATTTGGTTAATTTACCCAATAATCTTTTATCGGTGCTTTTACCGGTTACATCGCTGCGGTCCAATAGGATCGTGCCGCGAGAGCCTGGTGTTCTAGGTTTATATTTTTTTAGGGCCATGTTGTTCTCTTTGGGTTTTCAGCTCGTAAGAGCTTAGATTGCATCCTTAAAGGACAAGTCCCTTAGACGCGAAGCTCTATAATAGCAAGACTAGTCAAAGAGAAACGCAAATTCTTACTGAAAAAAATCTTAAGATTAGAAGGTTCTTAGCTTTTTCTGTCGGTAAAATCACGTTATTTTAACCAAAGCTTAACCCAAAAGTTGTTTAATAAGGGCATGTCCAAATCAACCGCTGAAATAATAAACGATCGCCTCAATGGCAAAACTTACACAAGAGATACAAGGCCTGTTTCAAAACAAAGTTTCGATAAAACAGCTCGCTTAAAAACCGATGATGAATCTCAGAAGGAATCAATAGTGTTGTCTAAGATAAGATTAGCGGATGAGCGGGGTTTTAGACTACAACTAGAGGCCAAGCAAGAAGATGCAGTGGATAAAGAAGTTAAGGCTCTTTTCACTAGACCCGTCAGTTACTCAAGCCCAACACTTATCACCAAGAACCTATCCAAAAAAACCACAAAAGAGGCTACACCAGTACAGCCAGAGAGATTGTTTAGCGCCAAGCTCGGCGTAGCCTCAGTACAGAGCACTTTAGCCAAGGCCAAGTCAGTTGAATCCAAAATGGCAGAATTGGAGTCCCAAAAGGGCTTCAGCCGTACACCAGTTAGCATTGCCAAAATGGCGGGGTAA